>DAIQBJ010000008.1:0-26360 GCA_036781225.1 Gemmatimonadales bacterium | reverse complement strand
AACGGCCGGTCTTTTCACTGCTCTATCGGATGGTGCGCGACCGCGCGCTCGCCGAGGATCTCGCGCAGGAAACGTTCATCAAGGTCCTGAACGGCATCAAATCGTACCGGCCGGAATTCAAATTCTCATCGTGGATTTTCAAGATCGCGAACAACGCCGCGATCGATCACCTGCGCCGCAAGAGCATCGACACGCTGTCGCTGGATGGCTCGCCGACCGCCGAGACGCCCGAGCAAATGCGGTCGACGTCACTGCAAGTCGGTGACCGGGCCGAGAGCCCCCTCGACCAGGCCCTAAGCCGGGAACTCGGCACCGCCATCGAGCGGGCCATCGCCCGGCTGCGGCCGGAGTACCGGTCGTGCATTCTGCTACGACATGTGGAGGGGTTTTCCTACGAGGAAATCGCCGAAACCCTGGACCTGCCCCTGGGCACGGTCAAAACTTATATCCATAGGGCCCGTAATGAATTGCGTGGCTATTTGGAAGACCGCCGGGATTGAAACCGGCTCCAAACCCAGGCCGTAGGAAACCAAATGACTGACCTCACCATGCACCTCACAACCGATGAAATCGAGCTCTGGGCGCAGGGACTGCTGCCTGCCGCCCGGGCGTTGCACCTTGCCGATTGCTCGCTCTGCCGCGTCGAAGCCGACCGGGAGCGCAAAGTCATTCTCGAGCTGGTGCAGCTGCCGAAGTTCGCACCGCAGCCTGGCTTTGCTGATCGGGTGATGGCGAAGGTGAAGGTTCGCACGCCATCGGGCGACTGGCAGAGCTGAACGGCGCGCAAGGCGCATCACCTACCGCGCCTTTGCTGCGCATTTCACGCGCAGTTGATGTCAGGCCCGCACTTCCGCCCCCACACCGACTCCCAGCAAACGCGCCGCACTGCCATCTCGTACTGCAATCTCGACCGTGCCACCAGAGCCCGTGAGAGCCACGAGCGCGCCGCGCGGCGCATCGGCAAACGTGCGGCGGAGCGGGCCCACATCGACGTCACCGACGCGAATCCGCACCCCCGGCTCAACGGCCGATGGCACGATGTTCGAGATCAGCGTGCCGAAGCGGTCGACGTAGATCACTTCTCCGACCACGCCAGTTCCATCGTGACGCGCGACGGGCAATGGGAGGCGGACCGGATGGGTGATGTAGGTTCCCAGAGCATCGACCGGATCGCCGGCCGCGAGGCTGGCAGCGGCCGGGGCAAACACGTCGCGGCCGTGAAACGTCGCGGACGCGTCCACCGGCACGGGTAACGACACGAGGCGCACGTCCGGTGGCAGGAACGACAGCAGGCCGTTATCGGGCGCCAGGAATCGATGTCCTTCACTCTCTCCGGCAACAACACGGCGCTCCGTACCCACACTGGGATCGACGATGGCGAGGTGGATCGTCCCTCTGGGAAAATGCCTCCACGCCCGGCTCAGGAGGTACTGGCCTGCGCGAATATCGCCCGGCGGAACCTCGTGGCTGATGTCTACGAGCGCGAGATCCGCCCGGCGCGACAGCAGGACGCCCTTCATCTCGGCCACGTAGCTATCGGCGGTACCGAAATCGGTGAGCAGCGTGATGATCGCCATGCCTAGACCCTGACGGTACGCCAGCGCCCGCTCTTCCAGAAGAGCACCATGGCGATGCCGCGCGAAATCGCCGTCACACTGAGGGCCAGCCAAATCCCGAGCAGACCGAAGCAACCCGACCACCAGGCCGCGAGCGGAATCCGTAGCGCGGTGAGGCTCGTGCTCACGATCTGCGGCCAGAACGTGTAGCCCGCCCCGGCCAGGGCACCTTCGAGGATCAGCTCGAAGCTCTGGCCGATCTGCGCAAACGCGATCACGCGCAGGTACAGCACGCCGTCTGCAATCACCTGGGGATCGCCGGTGAAGAGCGCAACCAATCGAGCTGGAATAAGGAGAAACGCGACTGCGGTCGTCACGGTGACGACCAGGCAATAGCGGACGGTCAGCCGCACCGCTTCCCGCGCTCGCGGCTCCTGCCGGGCGCCGAGGTTCTGGCCGACCAGCGCGCTCGCAGCCAGCGCGAAGCCGCTGATCGCGATGAAACCGAGCCCTTCCATCTTATGGCCCACGCCCAGGGCTGCGAGCGCCGCGGTACCGAAGCGCGACGTAAAGCGCGTCAGCCACATGTAAATGACAGAGAGCAGCACGCCGGCGAGCGAGAGCGGCATGCCGATCCGGATGATCGTAGGCACCGCGCGCCAGTCGGGCGCGCTGATCCGCAAAAGGCCGCGCCGCAGCGCGATGATGCCGCCGATCAGGAAGCCACCGCCGCGCACCATGACCGACGCTAGCGCCGCGCCCTCGACTCCCAGCCGTGGGAAGGGTCCGACTCCGGCGATCAGCAGCGGATCGAGCACGATCGAGACGCACACCGAGCCCGCGAGCATCAAGAACGGGGTGCGGGTGTCTCCCGCAGCCCGGAACGTGGCTTCCATCGCGAAAAAGCCGAACACCAGCGGCCCGCCCAGCAACCAGGTGGACAGGTACGCGTGCCCGAGGGATGCCACCTCCGCCGGCACTCTCATCAACCGAAACATCGTGTCCGTAAGGAGCACCCCGACCACACTCACGACCAGCCCGGCGACCAACGCATACGCGACGGCCGCCGCCGCTGCGCGCGCGGCGCGCTCCGGCTGGCCCTCGCCATGGCGCCGGGCCGCGACCGCGATCAACCCGATCTCCACCATCTCGCCCAGAGAGAGCACCACCCAGACGTAGAAGCCCGCGGTCGAGACCGCGGCGAGCGCCGCGGGTCCGATCAGCCGGCCCACCCAGATGCTGTCGATCAGATTGAACGTGAAATGGCACGCCATCATCGCCACGGCGGGCACGGCGAGGCGCAACACGACCGGCCGCAGCGGCCCGACGGTCAGCGAGCCTGCGGCAGGGGTTGTGGCCGTTATTTCGGGAAGATCAGCCGCCGTAACGTGCTACCAGCGCAAGCGCATCATCGGTGCCTTTCCGGTGGCGGGCGATGATGAAATCGGCGATCTCTTGCGGCGAGTTGGCGAGCACGAGCGACTCTGCGAATCCGTCTTGGATACCGTCCGAATAGAGGATTATGGTGTCGCGCGGAACCAGCGGCACGGCGCGCGCGGTGGCGTGCGGCTGCTCGGCGCCGATGAATCCCGCGTGGGGCACGAGCGAGACCCGCGGTGGCCGCGCTTTGGTATCGGCGTGGAGTACCACGCCGCCGATGTTGCCCACCCCGAGCCATTGCATCGACCCCGCTGGGGGATCGAGATAGGCGAGCCCCAGCACGACGCCGCGCATGCCCACCAGCGCCTCGTGACACCGCCGCACGAGATCCACGAGCGGCTCGCGCGCATGGCGGTCGATCGCGGCGACGGCTGCATGCGCGGCTGATGCGGCCTCCTGGCCATGCCCGAGCCCGTCGGCCACCGCGAGCAGCGTCCCTTTGCCGACGCGCTTGATGAGACAGAGATCACCCGACTCCGCCTGGCCGGGCAGCGGCAGCTCGGCGAACGCGGTGTCGATCTTCAGATTGACCGGCGCCATTTCTTCATCGTGACGGTCGTTCCCTGCCCGACGACCGATTTGAGATCGAACTCGTCCATCAGGCGCTTGGCACCGGGCAGCCCGGCACCAACCCCGTGCGACGTCGAATACCCGTACTGCATGGCGCGCTCGATGTCGGGGATGCCGGGGCCCTGATCGCTCGCGACGATGGACACGCCCTGGCGATCGCCGTTCTGGACGAGACTGAGCGTGACCTCGCCCTTCTTCGCGTACATCAGGATATTGCGGGCAATCTCCGAGATCGCGGCGGCAATGACCGTCTGCTCACCGCTCGAGAATCCTGCGACCGCCGCCAGCGCCCGTCCCTGCTGTCTGGCTTCAACGACATCGACATCGGCGGCAATCGTGAGGCGCAGTTCCTCACCCACGGCCGCTCGGACGCTTGGGCTTCACTTCGAGCGTGCGCTCCTTGGTGCGGCCGTCCAGGAACGCGAGGCCTTCCTCCAGGTCCAGCACGGTGGCCACGCCCTTCAGGGTGAGCCCGAGCTGCACCATCGCGAAGGCGACATCGGGCTGGATGCCCACGATCACCGTCTCGGCCCCGCGCAGCCGCGCCATGTGAGCGATGTCGCGCAAGGTCCGGACCGCGAAGGAATCCATGACGTCGAGGGCCGTCACGTCGACGATGACACCGCGGCAGCGCGACCGCCCGACCTGGGCGATCAGCGCTTCACGCAGGTGCGAGAGATCGGCGTCAGTGAGCGCGGACTGAATCGACGCAATGAGATACTGCCCCTGCCGCAGAATAGGTACTTCCACTGCGTCCTCCGGAGGGCGGGGTGTTAGCGACTTGTTTCGGGCGGGAGTTCGCCGCGCATCGGCGGCGCCGGCGGCGCACGATCCGCCAGCAGTCGCTCGGCCTCTTCGATACCTCCCTGCAGGTCACCGACGGTCGCCATTTCGCTGAGATCGACTCCGATCGTGACGAGCGTCTGCGCGATTTCCGGCGACAGGCCGGTCACGATGACGGTGGCGCCGAGCAGGCGCGACGCTTCGACCGTCTGCACCAAGTGGTTCGCGACGCCGGAGTCCATCGCCGCCACACCGGTCACGTCGATCACGACGACCTTGGCGCGGTTGGCGCGGATCGCGCGCAGCAGCTGTTCCGTCAGCTGGCGGGCGCGCTGCGGATCGATGACGCCGATGATGGGAAGAATGAGCAGCCGCTCGCGCACTTGGAGCACCGGCGTCGACAGCTCCCGGATCGCTTCCTGTTGCTGCCGGATGATGCGCTCGCGCTCTTCCACGAATCCGACCGCCACCGTGTTGGCGATGCGGTTCGCCGCGGGCTCGTAGCTGTCGAGAATCCGGTTCAGTTTTTCGACGTTGTCCTGGTACTTGGTGAACAGCGAGCGGGCGAGCACGTCACGCAGTAAGAGCACGATACCGACGACTTCGTCCGTTTCCACGCCTCGCGGGATGATGCGCTCCGACAGTCGCCGCGAGTAGGCTTGCAGGGCCTCGAAGGTTCCCGTCTCGAGCGCTTCCACGTAGTTGTCGTACACCGCGGTGGCTTCGGCGAAGATTTCCTCTTCGGTCATGGCCGTCAGCAGCTCGGCTCGCGTGATGCGCCGCGCCCATTCCTCGCGCAGCTGCGTGCGGTTCTGGCGCAGGTGCGCGACCAGCTCGCGCAGCAAACCGGCCGAGGACTCCGACAGCGCCGAGGACTCGGCAGTGCGGGTCGATACGCTCACGCTTTTCTTGGTATCCATGGTGCTCCTAACCTATTGGTGGCCACTCAAGGAGCAAGGCCTGCTGACCGGGTTTTGCGGCGTTCCTTGGTCTCGTATAACGCGACGTCGGCTGCATTTAGGAGGGCTTCCACCGTCTCCCCGTGCCCGGGGTACACTGCTACCCCGACACTGATCGACAAGTTCGGCTTTTCCGCGTCGGTGGCCAGCCGATCCGCGACGCCACGGGCGACATGCCACGCCGCCGCCTCGCCGGTCTCCGGCAGGACCAGCGCGAACTCATCCCCGCCGAAGCGCGCCGCCGTATCGGTCGCGCGGCACGAGCCCAGCAAGGCCTCAGCCACGCGGCGAATCGCCAGGCTGCCGGCGAGGTGGCCATGCCGGTCGTTGATCTGCTTCAGGCCGTCGAGGTCGAGCAGCACGACGGCCAGCGGCTGGGCGGTGCGCCGGGAGCGCTTGATCTCCCCCTCCAGCGAGTTCACCAGCTGGCGGTGGTTCGCGAGTCCCGTCAGCGGATCGGTGACCGCGAGCTCGCGCCACGTGCCCTCGATGTCCCGCTGGGACGCGACGACGGCGGCGAGGACGAGACTCGTGACCGCGGTGATGCCGGTCCACACCTGCAGCAGCGTCAGCGATTCGCCCACCGGATAGTGGCCGAACGGGCCGAAGCCGTGCACGGTGCGCGCGATGGCGATGAGCGAGATCATGAGGAGCGCGGTGGCCGCCTCGCGCGGCCCGAAGCGGAACGCGACCCAGATCAGCACGGGCCACAGCAACACGGTGAGCGAGTAATTGCGCGACGGAAACAACCCGCCGAAAATAGAGAACGTCACCAACGCGACGACGACCGCGGCCGCAATCGCTTCGATCACCCGGCTGCGGCTCATGGTCGACACCGGCTTGACGCCGATCCACAGGATCAGCGCGGGCGCGATGACGATGTCGCCCACCGCATCGCCCAGCCACCACGTGAGCCACACGCGCGACGCGGCCGACCACGCGAGCAGGCCACCGGCGACGAGCGAGAAGACGCCGAGCGTCGCACTGACCATCGTGCTGAGCAGCGCGGCGAGCACCGTGAATCGGAAAATGTCGCGCACGCGGTCGAACACACGGCCGCCCCGCGCGAAGCGGTTGACGAGGTAGGAACCAAATAGGCCTTCCACGGTATTGCCTAGCGCGATCCCGATCGACGGCAGCACGGCACCTGTGGTCGTCATGTTCGCGAGGAAGGCGGCGCCAAAGATGGCGGGCCACACGCGGTAGCCGAACAGCACGAACGCCGCGAGCGCGATACCCGCTGGCGGCCACACCGTCGTCACCGAACTGTTGATGAATGCGAATCGGAGTCCCAGCTTGGCCGCGAAATAATAGACCGCCGCGAGACCGACCAGCAGCGCCACGCGGCGTAATGGTTGGCTCATGCGGCCTAAGCTAAAGGAGCGATTTTCCATGAAACCACTCATCCCCACGATGCCTGCTCCTAGTCCCGAGCGCCCATCAGATTAGGCTCAGGAAGAGCGGTGGTGTTGTGCCTTGGATCACTATGCCCACGAAGGGAGGTAAAGTACGCCCTGGTCCATTCGCCGCGTCGAGCGTCGGGTCACTCCCGAGCGCCGGCACGGATTAGATAGACGAGATGCGGAGCGCGCAGGAGCCACGGCTGTGGCCGGCACCGTTCGCCTCACGAAACGCGAGCAGGAGATCCGCGAGCTGATCACGGCGGGCCTCGGCAACAAGGAAATCGCGCAGCGGCTCAACATCGCGACCAATACCGTCAAGAGTCATGTGCACAACATGCTCGGCAAGCTCGCCGCGTGGACGCCGCCCGAGCGGCGCCAGAGCGGCCGCCGCCGCCGGGGGACGGGCCGCCGGTCGTCTCGCTTCTCCCGCTGACGGCGTGCGGGCCGTTTCCTTCAAAAACCGCTGAAACACCGGATTGCGCGGGTAGCGCGCGGCGAGCGACTCCACGTAGCCGCGCGCTTCGCGCTCGAGTACCGCCCGCCCCGCAGGATCGCGCGCCGCTTCCCGCAGCAGCGCCGCGGCGAGCACCCACGTGCTCTCGACCCGCGCGAGATCACCGTCGTGCGCCGCGCGGCGCATGTAGCGAATCCCCCGCTCCGCGTTGCCGCTTCCCAGACCGATGAGGCGCGCGAAGAACCGCGACAGCGCGCCCGCCCGAGCCAGGCCGTAGTCGTACACGCCCAGCCCGAGATAGCAATCGACGCACGTGGAGTCGGACGCCAGCAGACGCTGGTAGATATCCCGCATCGCTTTGGCGTCTTTGGCGGCGCTGAAACCGTGGCCGTGCTCCTCGCGCTGCCGGGCGCGGTACCCGAGCGCGGTGGCGAACCAGAAATCGGCCGTGCCGGCGGGTTGATTGCGCGCCCGCACGAGCGCTAAGCCGAGCAGCGAGTCGATGCGCGCGAGCTCGTAGTTGGAGGAATCGAGCGCGGAGGCCCACCAGATGTAGGCGCCGGCCTGAAAGACGAGCGGCGCTGGATCCATCGTATCGCGCCGCGCCAGCGCCTCGAAGTACGCTGCCGCGCCCGCGAAATCTCCACCGTACAGCGTATCCAGCCCGGCGCGCAGGTCGTCGCGGGCGGGAGTGGTCTGCTGGACCATCACAACGATCGCGGCCAACATCCCGATGCTTCCCATCGCGACCTCAGCTCAGCGGGGCGCGGTGATGGGAAGCGCGGGCGACAAACCGGCGACGCGCGTCGTCACGGCGCGGGCGAGATCGCGCAACGCCACACCGGCCGGTGACTGGGGTTCGCTCACGACGATCGGCTTCCCGCTATCGGCCAGCTCGGCCATGCCGGCCTGCAGCGGGATCTGGCCGAGCAGCGGCACGTGCAGCTCGGCGGCGAGGCGCGCGCCGCCCCCCGCCAGAAACACCGTGGTGCGCGTGTGGCAATGCGGGCACACGAAGTAGCTCATGTTCTCGACGATCCCCACGACGTGGACGCCCACGCGCTCGAACATCTTGGCGCCGCGCAGCGAGTCGCCGACCGCCATCTCCTGCGGCGTCGTCACGATGATCGCGCCGTGCAATCGCACGATCTGCGTGAGCGACAGCTGCGCGTCACCGGTGCCGGGAGGCAGGTCGACCAGGAAATAGTCCAGCTCGCCCCACGCCACGTCGCGCAGGAACTGGGTGATGATTTTCATGATGATGGGACCGCGCCAGATCGCCGGGGCGTCGCGCTCCACGATGAAGCCGAGCGACATCAACTTCACGCCGTGAGCGTCGAGCGGCTGAATCTTGCCGCCCTGCACCTCCGGCTTCGTGTCCACGCCGAACATCCGCGGGATGTTCGGACCATAGATGTCGGCGTCCATCAGTCCGACCCGATGGCCCTCGAGGGCCAGCGCCGCCGCGAGATTCGCCGAGACGGTGGACTTCCCGACGCCGCCCTTGCCGCTCGAGATCGCGAGGACCTTGCCCAGATGTGGCAGCTCGTCCGGCGTGGGGGGTGCCGGCGGAGCGGGTGAGCGGGCAGCCGGCCGGGCGGGTGGGCCGGGGGAGGCGGATGGGCCCTGTCCCGCTCCGACACCGGCCGAGTCAACGACATTCACCTTGACACCCGTGACACCCGACACGCCTGCGACGGCTTTTCGCGCTTGTCGCGCCAAGGCGCCCGGATCGTCGCGCGTCAGCACGAACGTGAAGCTCACACTGCCTTGTTCATCGACGGCCAGATCGCGCACCATACCGGCGGCGACGATGTCGCGGCCGTGACGAGGATTGGAAACGCCGCCGAGCGCTTGGGCGACGCGGGATTTGAGGTCCGCGGCGCTCATGGGGACTGGCCGTTGCGCAGAAACCGCCGAGCGGCAGTCAGCACCTTCTCTTCGACGTCCGCCATCGAGCCGGCGAGTGAGGCGCCCGCCGCGCGATGATGGCCGCCGCCGCCGAACTCATGCGCCAGCTCGGCGACGTCGACTTCCCCCATCGAGCGGAACGACACCTTGATGCGACCGTTGCCGATGTGCCGGAACAGCAGTGCGAGCCGCACGCCGGCGATGGAGCGGGGGAACTCCACGATGCCGTCGAGATCGTCGGGAGTCACCTCGTGGCGGCGCAGCGCATCCGCGGGAACGCTGACCCAGGCGAGGCCGACATCCGGCTCGACCACCAGCGTCTGCAGCACTTCCGCCAGCAGCCGCACGCGCCCTTCCGGCGCGCTGGCGTACACCGATGCGTAGACCTCTTCCGGATCGACGCCCTGCTCGAGCAACGCGGCGGCGACGCGCAGCGCGCGGGCGGTGGTGTTGGAGAAGCGAAAGCCGCCGGTGTCGGTGAGCAATCCGACGTACAGCGCCTGCGCGCTCTCGGGCGTGAGCGGCCAGCCGGCGACGCTCGCGAGATCGAAGATCAGCTCCGCCGTCGCGGTCGCGTCGGGCGCGATCAGACACGGACCGACCGGCAGTTTCACCGGCCCGACGTGATGGTCGATGCACACAAACGCCGGCTCCCGCCGCTTGATCACCGCCGCGAGCTCGCCGAGCCGCGTGAGGTCGCCGATGTCGAGCGACGCGACGACGTCCGCGCGCTCGATCTCGCGTATCGCACGCTGGCTCGCGTCTGCGCCTTCGGGAATGAGAAAGGTGAACCGCTC
The DNA here is from genome assembly GCA_036781225.1 of Gemmatimonadales bacterium. Taxonomy (GTDB): domain Bacteria; phylum Gemmatimonadota; class Gemmatimonadetes; order Gemmatimonadales; family GWC2-71-9; genus 20CM-2-65-7. The sequence goes on along the minus strand of DAIQBJ010000008.1, from coordinate 16,487 downwards.
CGGAATGTGGGTGGGATTGGCGATCTTCACAGAGATGCCCTGCGCCCGGAGCATGTGCCAGAGTCCGATTTCGCTACCGACGCCGTCGCCGTCCGCATTCACGTGCGTCGTGAGGACGACGTGCTGCGCGTTCGTCAAGGCGGTCGCAACGTCACGTGCCGCCCGAGCGCGCTCGGGTGGAATCGGGACTCCATTCGAATTCATCTCGGAGAAGATAATCGCGTCCTGAACGTTGTCTGCCGCTCCCTGACCTTTGATCTAGCTCCTTTGGCTAGGATCGCAGGCTAAAACCTGCGCTCGGCAAGCGCTGTCCAGAAGGGCAGAGCCTGCCGAGCGCATCCAGCCGTCGCTCTCGTGCTTACCGCGCCGGTGGCGCTTGCCGCTTGCCGGCGCTGCCACCACCACCTGATCCAGACGCGATCTCACGCTGCAACCGGCTGTGGTGCCGGCTGTAGCCGAAGTAGATCACGAAGCCGATCAGCAACCACACGATCAGCCGGGCCCACGTGTCCAGCGGCAGCGTGGCCATCAAACCCAGACAGCAAAGCACTCCCATGATCGGCACGAACGGAACCCACGGCGTCCTGAACGGCCGGTCGAGGTCGGGCCGCTTCTTTCTCAGGATCATGACGCCGGCGCACACCAGGACGAACGCGAGCAATGTGCCGATGTTCACGAGCTGCCCCAGCAATTGCAGCGGCAAGAGCCCCGTCGCGAGCCCCACCGCGATGCCGGTGTAGATCGTCGACAGGTACGGCGTGCGGAACCGGGGATGCACTTTCCCGGCCCAGCCGCCGAGCAAGCCGTCGCGCGACATCGAGTAGAACACGCGGGACTGCCCGAGCAACATCACGAGGATGACCGAGCCCAGACCGAGGACAGCACCGACGTCGACCGAGATCCGTACCCACTCGGGCGCGCCGACGTGCTTCATCGCGTAGGCCATCGGGGCGGCGTAGTCGGGCGGCGACACCGTCTGCAGACTGAGCAGCTCCTTGTAGCTGACCATGCCGGTCAGCAGCGCCGAGACGAGGACGTACAGCAGCGTGCAGACGAGCAGCGAGCCCAGAATGCCGATGGGCATGTCCTTCTGCGGATTGCGCGCTTCCTGCGCCGCCGTCGAAACGGCGTCGAACCCGATGTAGGCGAAAAACACGAGTCCCGCGCCGCGCAGGACGCCCGACACACCGTAGGTTCCCCACTCCCCCGTGTTCGGTGGAATCAGCGGGTGCCAGTTCGCCGTGGTGACGTGCCCGAGGCCGACGCCGACGATGAGGAAGATGATGGTGAGTTTGAGCAGCACGATGAAATTGTTGACGCGCGCCGACTCCTTGATGCCGATCACCAGGATCGTGGACATCACGGCCACGATGAACACCGCCGGCAGGTTGACCAGGGCACCGGTCAGGTTGAGACCGCTGTGGGCGCAGCCCGCGGTGGCCGCCTGAACATTGGCGGCGGTGCACCACGTGGTCGGCGCGGCCGTGAGGGTCGCCGGGAGGTGAAGGCCGAAATTGCCGAGCAGGCTCACGAAGTGACCCGACCACCCCACCCCTACGGTCGCGGCGCCGGCGGCGTACTCGAGGACGAGATCCCACCCGATGATCCAGGCGATCAGCTCGCCCATGGTCGCATACGAGTAGGTATAGGCGCTGCCCGCGACGGGCACCGCGCTCGCCATTTCGGCGTAGCAGAGGCCGGCGAAGGCGCAGGCGATGCCGACCAGGATCATCGATATCCACACCGCGGGCCCCGCATATTGCGCCGCAGCCTGACCGGTGAGCACGAAGATACCGGCGCCGATGATCGCGCCGATGCCCAGGGTAATCAGGTTCAGCGGCGTGAGCGCCCGGTTCAGCTGATGCTCGCCCGCCGCGTCGGCTTCCGCGCGCAGGGTGGAGATCGATTTCGTAGCCCACAAATTCATGCGGGACTCCGTTCAGGAAGGGTGCCCCAAGTTGGCTCGGACCGGAAATCTGTCAATAGAGGCGGAGGCTAAAGACTGTAGTTCGGCGCTTCCCGCGTAATGACCACGTCATGCGGATGCGATTCCCGCAGCCCCGCCGCGGTGATGCGGATGAATTCGGTCTCCGCGCGCAGCGCGGCAATGTCGCAGACTCCGCAGTATCCCATCCCGCTCCTCAGCCCGCCAACCATCTGGAACACCACGTCCTCGACCGGACCGCGATACGGGACGCGCCCCTCGATCCCCTCGGGCACCAGCTTCTGCAGCGAGACCTCGCCCTCCTGGAAGTAGCGATCGGCCGATCCCTCTTCCATGGCGGAGAGGCTGCCCATGCCGCGGATCACCTTGAAGCGCCGCCCCTCGAGCAGGAACGACTCGCCGGGGCTTTCTTCGGTGCCCGCGAGCATCGAGCCCATCATCACGCTCTCCGCTCCGGCGGCCAGCGCCTTCACGGCGTCACCGGAGTACTTGATCCCCCCATCGGCGATGACGGGAATGTCGCCCGCGCCGCGCACGGCATCCACGATCGCCGTGATCTGGGGAACGCCGATTCCCGTGACGACCCGGGTCGTGCAAATCGATCCTGGCCCGACGCCGACCTTGACGGCGTCCACGCCGCGCTCGACCAGCGCGCGCGCGCCACTTTCCGTCGCCACGTTACCCGCCACCAGCTGCGCGTCGGGGAAAGCATCCCGCAGGCAGGCGACGGTATCGAGCACGCCCTGGCTGTGACCATGAGCGGAATCCACGACCACGACATCGCAGCCCGCATCGAGCAGCGCTTGCGCCCGCGCCTGCGCGTCGGCCGCTCCGCCCACCGCCGCAGCGACGCGCAGCCGCCCATGCTGATCCTTGTTCGCATCGGGATACTGGCGCCGCTTGAAGATGTCTTTGATGGTGATCAGGCCCTTCAATAATCCCTGGTTATCGACGACCGGCAGTTTTTCGATGCGGTGCTTTGCGAGGAGGCGTTCCGCTTCATCCAGGGTGGTGCCCATCGGAGCGGTGACGAGCTTGTCTTTGGTCATCACGTCGCGAATCGGACGATCGAGCTCGCGCTCGAATTGCAAATCGCGATTCGTGATGATCCCGACCAGTTTGCCGGCGCCATCCACGATCGGCACGCCCGATATCTTGAAGCGCACCATGAGCTGCTGCGCCTCACGCAGCGGCCGGTCGGGGCCGAGCGTGATCGGATTCATGATCATGCCGGATTCGCTGCGCTTCACCCGATCCACTTCGGCCGCCTGGCGATCGATCGACATGTTCTTGTGGATCACGCCGATGCCACCCTGGCGCGCCATCGCCACGGCCATCTGCGCTTCGGTCACGGTATCCATGGCGGCCGAGACGACCGGGATGTTCAACGGGATGCCACGAGTAAAGCGACTGGCGACGGCGACGTTACGCGGGTGGACCGTCGAATGACGGGGCACGAGCAGGACGTCGTCGAAGGTGAGGGCGACGTCGGGTCGGAAGGTTCCCATCTTGAAACCTATTCGGCGGGCTTGGTTTCCTCAACCGGTGGAGCCTTCTTCTTGGCCTCATCGACGGCGGCCTTTCCCGCGGCGGCCAGCCCTTCCAAGAACCGTCCGGCTTTGCCGACGGCGTCCATCGTGCCTCTAATGATCGTCACGGGTACACGACCGGCCCGCAGCGTATCCTCCAGCGTCTCGGCAACTTTCTGAAACGCGGGCGCGCCGGCGGCGCGTTGCGCGTACTTCGATTCGAGGAACTCGATATAGTCGAGCATCTGATAAGCCTGCTCGTCCGGCATCACCTCGAGCTTGCGCCGAATGCGCTCGGCCAGCACGTCGTTCACGGCGTTGTGCCTCCCTCCAGCGAAATCAGGTCGACCACCGGGTTGCCGAGATAGCGGCTGCGGCCGCTGCGGACGCGCGCCGTAATCTGCATTTCGACGAGCGGCGTCAGGGCGCGGAACGCGGGCAGCCTATTGTCGGGCACGACGACATAGACGAAGCCGCGCTCGGGCAGCGGGCCGCGCGCGAGCACGTAACTCGCGCCGGCGGGAATATCGGGGCGCAGCTCGTCCGCCTTCTGGATCGCGATGAACTCGAGCCGCCAGCGCAGCGCCTGGCCGACGTACCGCTGCGGCTCCGCGCGCAGCTCGGCGGCGGTGACACCGAGCATGACGCCTGCGGGCGCCACCTGCAGATCGCCGCCTTTGACCCATCCTTCATATTGCACACGGGTCCACTCACCATTGCGACTCAACACCCGCACCGGGACGTCGGCCGCAATCGTGCCGGCCTCGGGGCCGTCGGGAGCGCGGTAGAGCGTCGTCATGCGCACGGGCTGCGCTCGGGTGCTGTCCACGCGCGTGGTGTCGCCGGCCCCGGCCCGTGCCGCCGGCGCGGGCGCTGCCGGGGTGGCGGCGGTGTCACCGGTTGTATCGGCGGTACGCGTCGACACCACGTCGGCGATGGGCACCAGCGAGCTGCGTTGCACCCAGCCGTCACGTCTGACGTGCACCCACCGGCTCCCAGAGCTGTCCGTGCCCACGCGCTTCAAGCCGAACCCTTGGGCCAGCTCGGCAATCAGCGGGCCCGCCGGGGCGGCACGGAGATTCTCGTTGGGCGTGTGTGTGACGAGCAGATCGAAGTCGGGGCGGTCGCTGGGTCCGACGGAAGTCGCGAAGATCCAGCCGTCGAGCGTCACCTGCATCCAGTCGTTGCGCGTGGTGCCCGCGGAGACGACAGAGCCGCGCGCCAGCCGCGCGATCCGCCGGCCCGCGACGTCCTGATAGAACCAGGTGTTATCGGTGTTGACGCGATAACGCATGGCTCCCTGCGCGGCCGCACGCTGCGGAGCGGCGAGGCTCAACGCCGCTAGTAGCGCGGGAATGATCTGGCTAACTTGCATCCCCTTCAATATGACAATGCGCGGCGGCAGACGCACCCCAGTGGTACTCATTGTGCTCGACGGCTGGGGCTTCCGGCCCGGCCGCGAGGGCAACGCGATCGAGCTGGGCAAGACGCCGACCTGGCATCAGCTGTGGGAGCGCGCGCCTCGAACCCTGCTCGAGGCGTCGGGACTCGCGGTGGGCCTGCCCGCAGGACAAATCGGCAACAGCGAAGTCGGCCATCTGAACCTGGGAGCGGGACGGGTTGTCCCCCAAGACATCGTTCGCATCTCACAGGCTATCGATTCTGGCGAGTTCTCTCGCATCCCCGCGCTCCTGCAGCTGATCGAGGATACACGCCGGCACGACGGCACGCTGCACGTGATGGGGTTGATCGGGACGGGCGGCGTCCACGCGCTCGACAAGCATCTGCTCGCCGCCGTCGAGCTGGGGCGCCGCGCGGGACTGAAGGTGGCGATTCACGCCTGGCTCGACGGGCGAGACACGCCACCGAAGTCGGGTCTGGGCTTCATGCAGGATCTGACGGCGGCGGCCAAAGGCAACGGCGGCGCTCGGGCGGTCGTCTCGACCGTGATCGGTCGCTACTACGCGATGGATCGCGACAAGCGCTGGGAGCGGACCAAGCTCGCGTACGATGCCATGGTGAAAGGAATCGGCGTCCCGGTTCCCGACCCCCTGACGGCGATCACGCAGGCCTACGATGCGGGCGAGACCGACGAGTTCGTCAAGCCGCGCGTCATCAGCGGCGCGCCGCTCATCAAAGACGGCGATGGGATCTTCTGTTTCAACTATCGCGCCGATCGCATGCGCCAAATCGTGCGCGCGCTTGCCGTTCCGGAGTTCAACGGATTCGATGTGCGCGGCCGCCCCAAAGTCAAACTCGTCACGATGACGCGCTACGACGCGACGCTGCCCTTCCCCGCCGCATTCGAGCCGATGGTGTTATCGCGCATCGTGGCCGAGGTGCTCGCGGAGAACGGCAGGACGATGTTCCGCACCGCAGAGACGGAGAAGTACGCGCACGTGACCTACTTCTTTAATGGCGGGTACGAGCCGCCCTACAAGGGTGAAGAGCGGCTGCTCGTGCCGTCACAGAAGGTCGCCACGTACGACCTCATGCCGGAGATGAGCGCGCCCGGCGTCACCGATGTGCTGTGTAACGCGATCGCGGCGAAGCAGCACGACTTCATTCTGTGCAACTATGCCAATGGGGACATGGTAGGGCACTCGGGGGTATTGGCAGCCGCGGTGAAGGCGGTCGAAACGGTCGACGCGTGCCTCATCCGCGTCCTGAAGACGGCCGAGACCGCCGGCGCGACGGTGATCATCACCGCGGACCACGGCAACTGCGAGCTGATGATCGATCCGGCGACGGGTGGGCCGCACACCGCCCACACGACCAACCCGGTGCCCCTCGTGATCATCGGCGAAGGGGCTGGCCGGGGTCACTTACGTACGGGCGGCTCCCTGCGCGACGTGGGACCGACGATCTTACAGCTCATGGGAATTGAGCCGCCATCGGAAATGACGGGGCAGGACCTTCGAGGAGAGCTATGACGGTACGACGGTACGTTGTAGGCGGGCTGCTCGGGTTGAGCGTCGCAGCGTCGTATGACGTGGCGTCGGCTCAAGTGGGCCACAACCCCGCCAGCTCTCCCTATCGCGACGTCTTGTTGCGCTCGGGTCCCGCGTTCTTCGGCGGCCATCTTTCGGGCGGGCGCGGCAGCGCCGACGCCGGATTCAGTAACGGCGACGTCGCCGGCGTGCGCTACGAGCTGGCAGCGGGGAAAACGCTGGTCGTCCAGTTCAGCGGGACGTACGTCAAAGGCGACCGCTTCATTCTCAACCCGGCTGCCGATTCGTCCTCACCGCAACGCAAGACCGGTCCCTCTCCGGCGGACATCTTCATCACCGATCTGATGCTTCAGCTGAGGCTCACCGGTGCAAAATCGTGGCGCGGCTTCGCGCCCTACGCCGGCGCCGGGATCGGGGTGGCATTCGAGACGACGGCACCACCCGACACCACCCAGAGCGGCTACAAGTTCGGCACCAAGTTCACCGTGTCCGGCGCCACGGGCATGCGGTGGTATCCCTTGCGTCGAGTGTCGCTGACCGGCGATGCCCGCTTCGTGCTCTGGAAGGAGAGCTATCCCACCTCGTTCCACCAGACGGCGCCGGACGGCTCTCGCGTCCTTCCCCTGATTCACGACCTGAGCGAATGGGTATTTCATCCGGTGCTCAGCGTCGGACTGGGATGGACTTTCTAGCGGAAGGGTTCCGGCGAGCGTGGGACTTGCTCGTCGGAGGTGATGCCGAGGTCTACGGGATCGCGCTCCTCACGCTGAAAGTCGCCGTCGTCGCTACAACCATCTCCTGCGTTCTCGGCCTGCCGCTCGGATACTTCCTCGCCACACGCCGCTTTTGGGGGCGGCGCGCCGCGCTCACCGTGGTGAATACGGCGCTCGCTTTTCCCACCGTCGTCGTCGGACTGCTGCTCTACGGCCTGCTCTCGCGGCGCGGCCTGCTGGGCGGCCTCGGCTGGCTCTACACGTGGCAGGCGATCGTCGTCGGCGATGTGTTGCTCGCGCTGCCGATTGCGGCGGCACTGTCGGCGGCGGCGATCCAGGGCGTGGACCCGCGGATCCGCCGCACCGCGGAAACGCTCGGCGCCGGGTCGTGGCTGACCGCGTGGACGGTCACGCGCGAAGCGCGGTTCGCCCTCGCCGCGGTGATCACGGCGGCGTTCGGCCAGGTCGTCGCGGAGATCGGCACGGCGATGATCGTCGGCGGCAACATCCGCGGCTCGACCCGCACGCTGACGACCGCGGTCGCGCTCTACACCTCGCAGGGAGACTTCGGCCTGGCGCTCGCGCTGGGTCTCATTTTGCTGGTGCTGGCGCTCCTCGTGAACATCGCATTGCAGGTCTTGCAAGGTCGCGGCAGTGGTTGAGCTGCGGGGCGTGCGGCACCGCTACCAGGGACGAGTCGTTCTCGATCTCGAACAATTCGCCGTGCCGCGTGGCGCGTTGATCTCGGTGGTCGGCCACAACGGCGCCGGGAAGAGCACGCTGCTGCGCTTGCTCGCGCTGCTCGAGCCTCCCACCGAGGGCCAGGTCCTGCTGGACGGAAAGGTCGTGCCGAAGCGGCCAGCGGCGGCGCTGCGCCGCCGCGTGACACTCGTCGAGCAGCGCCCGATTCTGTTTCGCGGTACGGTCTATGACAACCTGCGCTTCGGTCTGGAGGCGCGCGGCATGGGCAGCGCCGCCAAAGGAATCGTCGCGGACGTCGCCGACCAGCTCGGTCTCACCGCGCTGCTGGGCCGCCGCCGTGATGAACTGTCGGACGGCGAGGTCCAACGCGTGGCGGTGGCGCGCGCGCTCGCGGTGCGACCCGATGTGCTGCTGCTGGACGAGCCCGCCAGCTCCGCCGATCGCGCGGCCGCCGGGGCGTTATACCGCGCGCTCGTCCGCGAGCGCGCCGAGCGCCCGATCGCGATCTGCGTCGCCTCCCACCAGCTCGAAGACGCCTACCGCTGGGCCGATGACATCCGCGCGCTCGCGGAAGGCCGGCTATCTCCCGTGACACCCGAGAACCTCTTCCGGGTGGAGCTGGCACCTGGCGAGGGCGTCAAGCAGGCGCGCGTCGGTGACATCGACATCGCCGTGATGACCGATCGCTCCGGTCCGGTGGTGGTCGCCGTTTCGCCGACCGACATCTTCGTCAGCCGCGAGCCGCTCGCGTCGTCGGCGCGCAACGTCTTCAAAGGCCGAGTGACCGCCATGGCGATCGAGCGGCGCGGGGCCGGGGTTCACGTGCGGGCCGATGTCGGCGGCGTCGAGCTGGTCGCGGCGATCACCGCCGAGGCGGCGCGTGATCTCGCGCTCGGCCCCGGCAGTCCGGTCGTGTTCTCTTTCAAGGCCACCGCGGTCCAGGTATTCTAGGACATGCCAACGGCCTATCTCACGCGAGTTCTGGAGTTTACGGCGACTCACCGCTTTCCCGACACTCCCGACTTCGCGGGCGCGACGGCAGACCACAGCCATCTTTATAAGTGCGCAGTCACGGTGAAGGGCCGATTCGATCCGGCGCGCGGCGGCGTGATGAGCCTCAAGGCTCTCGACGCGCTGCTCACACGTGAAGTCGTGGCGCGCTTCGATGGCCGCCACATGAACGAGGACATCGCGACGTTTGCCGCCGGCGCGTGGCTCGCGACGGGTGAAGGACTCGCGGTGTACCTGTGGGAGCGCATCAGCGAGGCGGGTCTGCCGCCTGGCGTGACGCTTCATCGGGTGCGCGTGCAGGAAGGAGAGACACTCTATTCCGAATACTGCGGCGAACCGTAGAGGCCGGATGCAGGCCGAATCGGCCATGGTCGAAGAATGGCCGGTCTGGCTCGAGGTGAACGGCGAACCGGCGGTGACGTGGATGTGCACACCCGATCAGCTCGAGGAGCTGGCCGTCGGGTGGCTGCACGGCGAAGGATACATCGGGTCGCTCGACGATCTGGTCCAGCTGCGTCCCTGCGCGCCGGATCTCGGCTTCTGGGCGGACGTAAAGCCCGATCGCGTTGCGCAGGTGAAAGGGGAAAACCGTAAGCGCGTGCTCGCGTCGGGCTGCGGCGCCGTCGCTACGATGCTCGCTGATCCCAACGCGATGACGCACACGCCGGCACGAGGCGAGCCACCCGCAGCCGACATGCTTCGCACGCTGTTCAAACAACTGTTCGCGAGCGGCGCGCGCTACAATGAAACGGGCGGCATTCATGCTGCGGCGCTCACGGACGGCGCGGTCCTGCTGTTTCACTCCGAAGACATCGGGCGCCACAATGCCGTGGATAAGGTGATTGGCGCCGCGGTGATCGCGCGGACGCCGATCGTCGGGCATGGCTTGCTCGTCACGGGCCGCATCTCCGCAGAGCTCGCGTTCAAGGCGGCGCGAGCCGGGCTCGCGTGGGTGGCGACGCCGAGCGTTCCGTCAACGCTGGCGGGGACCATCGCACAGCGCTCGGGAATGGTGCTCGTCGGGCGAGCGGTGAGCGGTACGCCGCATGTGCACCGGCCCGAGCGATAGGTGATCGCTCCGGACGAGCTGCGCACGCTGCTCAAGCGGGCGCGTACCATCGCGGTCGTGGGCTTGTCTCCCAAACCTATCCGGCCCAGCCACGCCGTGGCCGAGTATCTGCAGCGCTCGGGATACACGATCGTGCCCATCAATCCGGGACATGACACCATCCTTGGCGAGAAGAGCTATCCCACCCTCGCCGCCGCGGCCAGGGATCACACGATCGACATCGTGAACATTTTTCGACGCAGCGAGCACGCGGCCGCCGTGGTCGCCGAAGCGCTCGCGCTCCGCCCCCACCCTCAGCTGATCTGGCTGCAGCAAGGCGTGATCGATGCCGGGGCGGAAGCGCGCGCTGCCGCAGCCGGCGTTCCCTTCGTGATGGATCTGTGCCTGGCCATCGAACACAGTCACCTCGAGGCTCGATGAGACTTGCTCCGTGCGCATTATTCGTCCTCGTCTCCGTATCCGCAGCGAGCGCGCAAACGCCCTCCCGCGCTCAGCTCGTCCTGACGATTCTCGGCGGCGCTGTTACCGGACACTCGCTGTGGGACGTCCCCGTTCAGGCGGTTGCGGTGCTCGATACCTCCCTGACTACGACGGGCGTCAATGATACGGTCCACTTGGGACGCGAGGTCAGCTCGAGCATCATCGTGGGGGCAGCCGGCACGTACTTCCTGTCACCGCACTTCGGCCTGCATGCCGAGATTTCGTATCTCGGTCTGCCGTTCGATGACAGCTGTTCGGGGACATTCCATCCTGACCCGCAGAACAAGAATCAGCAGGCCTGTAACGACATTGCGTCCCACCCCGGAGCGGGAGGCTCGGTCAGCCTCTTCGTGGGTGCAACCCTACGCGCTGCAGCGACTCGAGCGCTCAGTCCGTACGTCCGCGCCAATATCGGAATTGCCACTACCCCCCACAGCACAGTCGCGGTGACCGGCAATTACTTCACCCAATTCGGCCCCGAGCCTGTGCTCTTCGTCCACGATCCCTCGCCGCGGAGCGCAGGGCCGATGTTTGGCCTTGCCGTTGGCTTGACCCAACCGCTCGGCAAAGAAGGCAGTTATCAGTTTCGTCTCGAACTGCGCGATGCGATTACGGGACTGGAGCGCTTGACGGGGCCCGCGGATCCCGCAACGCTGCTTGCGCCGACCGAGATAAAGAGCTACCACCACTTCTCCCTGGTCATCGGGCTCGACGTGGTCCTCGAGAAGGCGCGCGGAAGGCGCTACTAGTTGCGCGGAGCGGTGCTGGCCGGCGGCGCAGCGAGCCGGTACGGCGGTCTGCCCAAGGGGTTGCTCGACGTTGGCGGCCGGCGCATTCTCGACCGCGTCGTCGCCGCCGTGCAGGCCGTCACCGGCCGCCTGCCCCTGCTCGTGGCGAATGCGCCTGACGCGGCTGCGTGGCGTCCGGACCTGGAAACGATTCCGGACACACGTCCCGGCTACGGCAGCCTCGGCGGGATTTACACCGCGGTGGCGGCCGGTCCCGACCCGGTGCTGTGCGTCGCCTGGGACATGCCGTTCGTGCCGGAGGGGCTGCTGCAGTCCTTGCAGGACGGCGCCGAATCCGGCGGCTACGATGCCTATCTTCCTGAAAGCTCCGGCCGGCGCGGGCTCGAGCCACTGTGCGCGGTGTATGGGCCTCGCTGCCGCGCGGCGATCGAGCGGCGCCTCGACAGTGGCGACTTGAAGGCCATATCCTTCCACCCCGACGTGCGCGTCGGTATCCTCTCCCTCGCTCGAGTCAAGACGTTCGGCGACCCTGATCTGCTCTTCTTCAACGTGAACACGCCCACCGACCTCGAGCGGGCGGAGGCCCTGTGGCGGCAACACGCATGATCTCGGTGATCGGGCTCAAGAACGCGGGCAAGACGACGTTCCTGGTCGCGCTCGCGGCGGAGCTCGTGCGCCGGAAGTTCCGCGTGATGACGATCAAGCACGGCTCGCATCCCGCGGAGATGGATCAGAAGGGCAAGGACACCTGGCGCCACTGGCACGAAGGCAAGGCGGAGCGCGTGTTGATGGAAGCCCCCGGGCAGCGTGTCCTGTTCGAGCGCACGCCGGCAGAATCCGATCCGATCACCCTGACGCGACGCTACCTGAGCGACGCCGACATCGTGCTGGTGGAGGGGTTCAAGCGGGCGCCCCTGCCCAAGATCGAGGTGTATCGCACGGTCGCGGGCCCCAAGCCGATTTTCGATCCGGCGGTGCACGATCCCGGCGACTGGGTTGCGATGGTCACGGACGATCGCGACCTCCGCGCTCCATTTCCGGTATTTCGCTTCAGCGATACCGCGTGGCTCGTGACCGTGGCGAATCTCGCCTGGGACAGCGCGAAGATTCTGCCCCCATGACCCCCGCCGAGGCGGCCAGTTTCATCATCGGTCACGTTCGGCCGCTCGATCTCGTGCACCGGCCGCTGCGCGAGGCGCTCGATGCCGTGCTTGCCGAAGACGTCGCGAGTCCAATCGATTTGCCGCCGTGGGACAACTCCGCGATGGACGGCTACGCGGTGCGCAGCGCCGATCTCATGAGCGGCAATACGGATCTCGACGTCATCGAAACGGTGCCCGCCGGCCACTTCCCCACGCGGACCGTCGGCGCCAGGCAGGCGACCCGCATCTTCACCGGCGCGCCGCTCCCGGAAGGCGCCGACACCGTGATCCGCCAGGAGGACACCGCCCAGTCCTCCAGCGGCACCGTGACCATCACGAACGCGCGCGACGCTCGCAAGAACATTCGGCGCCGCGGCGAGGATATCACCAAGGGTACGGTCGTCCTGGAAGCGGGCACGCCTCTCGGGCCTGCGCAGCTCGGTGTGCTCGCCTCGATTGCGCGCGATCAGGCGCTGGTCCATCGCGCGCCGCGCGTCGCGTACATGGGATCCGGCGACGAGATCGTCGATCTCGACCGCAAGGACGAGATCCTTGCCGGCAGGAAGATCGCGAGCTCCAACTCATACACCCTCGACGCGTTGATCCGGCGGTCCGGCGCCGAGCCTGTCAATCTCGGCATTGCGCGCGATACCAAGGAGAGCTTGCGCGAGCACCTGCAGGGAGCCGCGCGCGCAGATCTGGTGGTCACGACCGCCGGCGTCAGCGTGGGCGAGCATGATTTTGTGCGCGACGTGCTGCAGGAAATGGGCGGTGAGCTGAAGCTCTGGCGCATCGCCATGCGGCCCGGGGCGCCGGTCGGGTTCGGTCTCATCGGCGGTATCCCGTGGATCGGCTTGCCGGGGAACCCGGTGAGCACGATGGTGACGTTCGAGCTGTTCGTGCGTCCCACCATTCGCCGCCTGCAGGGCCATCGGCTGCCGTTTCGCCGGACGGTCCCGGTCGTGGTGGCTGAGCCTGTGACACTCGGTCCCAAGCTGCGGCACTTCCTGCGCGTTATAGTAGAGGATGGAGAGGCGCGTTTGACAGGACCGCAGGGGTCTGGCATTCTCACGAGCATGGCGCGCGCCAACGCACTGCTCATCGTCCCCGCCGACATGCCGGCCGTGGCCGCCGGTACGCAGCTGCAGGCACTGATCCTGGACGATCCGCAGCACGTGGCGGAAGCGCCGTATTGATGGCGCGCGCGCTCCGTCTGACGGGCTATCTGCTGCTTACGCTGCTCGTGTACTGGGGAAACGTCGCCACCCCGCCCGACGCCCGGCTCGGCATCCTGTACATCATCCCCGTCCTGCTGGTCACCTGGACCGATGGGCTGGTCTGGGGAGTCGTGTTCGGGGTCGCGTCGATTGCCCTGCGGGAGACCGTGGCGTGGGATCAGATGCCCGCGACGACGGCGCTGGGATGGCGGATCGCCAATAACGCCGCGTACGTCGCCGTCGTCGCGGTGGCGATGGCGGGCCTGCAGAGCTTGCGCCGCAGCCAGGCGCAGCTCGCTCGGCTCGTCATTCAGGATCAGCTCACCAACGTGCTGAACGCGCGCGCCTTTTCCGAGCGCCTCAATCAGGAACTGGACCGCAACCGGCGCTACCCGCGCCCGCTGGCACTGCTCTACATGGACCTCGACAACTTCAAGGTCATCAACGACACGCATGGACACCAGACGGGAGACGCCGTGTTGCGGCTCGTGGCCGACGCGATGCGCTCGTCCGTGAGACAGGCGGATATCGTGGGGCGGCTGGGCGGCGACGAGTTTGCGGTGCTCATGCCCGAGACCGACGCGGCGCTGGCGGATGCCGCCGCGGCGCGGCTCGTCGCGGGACTCCGCACCGTGTTCAAGGGAACGCCCAACGTCACGGCGAGCATCGGCGTGGTGTCGTGCACGGCCACCGATGCCAGCACCGACGATCTGCTGCGCCGCGCCGATCAGGCGATGTACGACGCCAAGAAGATGGGTAAAGATCGCGTGGTTCAGGTCGCGCTTTGATCCTGCTGCTCCTCGCGCTCCTCCAGGCGAGCGCGTCCGACTCCACCCCTCAGCTGGCCTACACGCTCGCGGTCCCACCCGACCGGCGGGCGTACGCGGTCGAGCTCGAGATCACGCATCCGCCCAATCCCAGCCGCCTCGTCATCCCCAACTGGGCGCCGGGCGCCTACCGGCTGATGGACTCCTGGCAGAACATCAGCGGGGTCGTGGCCGTCGATAGCGGCGGTGCACCCCTGCCGGTGCATCAGGACTCGCCGATCTCCTGGGTGGTGGACACCAGGGGGGCGCGGCGGATCACCGTCAGCTACCGCGCCGGCTTGTCCGACACCGTTCAGTGGCGCCGCCCCAACAATCGCTGGTACCTGCGCGCGACGTCCGGGGTCGTCGATGGGCCGCGCACCTTCATGTATCTGGACGGCGCGAAACTGTTGCCGGCCGTGCTGACATTCCGGTTACCTCCCCGGTGGCGTGTGGCAACCGGCCTCCCCACGAGCGACAGCGCGACGTACTGGGCGGAGAGCTACGACGTGCTGATCGACTCCCCGGCGATGGTGGGGTCCTTCCTGTCGTATCCCTTCACGGCGGACTCAACGCCGCATCGCGCCGTCGTCGATCTCGGCGGCGCGCCAGCGCATGCGGGCGGTGTGTTCGTAGACATGCTGCGCCGCATCACGCAGACCGGTATCCGCATTTTCGGCGGCGCGCCGTACAAGGACTACACGTTCATCTTCGTGGGCGGACGGGGGGGCGGGCTGGAGCACCTCAACTCCACGACGATCGGTGTGACGACCGAGACGCTGGCGCGCAATCCGCGCGGCGCCCGCACGGTGAGTGCACACGAGTTCTTCCACGCCTGGAACGTGAAGCGCATCCGCCCGATCGAGCTCGGCCCCTTCGACTACGAACACGAAGTGCGCACGGTGAACTTGTGGTGGAGCGAGGGCGTCACCGACTATTACGCCGATCTGATCCTGGCGCGTTCGGGACTCGAAACACCCGGCGACTTTGCGCAGGGCATCGCGACCTCGATCGGCAACCACCGCGACAACCCGGCTCGCCTGCGCGTTTCGCCCGAGCGTTCCTCCTGGACGGTGTGGGACTCTCCCGCCGTCAACGACAGCTACGTCATCTCCTACTATCTGCAGGGGGAGCTGCTCGGCTTGCTGCTCGATCTCGCAATTCGCGACTCGACCGACAACACGAGATCGCTCGACGATGTCATGCGCCATCTGGCCAGTCATTACTCGGGCGCGCACGGTTTTACGAAGGACGATCTCGTCGAGTCGGTCAGGCGTGCGACCGGACACGACTTCGCCGACTTCTGGCGGCGGTACGTGAGCGGCGTCGACGAGATCCCGTGGAACGACTATCTCCGCGCGGCGGGATGGGAGGTCGCATTCACAACGGAGTCGGCGGTGGATGCGCGCATCGGCTCGATTCCTCCCGCCGTCCAGGGCGGGCGGTGGCGCGCCGTCGCCGCCCCGGGCAGCGCCGCCGCCGTGGCGGGCCTGCGCACGGGTGACGAGCTGGTGCGCATCAATGGCCGCCAGATCATCGACGGGACGGACGTAACCGCCGTCGTGCGCGCCGCCCGGCGCGACGTGGCGGTCGTGGCAGACGTGGTGCGCGACGGCCAGCCGCTCACGATCCGATTCCACGCCGGCGTCTACCAGCGCGTGCGCGCGCGGCTGCGCGATCTGCCCGCGCCGACCGAGAAGATGCGCCGCATTCGCGCGGGACTGCTGCACCCATGAGTCAGCCGATCATGCAGCTCGTGCTGATCTTCACGTCGATCTTCTTCATCGTCGATCCGTTCGCCGTCATTCCCTCCTTCCTCGCGATGACGGTGCGCGACTCGGCGGAGCAGCGGCGCGTGCTGGCGCGGCGCGGGGCATGGACGTGTGCGATCACGCTCACGCTGTTCGCGCTGGGCGGCAGCATGATCTTCAAGATCTTCGGGATCACGATCGGCGCGTTCAAGATCGCGGGCGGCGTGCTGATGGGACTGAACGCGCTCGACATGGTGCAGGCGCGCCGCAGCCAGCAGCGCGAGACGCCGGTCGAGACCGCGGAGGGAATTCAGAAGGAGGACATCGGTATTCTGCCGCTCGGCGTGCCCATGCTCGCCGGGCCCGGCGCGATCTCGACCGTCATGGTGCTGGCGCTCGGCGCCAAGACGCTCGCGACGACC
>DAIQBJ010000007.1:0-26751 GCA_036781225.1 Gemmatimonadales bacterium | reverse complement strand
GGAGGCTTGTTCTTCAGGCGCCCGATCACGACGGTGACGTTGTCTTCGCCGCCGCGATCGAGCGCCAGCCGCACCAGGCGCTGGCACGATTCCTGGGCGCCTCCGCTCCGCGTATGGATCGCGCGCAGCTCGGCCTCGATCTCCTCGTCCCGCACATGGCGCGTGAGGCCATCGGTGCAGAGCAGCACGACGTCGTCCCAGCGGCAGTCCGTGGCATGAATCCGAGGCGTCGCCTCCGGGCCGCCGAGGGCGCTCGCGAGCACGCCGCGGAGCGGCGAGCGCCGCGCCTCGGAGTCTCTGAGCGCGCCGCGCTCCAGCAACGCCTGCGCCATCGTCTGGTCGTCGGTCATGCGCTCGAGCCTGCCGTCGCGTAACCGGTAGCAGCGGCTGTCGCCGACCTGGATGACATACGCGTGCGGCCAGAGCGTGGCTACCAGCGTCAGCGTGGTTGCCCCACCGCGCCCGCCGTACTCCTTCTCCCCCTCCGCAACCAGCACGTCGTGGCTCTTGAGCACCGATGTCTCCAACTCCGACACGAACATCGCTTCGTTGTTGGAGTCGAGCCGGCGATACAGATCCATGAAATGGGTGACGTGGTGCGCGATGGTCTTCACCGCGGTGCCGCTCGCGGCCTGGCCATCGGGCAGGCCGCCCACGCCGTCCGCGACGAGCAGGACATAGCCGCGCGACTCGCTGATGAGGGTGGTGATATCCTCGGGCGGCAGGCTGGACTGATGTACGCGGAGCAGCTTGTGCAGGCTCGCGATGAGGAACTGATCCTGGTTCTCTGACCGCACGCGGCCGGGGTCGGTCAGGCCGAACACGTCGATGTTGCTCGACGTGGGGCGCGGCTCCGTGTCGATGGCGAGCTGCCGGGGGCCGGTCATCGTGGAAAAGATGCGGCATATACCGCAGGATGTCGAACCAGTTGGCCCCCTAGGATTCGAACCTAGATTGACGGATCCAAAGTCCGCTGTCCTGCCATTGGACGAGGGGCCAGCAACCTCGAGCGATGGAAAACTAATGAGAGGCGAGCGCGGATGCTCGCCCCCCACCGGCGTTCGTCGAACCGCTGACCCCCGTTAAGTTCTCTGGCCATGACGCAGATCGCATTCGCCGGCGTCGGCGTGGACTTCGGCGCCACCAAGCTCTTCTCCGACGTCTCGTTCACGGTCGCCCCCGGCGAGCGCTGGGGGATCGTGGGCCGGAACGGCACCGGGAAGACGACGCTGTTCCGGCTGCTCACGGGCGATCTCGAGCCCACGCGCGGCAGCATCGCCCGCGCGCCCGGCCTGCGCGTGTCGCTGCTCGAGCAGCACCGCGACTACGGCGCCGCGACGACGGTGTGGGGGGCGGCGGCCGGCGAGCTCGCCGAGCTGCTGGCGCTGGAACAATCGCTGGTGGAGCAAGCGGCGAATCTCGCGCACGATGCCTCGCCCCGGGCGCTGGCGCGGTACGGCGAAGATCTGGAGCGCTTCGAGCGCGAGGGCGGGTACGCCGTCACGGCCCGCATCGATGCCGTGTTGCACGGCCTCGAGTTCGACCCCGCCCAGGCCCGCGTCACCCCGCTGTCCGCGCTGAGCGGCGGCGAGCTCGGCCGGCTGGGCCTGGCCCGCCAGCTGATGTCCACCGCCGAGGTCTTACTGCTCGACGAACCCACGAACCATCTGGACCTCGAGACGACCCGGTGGCTCGAGCAATACCTCGCCGCCAGTGAGCGGACCGTCTTGCTCGTGAGCCATGACCGCGCCTTCCTCTCCGCCACTGTGAATCACGTGTTGCATCTCGAAGGGCGCACCGCCACGCCGTACTCGGCCGGGTACACCGACTTCGTCGCGCAGCGCGCCGAGCGCCGCCTCGCCCAGCAGCGCGCGTTCGATCAGCAGCAACGGGTCATCGCGAAAGAGAGCGACTACATCGCGCGCAACATCGCCGGCCAGAACAGCAAGCAAGCCAAGGGCAGGCGCAAACGGCTCGAGCGGCTGCCGCGGCTCAGTCCGGTCATCGGCGCCGACGGGACGATGGCGCTGCGGTTCGAGGTCGCAGACCGGGGCGGCGATCAGGTGGTGACCGCCAGGAACGTGACGGTCGCGGTCGGGGACCGCGCGCTGGTGGACCGGTTCAGTGGAACGTTGAAACGCACCGACGTGGTGGGACTCATCGGCCGCAACGGGGCGGGGAAGTCCACGCTGCTCCGCGCCCTCCTGGGCCAGCACCCGATCGCGAGCGGCGAGCTCCGGCTCGGCGCGTCGATCACCAGCGGCTACTACCGTCAGGATCTCTCGCAGGTGCCGCTGGACAGGTCACTCTACGAAGTGATTGCCGGGCTGCGCCCGAAATGGGAACGGGGTCCGATCCAGGGGCACCTTGGCCGGTTCGGGTTTTCGGGCCAGGAGGTGTTGCGCCGCGCCGACTCGCTCTCGGGCGGCGAGCGCGCGCGCCTCGCGCTGGCGATGCTGATGCTGTCGCGCGCCAATCTGCTCATCCTGGATGAGCCGACGAATCATCTCGACGTCGAATCGATCGAGGCGCTCGAGGACGCGGTCGAGGAGTACGACGGCACGGTCATTCTCGTGAGCCACGACCGGGCGCTGCTGCGCGCGCTGACGACGCGGATCTGGATCCTGCACGAGCGGCGCATGACCGAGTTTGCGGGCGGGTTCGCGGAGTGGGAGGACGTGAGCACCGAGCGCGCGCATGCCGCCGCCGTCAGCGCCGCCGAAGAGCAGGCGCTGCGCCAGGTGCACGAGCGCCAGCGGGTCGCGCCGCCGGTGAAGAGCGACCCGCGCAAGGAGCTGCGCCGGGCTCAGCAAGAAGTCGAGGAGGCGGAAGCCGCGGTCGCGAAGCTGGAATCCGAAGTCGCGCGCGTGGTGGCGGCGCTCGAGGACCCGGCGCTCTACACGCGTCCCGATGGCGCCGCGACCGCCCATGCGCTCGGCGCGGAGCTGGAGACGCTCAAGCGTGACCTCGAGGCGGGACTCGAGCGCTGGACTCGGGCCACAGAGCAGGTCGAGATGCGCGCGCCGCGTTAGGCTGCCGCCGCGGCGAAGCGGCGCACGACCTCCCCGGCCGGCTCGACCGCGTGAATCCCTGCGACACTCTTGCCTGCCTGCCAGTAGTCCTTGGACGTCTTCTCACCGGCGCCCCCGGCGAGTGACGCGCGCTTGAGCTGCCACGCCGAGCGGAGAGCGTAAATCGTGCGCATCCAGTGTTTGGTCTTGCGCCCGCGCAACAGCCACCGCGCGATCGGACCAGCCTTCGTCCCGATGCGCTCCACGTAGGGCGTGCGGATCACCGCCAGCGGCACGCCGGTCACGCGCTCGGTGAGGACGATGTCGTCCGCATCAGCACGAACGATCGCCTGCTTGTAGTCGTCGTGCGCGCCGCACTCGACCGTCGCGATGAAGCGCGTGCCGAGCTGCGCACCGGCATAGCCTATCCGCAATGCGCGGACGAAGTCTGCCTCGTCACCGATACCGCCGGCGCAGACGACGGGCACACCGAGATCCGCCAGCTCATCGTACAGTGCCTGCGCGCTGCGCGGGCCCGCGTGTCCGCCCGCGCGATCATTCACCGCGATCAGCCCATGGACCCCACCCGCCAAGCCCTTCTCGGCCCACTTCCGCTCGGTGACATCGTGATAGATGACACCACCCAGCGGGGCGACGCGATCCACCACCCAGCGCGGATTGCCGAGCGACGTGACGAAGAAGCGCACGCCTTCCTCGAGCGCCACATCGACGTAGCGGTGCATGCGCTCGAGGTAGAGCTTGGAGCTGCGCTCGATCAACACGTTCATGCCGATCGGCTTGTCGGTCGTCCCCCGGATGAGCCGCAGTCCCTCGCGCAGGTCGTGCCCGTAGACGTAGATCATCGACAACGGCTGCACGACACCGATCCCGCCCGCCGCCGAGACGGCTGCGACCAGCTCGGGGTTCGTGCAGGGATACATCGCGCCGCAGATCAGCGGCACCTCGATGCCGAGCTGCCGTGTGAGCGCCGTATCGAGCAGACTCATCGAGTCGGGATCGGGCGCAGGCGCCAGCGAGCGGTGGCCCGGGCGACCACATCGCCCTGCGCGTCGGTGATCGCGACCGGCGCCTCGTAATCCTGCTCGGAGGTCACCTCGAGCCCGCTCACGCGGCACTCAGCCGTTAGCAGACCGCGGGCTTTCTTGAGGTAGGAGATCGAGAAGCCGGTGACGATTCCCTGGACTCCAGGCGGAAGTCCCACGAGAACCGCGAGCCCACTCGCCATTTCCGCGAGATTCGCGAGCGCCATCGCGTGCACCGACGCGAGATGATTGCGAACCCTTCTGCGGTCGCGGAGCGTCACGCGGCACCACCCCGGCTCCAGCTCCGCCACGCGCGCGCCGATCGTCCCCGAGTACGGGGTCATCCAGCCCAGCATGAGACTGAACAGCGTCTTGCCGCCCGGGAGTGTCGAGAGCCGGCGCCAGGACGCGCGCAACCGCTCGCCGGGCGCGGACAGGTTGGTGGTGCGAGAGAAAGACGCGGGCACGGGACGAATGTAATCGCGGCTGGACAGCGCGGCCCATCGGAGTCTAATCTCTCGCTATGCGCAAACGCCCCCTTTTCCCGCTCGCCGCTCTCCTGTGGGCCTGCACGGTCCCATCCACCATCGCCGCCCAGACCGCCCTCCAACTGCGGTGGGAGCTGGTCGGCGACAGCATCACCAGCGATGGTGGTGGCTCACGTGTGCTCTTCACGCTCACCAACCGTGACACCAAGCCACTTTCGAAAACCGGATGGGCGATCTACTTCAGCGCGCTCCACTCGGCCGACTCGGGCACGGTAGGATCGGGGTTCGCGATCCAGGACGTGATGGCCGACCTGCACCGCGTCGTTCCCGGCCCCGGGTTCGAGGGGCTCGCGCCCGGTGCATCGATCAAGATTCCCTATCTCACCGATCTGCTCCCCAATCGCAGCTCCGCTCCGTCCGGTCCCTACATCGTGTTCGACAGCGCAAAAAATGTCGGCGTGCCCTTGAGCGACTACGTCGCAGCGCCGTTCGAACGGACCGTGGGTGTCGTGACGCCCGATATCCAGTACGCACGCGACTCGGTCGTTCGCGATATCCCCGTGGGCGAGCTCCCCCCCGTGTTTCCGACTCCGGTGCAGGTGACACGGGGCGCGGGACAACTGCGACTGGCCGCGCTGCCGCCCATCGCGGCACCGCCCGATCTCGCCAACGAGGCGCGGTTTGCTGCCGAGTATCTCCAGCCGTACGTCAAGGAGGGGAAGACCAGCGCCGCGTTCCGACTCGAGGTGGGTCCGGTCGAGGGCCAATCCTCGCCTGAGGCGTATGAGCTCGTGATCGATCCGGCGAGCGGTATCCGCATCGTCGGTGTCTCGCCCGCGGGTGTCTTCAATGGCCTGCAGTCGCTCCGGACTCTGCTGACGCCGCCAGCGAAAGGTTCAGGCGTGGTCTTGCCGGCGCTGCGCGTGGTGGACGCGCCCAGATTCGGCTACCGCGGTTTCATGCTCGACGTCGCCCGCAACTTCCAGCCGAGGGCCGCGGTGTTGCGCACGCTCGACCTGATGGCGCGCTACAAGCTCAACGTCTTCCACATGCACCTCACGGATGACGAGGGCTGGCGCGTCGAGATCGCCGGTCTGCCCGAGCTGACGACGGTGGGCGCGCGACGCGGCCACACGCTCGACTCCAAAGCGTTTTTGCAACCGGCGTTTGGCTCGGGACCGCAAGTGGGGCGGCCGTTTGGCAGCGGATTCTTTTCGCGTGCCGACTACATCGCGATCGTGCGCTACGCGGCGGCGCGACACATCGAAGTGATCCCGGAGATCGAAATGCCGGGGCACGCGCGTGCCGCGATCAAGGCGATGCAGTCGCGTCCGGACTACATGCTCAACGACCCGAACGACACCTCGAAATACCAATCGGTTCAGGGGTATCCCGACAACGTGATCAACCCGGCGCTCGAGACGACCTATCGATTCATCGAGAAGGTCGTCACTGAGCTCGCGGCAATGCACAAGGAAGCCGGCGCGCCACTGCGCCACATCCACATGGGCGGCGACGAAGTGCCGGGCGGTGTGTGGGTCGGATCGCCCGCCGTCCAGGCGTTCATGCAAGCACATAACCTCACAAACGTGGACGATCTCTGGTTCGCCTTCTATGGCCGGATCGAGCAGATCCTCAAGGCCCAGGGTCTTGTCCCCGGCGGGTGGGAAGAGATCGCCGTGCGCAAGACGCGGCGCGATGGGCGCCCGGTCAACATCCCCAATCCCGGTTTCGCCGACCGCGGCTGGCGCGCCTACGTGTGGAACAACGTCGCCGGCTGGGGGGCCGAGGACCTGGCGTATCGGCTGGCGAACGGCGGCTACGACGTCGTGCTCAGCCCCGTCACGAACTACTACTTCGATCTCGCGTGGAATCAGAACCCCGAGGAGATCGGTCTCGACTGGGGCGGCTACATCGACATGGAGAAACCGTTCGAGTTCATCCCGTTCGACTACTACCGCAACACGCGGGTCGACAGACGCGGCAATCCCTTGCCCGCCGGGGTGTTCGCCGGCAAGGACCGGCTCACCGACTACGGGCGCAGCCACATCGTCGGCATCCAGGGTAACCTGTGGTCGGAGACGCTTGGCGGCGACGGACGACTCGAGTACATGATCGTGCCGAAGCTCTTCGGGCTCGCCGAGCGGGCGTGGGCGCCCGATCCGGATTGGGCGCATGAGGCGGACTCCGCCCGATCCGATTCGTTGTATCGCGAAGCGTGGTCGCGCCTGGTGAATGTGGTCGGCAAACGCGAGCTGCCACGACTGGATCGTGAAGTACCCGGGGTCAATTACCGCATCCCGACGCCTGGCCTGCGAGTCCAGGGGACTGTCGTGAACACCAGCCTCGAGCTACCGGGGTTCACCCTACGGTACACGACCGACGGCAGCGAACCCAGCGCGAAGAGTCCGGCGGTGCGCGGGCCCATTCCCCTGCGCGGGACGATTCGCGTCGCCGCGTTCACCGCGACGGGGCGAAAGGGTCACACGGCGAGCGTGAAAGCGCCTTAAACTCGCCCGATTGGGGTGGCCACCGTAGCTTCTCCGGTGTGAGCAGCCATCGCTACCCCGACAGCCACGTCTTCTACCGCAAACTGTCGCACGAGTATCCCAAAATCGTGCGCGGCGAAGGGTGCTGGCTCATCGACGAGCGCGGCAAGCGCTACCTCGACGCCGTCGGCGGCGCCTACGTCGCCAACCTCGGCCACTCCAATCCCGAGATTGCTGACTCGATCGCCGAGCAATGTCGCCAGTTCGGCTACCTGTCCGGCACGATGTTCACCCACGGACCGGTCGAGAACCTGGCCGACGAGCTGGCCGATACGCTGCCGGGCGATCTCTCCAAGCTCTACTTCCTTTGTAGCGGCTCCGAGGCGGTCGAAGCCGCGCTGAAGCTCGCCCGGCAGTACTGGGTCGAGCGCGGCAAGCCCAGCAAGCATCGCATCATTGCCCTGGGGCCCGGCTATCACGGCAGCACCCTGCTCGCCCTCTCCGCCTCGGCGCGCGAAGCGCACAAGGCGCCGTTCAAGCCGTGGCTCGTCGACGTTCACCGGATTCCCGCGCCCTATCCGTATCGCTGCGAATGCGGCGGGCGCGGCCCCGCCTGCCCGGTCTGCAGCGCTGCCGTCCTCGAGGAAGCGATCGAGCAGCTCGGCGCCGACAACGTCGCGGCGTTCATCGCCGAACCGGTGGGCGGGTCCTCGACCGGCGCCTCCACCCCGCGGCCCGATTACTTCAAGCGCGTGCGCGAGATCTGCGATCGCCACGACGTGCTCTTCGTCGCCGACGAGGTGCTCGTCGGCGTCGGGCGCACGGGGACGTGGTGGGCGATCGAACCGTACGATGTCACGCCCGACATCATGACGTTCGGGAAGGGGATCTCGGGCGGGTACGCGGCGCTTTCAGGCATTGCCGCGGGGCAGCGGGTCGTCGATACGATTGCCGAAGGCTCCGGCAGCTTCGTGCACGCGCAGACGTTCTCCCATCACCCGGTCGCCTGCGCGGCCGGCGTGGCGACGATGCGCTATCTCAAGAAGCACAGGCTGGTCGAGCGCTGCGCGCAGATCGGACGCGTGCTCCACGAGCGGATCCGCTTGCTCGTCGATCTGCCGCACGTTGGGGACGTGCGCGGCCGCGGCCTGCTCGCCGGGTTCGAGTTCGTCGAAGACAAGGGGAGCCGGGCGCCATTCCCGCGCTCGGTCAAGTTCGCGGAGCGGTTCGCCGACGCGGCACTGGATGCCGGGCTCACGGTCTGGCCCAACGTCGGCCACGCGGACGGCACGAGCGGTGATGCCGCGCTCATCGCGCCGCCGTTCATCATCACCGAGGCGGAAATCGACGAGATCGTGGGCCGCTTTACGACAGCGCTCGAGAAGACCGTCGCGAAACTCAAGGTGCGCGCATGACCACGACGCACCCCAACTCGCCCAACGCTCCCCCGCTACGCAACGCGGAGAGGGGGCAGGGGGGTGAGGACAAGATCACCTACACGTCGGCCAACGTGGACTGGGAGCAGTTCCATCGGCAGTTCGACGCAGCGCTCGGACTCGTCCGTGGCCAGTTGGGACGCGAGTACCCGCTGTACATCGGCGCCGAGGCCGTCAGCTCGGAGGCCAACCCCATCGTCGACCGATCGCCGATCGACACGCGCGTGGTATTGGGACGATTCGCCGTTGCCACCGTCGAGCATGTGGACCGCGCCGTGGCGGCCGCGCACGCGGCGCAACTCGCCTGGGCTCGCCGCGACTGGCGTGAGCGCGTCACCACGCTGCGTCGCGCGGCGGCGCTGATCCGGGAGCGCAAGTTCGAGCTCGCGGCGATCATGAGCCTCGAGGTGGGGAAGAGCAGGCTCGAGTCGATGGGTGACGCCGAGGAGTCGGCGGATCTCATCGACTATTACTGCCAGCAGGTGGAAGACGCGGGCGGCTTTGTGCGCCAGATGGCCAAGGTGACGCCGGTCGAGCGCAACACCGATGTCCTGCGCCCCTACGGCGTGTTTGCCTGCATCGCCCCCTTCAACTTTCCGCTCGCGCTCTCGACGGGGATGTCGTCCGCGGCCCTGGTCGCCGGCAACACAGTCGTCTACAAGCCGGCCGAAGACGCGCCGTGGACGGGGCTCAAGTTGTACGAGGTGTATCGCGATGCGGGGCTGCCCGGCGGTGCTTTCAATTACCTGTCAGGGCACGGCTCGGAAGCGGGTGAAGCCCTGTGGCGGCATCGGGGCATCGACGGCGTGGTGTTCACCGGCTCAAAGGAAGTGGGGCTGAAAATCCATCAGGGCCTCTCCAACCGGTGGATCAAACCGTGCCTGCTCGAGCTCGGCGGCAAGAATGCGGCGATCGTCATGGAGACCGCCGATCTCGATGCGGCGGCCGAAGGCGTGGCGCGCTCGGCGTTTGGTCTGCAGAACCAGAAATGCAGCGCGACATCGCGCGTCTACGTACACGAGCACGTCGCGCAGCCCTTCATCGCGCAGCTCCTCGAGAAAACGAAGGCGTTGCGCATCGGCGACCCGACCGAGCGTGATGTCTACTTTGGTCCCGTGATCAACGCGGAGTCGGTCGCGAAATTTCAGCGTGCCGTTGCCAGGGCGCGCAAGGAAGGCGAAATCCTGACCGGCGGCGAGCGGCTGACCAGCCAGCCGTTGGCGCGCGGCCACTACGTCGCGCCCACCATCGCGAGACTGCCGCTCACCTCGACCCTATTCCTCGAAGAGCTGTTCGTCCCCTTCCTCGCCGTCGGAATCGTGACTGGGTTAGACGAGGCAATAGCCGAAACGAACAAGACCGACTACGGTCTCACCGCGGGCATCTTCTCACGGCGGGACAGCGACATCGCGCGGTTCTTCGACGAAGTGGAGGCGGGCGTGTGCTACGTGAATAAGCGCACCGGGGCGACCACAGGCGCGTGGCCGGGCGCGCAGCCGTTCACGGGCTGGAAAGGATCGGGCTCGACGGGGAAGGGCGGTTGCGGCCCCTACTACGTCGCCCAGTTCATGCGAGAGCAGAGCCGCACGGTGATCGAGACATGACGGCGACAGCCTCCTCCCTCCCCCCGCGGGACTACCCGCGCATTGTCGTTGCGCCCCCTGGTCCCAAGGCCCGGGCGATCGTGGAGCGCCAGGACCGCTTTGCCTCGACGTCCTATCCCAAGGAATACGCGCTCGCGGTGGCCCGCGGGCAGGGGCCGATGGTCGAAGACGTCGACGGCAATCGCTTCCTCGATTTCATGGCCGGGATTGCGGTCGCGTCTACCGGCTACGGTCATCCCAAGGTCGTGAAAGCCGTGCAGGATGCGGCGGCGCGCTTCCTTCATATCTGCGGCAGTGACTTCTATTACGAGAGCTTTGCCGCGCTGTGCGAGCGGCTCGCGCAGCTCGCCCCGGGGACGAGCAAGAAGCGGGTGTTCCTCGCGAACTCGGGGACCGAAGCGGTGGAAGGGGCCATCAAACTGGCGCGACATTCCACCGGCCGGCCGGCGATCATCGGATTCCTGGGCGCGTTTCACGGCCGCAGTTATGGCGGCTTGAGTCTCACCGCGAGCAAGGCAGTGCAGCGCCTCGGCTTTGCGCCGTTCCTCCCGGAAATCCATCACGTGCCGTACGCCTATCGCTACCGCTGCGAGTATTGCCGCGGCGAGCAGGCCTGCAATAAGCGCTGTGTGTCGTGGATCGAGCAGGAGCTGTTCACGAAGAAAGTCCCGCCCCAGAGCGTGGCGGCGATCTTCGTCGAGCCGATCCAGGGCGAGGGTGGCTACGTCGTGCCGCCCGCCGGGTATCTCCGCGATCTGCGCGAGTTGTGCGACCGCTACGGGATCCTGCTCGTCGCCGACGAAGTGCAATGCGGTGTGGGGCGCACCGGCAAGATGTGGGCGTGCGAATATGAAGGAATAGAGCCCGACATCCTGCTCTCGGCGAAAGGCCTTGGCAGCGGCATGCCGATCGGCGCGATCATCGCCAAAGAGTCGATCATGAAGTGGCAGCCGGGTGCGCACGGGACGACGTTCGGCGGGAACCCGGTCTGCTGCGCCGCCGCGCTTGCGACGCTCGACATCGTGGAGAAGGAGCTGCTGCCCAGGGTGAACAAGATGGGCGAGCGGCTCATCAGCGGCGCGCGCAAGCTGCAGGACAAGTACGCCGTGATCGGGGATGTGCGCGGGCGCGGGCTGATGGTGGGGGTCGAGTTCGTGAAGGACCGCGACACGCGCGAACCCGCTCCCGACGTCCCGCGCGAGCTCGTGGACCGCGCCTTCACCAAGGGCCTCCTGCTGCTGGGCTGCGGCAAGAGCTCGCTCCGGCTCGCGCCGCCGCTCGTCGTGGACGAGTACGACGTAGACACCGCCCTCCGGATCATCGACGAGTGCCTGCACGAGATGTCGGACTAGCGTCAAAAGTCATGTCGCTGCGGGACGCCGTCGCGCGCCATGTGCACGACGGCGACGTCGTTGTCATCGAAGGCTTCACCCATCTCATCTCGTTCGCCGCGGGCCACGAAATCATCCGGCAGCGGCGCCGCGACCTCACGCTCTGCCGGCTGACGCCCGATTTGATCTACGACCAGATGATCGCGGCGGGGTGCGCGAAGAAGCTCGTGTTTTCGTGGGCGGGCAACCCCGGTGTCGGATCGCTGCACGCCTTTCGCCGGGCCGCCGAGGGCGGCACGCTCGAGCTCGAGGAATACTCGCACTTCGGCATGGTGGCGCGATTCTCGGCGGGGGCGGCGCGGTTGCCGTTCTGGTCGCTGCGCGATTACGCCGGCACCGACCTCCCGAAGGCGAATCCGCGCATCAAATCGGTCGTCTGTCCGTATACGGGTGAAGCGCTGGCGACCGTGCCCGCGCTCAATCCCGACGTTACGATCGTCCACGCGCAGCGCGCCGATCCTCAGGGCAACACCCAGATCTGGGGTCTGCTCGGCGTCCAGAAAGAAGCGGCGTTTGCCTCGCGACACGTGATCGTGGTCGTGGAAGAGCTGGTCGATGAGACTGTCATAAGGTCCGACCCGAACCGAACGCTGATTCCGGCGTCCATTGTCGGCGCAGTAGTCGTCGAGCCGTGGGGGGCGCACCCGTCATACGCGCAGGGCTACTATGATCGTGACAACGACTTCTACGTTGCCTGGGATGCAATCTCGCGCGACGACCGGTCGCTGGAGCGGTTTCTCGACGAATTTGTGTACGGCGTGCGCGATCGGGCGGAGTATATGCAGAAGCAGCCGGGTCTCGCGGACCGGCTCAAAGCGCGCGCGCAGTTCTGCGCCGGAGTGAATTACGGGTTCTGATTCCTGCACTCCGGACGAGATGATGACCGTCGTCGCTGCTCGCGAGCTGCGCGACGGCGAGGTCGTGTTTGTGGGCATCGGATTGCCGAACCTCGCCTGCAATCTGGCGCGCCGCACGCATGCGCCTCACCTCGTGCTGATCTACGAGTCGGGGGCAGTCGGCGCAGCACCGGAACGGCTGCCCGTCTCGATCGGCGACCCCGCGCTCGTGACAGGCTCATTGATGGTGTGCGGCATGGCCGACGTGTTCCAACTCTTTCTGCAAAACGGCCGCATCGAGGTCGGCTTTCTGGGCGGCGCGCAGGTCGACCGCCATGCCAACATCAACACGACCGTCATTGGCACCTACGATCGGCCGAAGGTCCGGCTCCCCGGATCGGGCGGGGCGGCTGAGATCGCCATCCACGCCCAGCGCATTCTGATCATCTCGAAGCTTTCACCACGGACTTTTCCCGAGCGTGTCGATTTCGTGACGAGCCCCGGCCAGCGGGTGAAGCGCGTAATCACCGACAAGGGCGTGCTCGAGCCCGACGGTCCCAATGGAGAGCTGGTTCTGACGGCACTCTATCCGGGCGTGCAACAGTCGGACGTCGAAGCCGGCGTCGGTTGGCAATTGCGCAGCCGCCCGACGCTCGAGTGTGTGGACCCGCCCACCAGGAGTGAGCTGCAGTTGTTGCGTGAAGTCCTCGATCCCAAGCGGCTCTACCTCAAGGGATGATCCTCGCGGCAGCACTGGCCCTGCTGCTCCAGGGCAAGACCGATCCGCTTGCCGCCCAGGTCAAGCAGCTGGCGGACAGCTACCTCACGGCATACTTCGAACGCCATCCCGATGAGGCGACACTCGATGGCGTCGCGAACGGACCGCACGATCGCCTGCCCGACAACTCGCCCGCCGCGCTCGCCCGCTGGCAGCAACGCGAGGACGCCTGGCTGGTGCAGCTCAAGCGAATCAATCCGGGAAAGCTCGCCGGGCGACCGGAAGCGATCTCCTACGGGATCATGCGCGACGCAATCGAAGGCTCTATCGCGACACGGGTGTGCCGGTACGAGCTGTGGAGCGTCGCGCACACAGGAGGCGGTTGGCTGGGGACGATCACGTCACTGGCGACGCTGCAGGGCGTGGGGACCGATGAGGCACGCCGCCAGACGCTGGCGCGCTGGCGCGCCGTGCCGGCGTACGTCGAGACCGAGACGGCGAACCACCGCGAGGGACTGCGCCGTGGCTACTCGGCCCCGCGCCACAACGTCGAGATCGCGCTGCAAGAGCTCGACACCCTCCTCGCCACGCCGACCGTACAGTCGCCACTCTATGACCCCGCGCGGCGTGATTCCACCCCGGAGTTTCGGGCCGAGCTGACGCGCATCCTCGAGACGGAAATCATCCCGGCGATGCGGCGGTATCGCGAGTTTCTGGCCAACGAGTACCTCGGGCGCGCACGAACCACGATCGGGGTGTCGGAAAACCCGCACGGCTCCGACTGCTACCTGGCGAGCATTCGCGCGTCGATCGGCCTTCCCCTCACCCCCGATTCCATTCACAAGATCGGCGAGGCGACCGTCGCGGAGCTCGAGGACTCGATGCAGGCAATCGCGGTCCGCTCGTTCGGCACGAGCGATGTCTCGCGAGTCCTGCAGCACTTGCGCGTCGACAGCGCCTACACCTTCCACACGCGTGACGAGATGCTCGCGGCGGCGCGCGACGCGCTGCAGCGGGCGCGCGGGGCAATTCCGCGGTGGTTCGGGCGATTGCCGCGCGCGCCGATCGTGGTTGAGCCGTATCCCGCATTTCGGGAGCGCCAGAGCGTGGGGGAATGGAATCCGCCCGCCGAGGACGGCAGCCGGCCGGGGATCTATTACCTGTCGACGTATGATCCGCGACACAAGTCGCGCGCCGACCTCGAGCCGTTGTCGTTCCACGAGACGATCCCCGGTCATCACTTGCAGGGAACGATTGCGCTGGAGCGTGGCGACACCATTCCCGCCATCGCGCGCTACTTCTGGTCGCCCGGCATGGGGGAGGGTTGGGCCGAGTACGCCGAGCAGCTGGCCGACGAAATGGGGGTGTATTCGTCCGACACCACGCGCCTCGGCATGCTGGCCGACATTACGCTGTCGGCCACGTTGCTGGTCGTGGACACCGGCATTCACTGGTTCGGATGGACCCGCGCGCAGTCGATCGATTACATCCGGGAACACACGCGTGTGCCGCTGCTGCGCGCAGAAGTCGGCGTCGATCGCTATCCGGTCTGGCCGGCGCAGGGGTTGGCCTACGGCATCGGCCGGCTCGAGATCCGCCGGCTCCGCGCGTTCGCCGAGCGCAGGCTGCGTGGCAAGTTCGACATCCGCGCGTTTCACGACCATGTGTTGGAGAACGGCGCCGTGCCGTTGCCACTCTTGCGGGACAACATCGAGCGATGGGTCGCGGCTTCGCGCTAGCGCTCGCGCTCCTCCCCGCCTGCCTGCAGGCGCAGCGCGACGGGGTGCTCAAGCAGGTCGATCTCCCGCATCCCTATTACTGGCGCGAGATGTACGTCCCTCAGGTCACGAGCGGACCCAGCTCGGCCACGTGGTCACCGGACGGAACCGAACTGATCTACTCGATGCAGGGCACGCTTTGGCGGCAGCGGATCGGCTCGGATACCGCGCGGCAGCTGACGTCGGGAGGCGGAGGCTACGACTATCAACCGGACTGGTCGCCCGACGGCCGGTCGGTGGTCTTCGCGCGCTACGCGCACGACGCGATCGAGCTGCAGCTGTTGGATATCGCGTCCGGCAACGTCACAGCGCTCTCCAACAATCAGGCCGTCAACCTCGAGCCGCGCTGGTCGCCCGACGGGACGCGCATCGCCTTCGTCTCGTCCGTCTACAACCGTCGCTGGCACATCTTCATCCTGAGCCACGAGGTGGCGAAGCCTCTGCTTTTCGGCGAGCCCGTGCGCCTCACCGAGGACAACGACAGCAAGCTGCCACGCTACTACTACAGCCGGTGGGATCACTACATCTCGCCGGCGTGGTCGCCCGACGGCAGCGAAATCTTGCTCGTGTCGAACCGCGGGCACATTCACGGCAGCGGCGGATTCTGGCGCATGGCGGCACAGCCGGGGGCCCCGCTGCGCGAGCTGCGCTACGAAGAAACGACCTGGAAGGCGCGGCCCGACTGGTCGCCCGACGGCACGCGTGTGGTCTACAGCTCATACCTGGGACGGCAGTGGAATCAGCTGTGGCTGATGACGAGTGAGGGCGGCGATCCTTTCCCGTTGACCTACGGCGAATTCGATGCGACCGCACCGCGGTGGTCGCGCGACGGCAAGAGGATCGCGTACATCTCCAACGACAGCGGCAACACGTCGCTTTGGGTCATCGATGTCATCGGTGGCAGGAAGCAGCAAGTCGAAGCGCGTCAGCGTCGCTATCTGGGAACGGTGGGAACGCTGCGCCTCGAGGTCGTCGATCGGGCCGGTCGGCAAATCTCCGCGCGAATCTCGGTGACGGGCCCGGACGGCCGTGGCTTCGCGCCCGACGATGCATGGCGACACGCCGATGAGGCGTTCGACCGCTCGGAGCGGCAGTTCGAGTACTCCTACTTTCATGCGGATGGATCGGCGGAGCTGACTGTACCCGCAGGACAGGTCCACATCGAGGTGTGGCGTGGGCCGGAGTACAACGTACAACGTACCGACGTGATGGTTGCCGGCAACCAACATGTCGTTCGCCGTTTCGTTCTCGCTCGAATCGATAACCTGCCGGCGCGCGGCTGGTGGAGTGGAGATCTGCACGTCCACATGAACTACGGCGGCGCCTATCGCAACACGCCGAGTCATCTGGCGTTTCAGGCGCGCGCGGAAGACCTGCACGTCGTCGAGAATCTGATTGTGAACAAGGAGCAGCGGATTCCGGACATCGGCTACTTCCGTGTGGGCACGGACCCGGTGTCGAGCGCGACCTTCCTGCTTATGCATGCGCAGGAATTCCACACCAGTGTCTGGGGACACATGGGACTCCTCGGGCTCAAGTCCCACTATCTCATTCCCGAGTACGCGGGCTATCCGAACACTCCCGCCGCCAGTCTCTACCCGCACAATGCCGCGATCGCCGACCTCGCGCACGAGCAAGGCGCGCTCGTTGGCTACGTCCACCCGTTCGACACCAAACCGGATCCGGCCGACACATCCCAGACCTTGAGCTCCGAGCTCCCGGTCGACGTCGCGCTCGGCAAGGTCGATTACATCGAGGTCATGGGATACTCGGACCATCTCATCACGTCGGAGATCTGGTATCGCCTGCTCAATTGTGGCTTTCGCCTGCCGGCCGGGGCGGGGACCGACGCGTTCCCGAACTTTGCGAGCCTGCGCGGGCCACCCGGGTTGGTCCGAGTCTTTGTGAAGTCGGGAGCTGCGCTCGATCACAATCGCTGGCTCGCGGGACTGAAAGCCGGCCGCACATTCGTCACCAATGCGCCGCTGCTCGAGTTCTCGCTCGGCGGGCAGCAAATCGGAGATGAAGTGAAGCTGCCAGCCGGCACTCATCGGCTGCTAGCCCATGTTGGTCTCCGTTCCAGCGTGCCGGTCGATCATCTCGAAATCATTGGCAACGGCAAGGTCGTCGCAACGATTCCGTTGCATGGAGATCGCACGACGGCGAGGGACTCGGTGTCGATCCCGGTGAACGCGAGTGGGTGGTATGTCTTGCGGGCGTACAGCGATCGCGCCGCGATGCCCGTGCTCGATCTGTATCCGTTCGCGTCCACGAGCCCGATTTACGTCAGCGTCAACGACACGCCCGTGCGTTCAGCCGAGGACGCGGAATTCTTCGTGCGGTGGATTGTGCGGCTCGAGCAGGTTGCCGATTCCAGCACGGCGTGGAACACGCCCGCGGAGCGCGCGACCGTGTTGCGCGCGCTCGCGGACGCTCAGTCGGTGTTTACGGCGCGGGTGCCTGCACGGTGACGCGCGCTGGTGGCGAGGCGTGCGTGTCCTCGTTAATCCAGCCATAGAGAGCATAGGTCCCTGGCAGCACAGCCTCGGTGTAAACCCCGAACCAGGTGAACCGCAGCAACATGGACTCCCCCGGCTCGAAGTGCAGCGGGGGCAAAGCGATGGCAATGCACGCTCCCGTACGACTCCCCGACACCACCTCTCCTTTGGATCCCTGGACCCAGAAGTAGGTGGGACAGCTGGGGACGTCCACGCCGTGTCCGGTGGTATTGGTCACTGTGAGCAGGATGTCCGCAGGACTTCCAGCAATGACGGTGTCCGGAACGGCGCGGACGCTCATGCGGAGAGCGTCGAGGCCGGTGCGGGGACTCGTTGCTTCCTGACAAGCGGCGAGCACCAGGGTGAGACCGATCCAACTTAAACGGCGCATAGACGGCTCCAAAGAGTGTGATATCTCTGACTGTCGGCGGGCGGCGCGCTTCTGTCAATCGCTTCCGCCCCAGGAGTCATCACCCGTTTGAATGCCGCCTGGACCCGGCGCCATGAGCAGATCGTTGTCAGCGGGCGTTAGAGGCGGCCCCCGCGGTATTTCGAGAGTCTCGTGAATAGATAGATTGGGTGACCATGCAACTCGGGTTCTGCACTCGCTGCGGTACGCCGCTCAGCCAGGGTGTATCCTTCTGTCCGCGCTGCGGCACGGGCGTTCCGGTGCCATCCGCCGAAACGGTGGCGACGGCGTCTGTGGGTGCCGATCTGTCGCCCGAAACCGTCGAGGTTACGCTCCGCCGCGCCACGCTCGGCGAATACGAAATCCTCGGGGTGCTGGGGCGCGGCGGCATGGCCACCGTCTTCCTCGCCCATGACCTCTCGCTCGATCGCAAGGTGGCGATCAAGGTGCTCGCGCCCGCGCTGTTTCACATGGGTGAAGGCATGGTGGAGCGGTTCAAACGGGAAGCCCGTACGGCGGCCGCGCTCAGCCACCCGCATATCATCCCGATCTACGCGGTGAAGGAGACTCATCAGACCCTTTACTTCGTGATGAAGTACGTGGCGGGGCGGCCGCTCGATGCGGTGATCAGTAGCGTGGGCCGGTTGCCGATCAAAATGGTGCAGACCATCCTCGCCCATGTGGGCGACGCGTTGGCGTACGCGCATCGCCATCGCGTCATCCATCGCGATATCAAGTCGGCCAACATCATGATCGACGCCGACGGCTGGTCCGTCGTCACCGACTTCGGCATTGCGAAGGTCGAGGCAGCCCAGGGCCTCACCCTCACCGGCGTCACCGTTGGCACGCCCGCGTACATGAGCCCCGAACAGTGCGCGACGCGTGAGGTGACGGGAGCGTCGGACCAGTACTCGCTCGGCGTCGTCGCGTACGAGATGCTCACAGGGAAGCTGCCGTTTCAGAGCGAGTCCAGCATGACCGTCATGTATGCGCATTTCAACGAGCGCCCTCATGACCTGATAAAGCTGCGCCCGGATTGCCCGCCCAACCTTGCGGCAGCCGTCATGCGCATGCTGGAGAAAGATCCCGGGGATCGCTGGCCGACGCTGGACGATGTTGTCGCCTGCTGCGGCCGGCCATCGCTGCGGCGTGATGACCCGGTCCGCAGCGAGATGATCACTCTGGCGAAGGCCGGCCCTGGGTCGCAGCTGCTCGCCGGTCTGACAGTGCCGACCAGTCCGATCGCCTTGGCGAAGTCGTCTAAGCCCGCCCAGACGACGCGTCGCGTGTTTCGGTCCTGGCGGGGCGTCGCCGCCGTGGGGATCGCGGTACTCCTCGGCGTGGGCGCGCTCGTCACGGCGCCGTGGCGCTTGCTCCGCGACCGCGTGCCGCCCCCCGCTGACAGCGCGAGAGCGCCGACGCTGCCGGCCCTCGTGACAGACGCGCCGGTGCAACCGCAACAGCGCGACTCGACGGTCGTGCCCCGAAAGCGACAACCGGCTCCACGACCAGCGGTCCCCGCAGCCACCTCGGCGCGTCAAGAGGACAGTGTGTTGACTTCGCTGCGCGTGACGGCGCTCGCCGCGCTGCGTCGGGCGCTCGACGCAGGCGCGACGCCCGCCGATGTGGCGCGGGGCGACACGATGTTGCGGGGCGCCGATTCGCTCGTCACTCATGGCCGGCGGGCTGACGCGATGGTCCAGCTCGTGACCGCTGCGTCAGCCTGGACCGATGCCGAGCGCGTGGCGCGGGCGCGAGTCGCGCGCGATACGGTACGGCCTGTCGTTGCGGCGCCTCCTCCCCCCCAGGCTCCCCAGCTCCCCCCGCCCCCGCCCACAGCCCCGCGGGTGCAGATCGAGACGGCGATCGCGGCCTACGCCCGGGCCCTCGAATCGCGCGACACCGGCCAGGTCCGCCGCGTCTATGCGGGACTCTCGGCGAGCCAGCAGCGGGGCTGGGAAGATTTCTTCAAGGCGGTCCGCAACCTCAAAGCAGACCTGCGCGTCACCACCGTAGACGTGCAGGGGGAGACCGCGGATGCGGTGGTGGTGGGCGTGTATGTGTTCGACAATGCGACAACCGGGCGAGTCGAGCGTCGCCCGGTAACCTTCCACGCATCCTTTGTTGCGGAGCCAGCCGGCTGGCGCCTGAACGCCATCCGCTAGCAGCTCAGAAACTGTACTCGAGCCCGGCCGTCCACATGAGGTTGGGTCGCAAGCCGCCCTCGTTGATCGGCAACAGCGCGTTGGTGACGATCGTGATCCCGGAGCCCGTCAGAAATTTGAATCCGAACGAGGCGCTGATCAGATCGTCGCGCCGATTCGGGATGTTTGTCGGCTCAACGGTACGATGGAACGGGACGTCGTAGGTCACGGTGCCCGGCAAGGTGACTTTGCTTTCCCCCACCTGCAGCTCGCTGACGATCTCGGCCGCGAGCGTGGCCCACGGCGCCATCAGATGGTCGAACCCCACGGTGACGAGCACGGCGTTGTTCAGCGAGTCGGTGTTGCGCAGCAGCACCCCGATGTTCGCATGAGGGGAAAACGGCCCGAACTGTGCCGACAGGATGCCCAGGGCCCGCGCCGCAAAGTGGCCTGATCCCAGGAGATCCTCCGCGCTTCCCGTGGGGAAGCGCGCGTCGCCGAGCAACGAGAAGCTGGTCCGGTCCGATTGCATCACGTTGAACTTCACGCGCAGCGCGATATCGCCCATGCCGGACGCGGACCCCGTCACGGAGCGTGAGGTGGAGAGTATGGGGTCGCGGGGGGTGCCGCCGAAGAAATGCGCCGCGGTCGATTCGGCAAACGAGATGATCTGCGCGTCGCTCGTGCCGGCGAGCGAGGTGGACACGACGGGCAGCGTGACACCGATGTCCAGCCGGTCGAGTAACCCGAAGCTGACGAAGAACGATGTCACCGTCATATCGAGATCCAGCGCCAGCCGCAGCGCGATCACGTCGTTCTCGAGCCGCGGGACGCCGTAGGGGTCGCAGGATCGTCCCTCGATGCTGTCGCAGGTCGCCCCCGTGACGTTCTCGTGGACGAAATTCAAGCGAATGTCATTCAGCCCGACGCCACGCAGCGACTCGAAGTGCAACCGATTGATGTTCACGCCGACGAACACGCGCCCCTTGCCCAGGGTCTGCGCGCGCTCGGCGAAGATGGGGCCCGGCGACACGGAGGTTCGGACCGGGGCGCCGCCCTCGAAGCGGAACGTCGAGCCGCCGCTGGTCGCGCTCACGGGAATACTGGTCACGTTCGTGCCGACGGCGTTCCCGAGAAATGAAATCAGGATCCCGTTCTGAGTACTGGCCGACGTAATGAAATGGTTGGCGTGTGTGCCGGTGCCGCTGAGGAAGAGTGGTTGCTGCCCGGGTGAAAAGACGAAGAGTTCGGAGATCTTGTCGCGCAACGACTGGGCGTCCGCTGGCGCGGACGCGAGTACAAGTCCCAAGACACTCCACATCACTCGCCGCATGACTCCTCCTCGGCCCCGAAGAGACGCTGCCGGGGGTGAGCCGTCAAGCGCTGGGAGCAGGAGCTCACAGGACCCCCACCGCGGGCGCAGCCGCTGTCCGTGTCGCTGTCGCAATCAGCTGCTGGGTGTTCGAGCCAAGCCGCTGCATGGCTTCGTCGCGCTCGCTTTCCTTCTTATAGACCGCAGCAATCGCACTCCCCGAACCGCTCATTCGCACCCAGACCGGGCCCGTCGCAGCCACCCTCTCGTAGAGCGACCGGAGCTCGGGATGGTGAGCGAACACCGGCTGTTCGAAGTCGTTGCCGCCGAGCCGGCCGATGCTCCCCCACGTGGTGAACGCCTCCGGATCTAGGGCCACGGGTCCGCGCGCGCTCGGTGAGGGATTCTGGTCGTCCCACCATGTGTACGCGTCGGGTGTCGCGACGGAAATCGCGGGAACGGCGAGGGCTGCCGGCAGCGCGGGTGGGGCGGGGAGGCGGAACAGGCGTTCGCCGCGCCCCCACGCGACGGCGAGGGGAGCGCCGCTCGCAAAGAACGCGACGTCCGCGCCGAGCTTCGTGGCGAAATGGAGCAGCTCGTGGCGCGGCACGGCATTGCCCGCCAGCGCATTGACCGCGTGCAGCGCGGCCGCGGCGTCGCTCGAACCGCCACCCAGGCCGGCGCGGACGGGAATGCGCTTCGTCAACCCAATCGACACCCCGAACCGATTCCCCGTCGCCTCGAGCACCGCGCGAGCCGCGCGTACCGCGAGATTCTCGTCCGGTGGACCGAGATCCTGTCCCCCCGTGACCTCGAGCTGCACACCGGACTCGATGCGACGCACGTCCAGCTGATCGGCAAGCTCGAGCAGCGCGAACGCCGTTTCGATTTGGTGAAATCCGGAAGACTCGCGCGCCAGGATTCGGAGAAAAAGATTGACCTTCGCGTGCGCCGCGACGCGAACCGCGGTCGTCATGCGGCGCCCTGTGCGGCGCTCAATTCACGCAGGCGGAGGTGCAGCCGCGACAGCGACCAGAAGCCGAGCAGCGTGATCGGGATGAACGTCGTGACGTGGTAGGTGAGCGCATAGCTGACGGCCAGGCTGGAATCGACGCCGTAGAATTGGAGGGTGACCAGCGTGGCGGCCTCGAACACCCCGATATAGCCGGGGGTCGACGGCACGGCGACACCGAACCCGATGATGCCTTGCAGCAGCAACGCCGCCTCGACGGGGATCGCGATCCCAAAGGCTCGAAAGCAAATCGCGAACGCCGCGGCATTCTTGAGCCACAGCACGAGCGACCAGAACACGACGCCGGCGAAGCGCGACGGGCTCTTCAGAACGACGAGACCGGCGATGATCCCTTCGGTCCCGGAAATGAATCGCTCGGCCAGCCGCGCCGGCAGGAGTCGCCGGCCGACGCGCTCGAACACCGTGAGCCAGGGTGCCGGCCGGTGCACGACGATGAGGGCGACGAGCAGCAGGATCCCGAACAGCACGGCGGCTGATGTGACGACCGCGGGGAGCGAGCGCCCGCCGACGTGCGCATGTGCCGGAAATGACGGCGCGGCGATAGCGAGGGCCATCAGTCCCAGCATGATGAGCCCATCGAACACGCGTTCCACGCCGAGCGACGTCAGCGCGGTCGAGAAGCGCACGGGCAGCTGCCGGGACGCGACGTAGGCGCGCGCGACTTCCCCCGCACGGGCGGGCAGCAGGTTGTTCGCCATGAAACCGATCGTCGTCGCGTGCCACAGCGGTGTCCAGGGGAGGCGCCGGCCGTCCCCGTCGCGCAGGATCAAGCGCCAGCGAATCGTGCGCACGGGGAATGTGAGCGTCGCGACGACGACGGTGAGCAGAAGCAGCCATCCGTTGGCATGCCGAGCGTGCTCCCAAACCTCGCGGGGGTCGATGCTATGCAGCACCCACACGAGCAGGGCCACGCTGACGATCAATCCGATCAGCGGAGCCCAGCGCCAGCGGGGTTTGTTACTCGGGTTCGATGGCGAGGACAACGAGGTCGCAGACTTCGTCGATGATGGCGCGAAGATCGTCCCCGTTGGCCCGCTTGGCCGCCTCACGGAGTTCCTGCACGCGTTGGCGGGCCCGACCGCCTCTGTAGAGGAGGGTTCGAATGTCGACGGGCTCTGTTGCGGTTGCGCCCCCGTTGCCGCGCGGCGCGGCCGCGGGGGCAGCGGCTACGCCGCCTCGCAGCAACTCGTCCAACGACGCCGGACCCACGCCCGCGGCGACCATGCGCTGGTACACCGCCCACGAGCCGGCAATATCGGTGGACGATTCCGCCGGCGCGGTGGCCGTCGTCGGCACCGGAGGCCGAGGAGGCTCAGGGGGAGGGGGAGGGGGAGGGGGAGGTTGTGAACGGGCCGGTGCTGCTCCACCCAGGCGCCGAATCGCGAGTGTCACGGCGGCGAGCGCCGCGGCACTCGCCGTCTCATCACCCGACGCGGATTCTGAAAGGATCGCGCCCGCCTTGCGCAGCTCGGCGGCGAACGCCGCGGGTTGGTTCACCGCGATCCCGTTCGACACCGCTTCGCGCGCCGCCTGCGCGAACTCGGTGACGCGCTCCGCCACCGGGCCGCCGCCACCTCCAGTGGCGCCGAGCGCGCGGAAGGTCCCGGCCATGGTGTGCGCCCGGAGCTCGCGCTGCGTGGGACTGGGCGCGCGCTCCAGCGAATCGGCGGCTTGGCGCAGATGCTCGCCGTGACTCACCAGCTCGAGCCGGCCGAGTGCAGCGGGACGAGAGCCTGGCGCCGTCGCGCCGAGCTGCACGATCGTCGCCACCGTTTCGATGGGCACGACGTCCGGCTCGCTGTCCATGAACTTGACGAGCAGGCTGGCGAACTTGCGGAACTCGGCGCCTTCGGGATCGGGGCGGCCGCGCTCGGCGACCTCGCGCGCCGCGTGGGCGATCGACGTGGCCGCCATCTGGGACAGCTCGGCGATCATGTCGCCGAACCCGGCCGGCGGCGCCTCACTGTTGCGCGCCATCTCGCCGATCGCGCGCTCGATGCCCTCCAGCAGGTCAGGCATCGGTGGCAGATCGTTCAGCGCGGCGAGACCGCGCAGCGGTTGCAGCGCTTTCAGCACCTGCTCGAGCGGCTCGTGCGCCGTCGGATTGGTGCGCAGCACGCGGCCGGCGCGGTCGAGCGCGCTCGCAATGGCGGCTCCTTCACGCGCGACAAACGCCCGCGCGCCCGCGTCCAATCCGATCGCTTCGGCGGCGCGCACCTGACCCGACGGGCGCCCGCCGAGCTGTTCGAGCTGGCTGGCGAGGGCCTCGGCTTTGGCGGAATCGGCGTGTGTCCAGGTCGCCGCCTTCCGCACAAAGATCTTGAGATCGTCGACGGCGCGGGTGGCGATCTGCTTGGTGCCGACGTCCCACGGACGCCGCCCTTCGCGCACGCCGCGCGCGAGCGCCTCGAGCCCCATGGCTGCCCGGGCGATGCCTTGCTGGCTCGCCATCAGCGCGCTGCCGCGCAGCGCGCGCGCGAGCCGCACCAGCTCCTCGGGTGCCGGAGGCGCAGGGGCCTGCAGCAGGGCGTCGAGCCGGTCGAGATACTCCCCCGCCTCGAGGGCGAAGAAGTCCGACATGCCGAGGGGGGGCGGCGCACCAGGAGCGGTCATGGCGACTTCAAGCTAGGGATTTCGAGCCGTGTTCACCAGCGTTTTCATG
Organism: Gemmatimonadales bacterium; assembly: GCA_036781225.1. GTDB lineage: Bacteria > Gemmatimonadota > Gemmatimonadetes > Gemmatimonadales > GWC2-71-9 > 20CM-2-65-7. Next base: position 1,899 of record DAIQBJ010000007.1, on the reverse strand, counting down.
CGGCGCACCGCCTCTTCGAGGCCCCAGAAGACGGCATTACTCACGATCGAATGGCCGATGTTGAGCTCCTCGATCTCCGCGATAGCGGCGACGGGCTGGACATTCTGGTAGGTGAGGCCATGGCCGGCGTGCACCGCCAGTCCCAGACCCTGCGCGTACGCCGCCGCTCGACGCAGTTCATTCAACGCTTTTGGTCCACGTTTCCAGGAGTGCGCGTAGGCGCCCGTGTGCAGTTCGATCGCGGGGACGCCGAGCTCTCGCGCCACGTCGATCGTCTGCACTGCAGGATTGATGAAGAGGCTCACGCGGATCCCCGCCTTCGTCAGTCGCGCGATCGCGTGCTGCAGGCGGCGATCGGTCTTCCGCAGTGCGAGTCCACCCTCCGTCGTGATTTCCTGCCGCTTTTCAGGCACCAGCGTTGCCTGGAACGGCTGCAGGCGCGTCGCGAGGCGGACGATGTCGTCGTTCGCGCCGAGCTCGAGATTCAGCACGGTGCGGACGCTGCGCGCCAGCGCCTTTACGTCCGCGTCCTGAATGTGGCGCCGGTCCTCACGCAGATGGACGGTGATACCGTCGGCGCCCGCGCGCTCGCACGCGGCCGCCGCCTGCACCGCGTCCGGTTCGTCGGTCTTGCGCGCTTCACGGAGCGTCGCAACGTGATCGATGTTGACGTAGAGACGCATGGTGTCTTACCTTCGGGTCGTCCCGACCACAAGGCTTGCCTCGTGAAGCGACGGCTCGCGGTGCATGTTGTCCTGCTCGCCGCTCTGACAGCCTGTAGCAATGGGCAGGGACCGGGAACGCCGGTCCCGCAGTCGATGAACGAATCGGTTGCGCAGTTTCTTGCGGCGGTCAAGGCGAACGATCTGAAACGCATGGGCGAGCTGTGGGGCACCGAGCGCGGCCCCGCAGCGCAGTCGATGAACGGCGACGTTCTCCGCCAGCGCCTCACCGTGATTCAGAAGTATCTCGACCATTCCGGGTACCGGGTCATCGAAGGACCGCTCCTCGTGCCGGGGCACCAGGAGCTGCGGACATATCGCGTGGAGCTGCAGCGGTCGAGTTGCAATCAGGTGATGCCGCTCGACGTGATCAAGACGCACAGCGGCGGCTGGCTCGTGTACGACGTGCATCTCGAGGCCGCGGGGAGTCCGGCAGGTCGTTGCCAGCCGGCGGCGACGGGAACTCGGCCCTAAGCCTCGACGTTCCACTAGTCCGTCAGTTCCAGCAGAATGCCGTTCGTCGATTTGGGATGCAGAAAAGCGATGCGCCGTCCGCCGGCCCCGCGCCGGGGCGTCTCATCGACCAGCTGATAGCCGGCCGCCCGGCAGCGTGCCAGCGCGGCATCGAGGTCCGTCACGCGGTAGCAGATGTGATGAATGCCAGGGCCGCGTTTCGCAAGAAACTTCGCCACGGGACTCGATGGATCGGCCGGCTCGAGCAGCTCGACGTCGACATCGCCGCAATGCAGGCTGACGATCGTTGCGCCGTCCGCGCGCTCCGGCCGTCCCGGATCAAGTCCCAGGATGTCGCGGTAGAACGGCAAGGCGTCACGAATGCTGGAAACGGCTATGCCGATGTGGGCAACCGAAGGGTTCATACGGGCAAACTAACGTCATAGAAGGAGAATGGGGGACATGGAAGCGACGCATCTCGTCGAAATTACGGACGCAACTTTTCCCGCCGAGGTTGAGCAGCACAAGGGCCTGGCGGTGGTGGACTTTTGGGCGACCTGGTGCGGGCCGTGTCACATGGTCGCACCGATCATGACGCAGCTGGCCGGGAAGTACAACGGGAAAGTGAAGATCGTGAAGGTGAATGTCGACGACAATCAGGCTACCGCCATGCGCTTTAACGTCCGCTCGATTCCGAGTATTCTATTCTTCAAGGACGGCCGGC
>DAIQBJ010000006.1:0-27091 GCA_036781225.1 Gemmatimonadales bacterium | reverse complement strand
CGGTCGGCGCCGACGTCACGCACGTGCGCCGGGGCATCGGCAGCGACCGGCGCATCGGCCAGGGGTTCCTGTTCCCCGGGCCGGGTTACGGCGGCTCCTGCTTTCCCAAGGACGTCAAAGCGCTGGTCCGCACCGCGACCGAGAACGCCGTGCCGCTCGATGTCCTGCAGGCCGTCGAGTCCGCGAACGATGCGCAAAAACACGTGCTGTTCGAGAAGCTGAAGCGGCATCTCGGTCCCCTGAAGCAGAAAACCGTCGCGGTCTGGGGCCTCGCGTTCAAGGCCGAGACCGACGACGTCCGGGAGAGTCCCGCGCTGGTGCTCGTCGAGGCGCTGTTGTGCGAGGGCGTGCAGGTGCACGTGCACGATCCCGCGGCCATGAAAACCGCGGCGCGGCACCTCGGCTCGCGCGTCACGTACGCCACGCATGCGTACGACGCCCTGAGTGGCGCCGATGCGCTGGCGATCGTCACCGAATGGCTGGAGTATCGCAACCCTGATTTTGCGCGGATCAAGCAGCTGTTGAACCGGCCCCTGATCGTGGATGGGCGCAACCTGTACGACCCCGTCAAGCTAGGTCGGCTCGGGTTTACCTACGATAGCATCGGCCGCCGGCTCGGATGCGCGTCCTCGTAACGGGCGCCGCCGGATTCCTCGGATCCCATCTCGTCGACAAGTTCCTGGCACTCGGGTACGACGTGCTGGGAATGGACAATCACATCACGGGTAATCCGGCGAATCTCGCGCACCTCGGCTCGCATCCGCGATTCCGCTTCGCCAACCAGGACGTCACGCGCTTCATCGAAGTCGAAGGACGGCTGGACGGTGTGCTGCATTTCGCGAGCCCCGCGAGCCCCGTCGACTACCTCGAGCTGCCGATCCAGACGCTCAAAGTGGGCTCGCTCGGCACGCACAAGGCCCTCGGACTCGCGATGGCGAAGCAAGCCCGCTTCCTGCTTGCCTCGACGTCGGAAGTCTACGGCGACCCGCTGGTCCATCCGCAACCGGAGTCGTACTGGGGCAACGTGAACCCGGTGGGGCCCCGCGGCGTGTACGATGAAGCGAAGCGCTTCGCCGAGGCCCTGACGATGGCCTATCACCGCTTCCACGGACTCGACACGCGCATCGTGCGGATCTTCAATACCTACGGCCCGCGGATGCGGCCCAACGACGGACGCGTGGTCTCGAATTTTATCGTGCAGGCGTTGCGCGGAGAGCCGCTCACCGTGTATGGCGACGGGTCGCAGACGCGTTCGTTCTGTTACGTCGATGACCTGATCGAGGGCATCGTGGGGCTGTTCGAGCGCGGCACACCGGAGCCGACCAACATCGGCAATCCGCACGAGTTCACGGTCCGCCAGCTCGCCGACCGCGTGCTGCAGCTGACCGGCAGCAAGAGCAGCGTGGTCGAGCGGCCTCTGCCCATCGACGATCCCCAGGTGCGGCAGCCCGATATCGCCCGCGCGCGTGAGACGCTGGGATGGGAGCCAAAGGTGACGCTGGAGGACGGCCTGCGCCGCACGATCGACTATTTCCGTGGCGTGGTGGCGCGCGAGGGAGCGGCGGCGCGATGAGCCCGCAGAAAGTGCTCCTGACCGGCGCAGCCGGATTCATCGGGTCGCATCTCGGCGAAGCGTTGCTGGCGCGGGGAGTACAGGTCACCGGCGTCGACAATTTCGACGCGTTCTACGCGCGCGAGGTGAAAGAGCGGAATCTGCAGGGGATGAGCACGCTCCCCGGCTTCACGTTCATCGAGGCCGACGTGGCCCGTGATCCGCTGCCACTCGAGGGCGTCGAGGCGATCATTCACCTCGCCGCGAAGCCCGGGGTGCGTCCGTCGCTCGAGGATCCCGGCTCCTACATGGAAGCGAACGTCACCGCGACGGCTCGCCTGCTCGACGCGGCGCGGCGCACGGGTGTGACGCGCGTCGTCTTTGGCTCGTCGTCATCGGTGTACGGGAACGCGACCCCGCCGCCGTTCGACGAGGATGAGCCCGCGGTCTCGCCGATTTCACCGTACGCGGCGAGCAAGCGGGCCGGCGAGCTGCTCGCGTACGCCTTCGCCCATCTGTATCCCCTGCGCATCATGTGCCTGCGCTTCTTTACGGTCTACGGGCCGCGACAGCGGCCGGACCTCGCGATCCACAAGTTCACCGATCTGATCGCCCGGGGGCGGCCGATCCGAATGCATGGGGATGGGTCGAGCGAGCGCGACTATACCTATATTACCGACTGCCTCGATGGCGTCCTCGCCGGGCTGGAGTGGACGGCGACCGCCCGTCCCGGCAGCGTCGAGATCGTGAACCTCGGCGGCGGCGCGCGGGTACGACTCGACCGGCTCATCGCGCTGATCGGCGCCGCGCTCGGCCGCGAGCCCAATATCGAGCGGCATCCCGATCAACCGGGCGACGTGCGGCTGACGGACGCGGATCTGGACCACGCCGGACGCGTGCTCGGGTTCCGGCCCAAGGTCGGGATCGAAGAAGGCATCCGGAAGTTCGTCGACTGGTACGAGGAGGTTCATGGACGTCAGTCCCGAGCATCTAGTCGAGCAGGCTAACGAACGCTTTCAGCTGCAGGACTATTACGGTGCGATTCACCTGCTCGAAGAGGTCGTCGCGACCGGTCGCGCCTTTGCAGACGCGCATCATCTGCTCGGGCTCTCGTACTCGCTCGTGGGACAGCCGGACACGGCGCTGGAGCAGCTCGATCGCGCGCTCGCGCTGAATCCCAATTACATCGAAGCCTTGATTCACCGCGCGCTCGTTCTCAACGAGCTGGGGCGCGAAGAAGAGGCCAACGCCGCGTTGCGGCGTGCCCGGCAGATCACGACGGAGCGCCGGGGCGGCTTTCACGGCCACGTCGCGGCCAAGCTCGCCAATCAGCACGCCGCGATGGGGCAAGCCTACCTCGAGGCCGGCGGACTCAACGAGGCGATCGCGCAGTATGAAGCGGCGCTCGCGCTGGGCCCCGGATTTCATGACCTGCGCTACAAGCTCGGACGGCTGTTGCTCGAAGCGGGCCGGGCGCTCGACGCGCACGAGCACTTCCAGCGCATCGTGCGCGAGCGTCCCTCGTTCCTCGACGCTGCCGCGATGCTGGGACTCGCCTGTTATCTTGCCGGCGATGGTCTGGGCGCGCGGGCCGTGTGGGAAGAGCTGCACACCAGACGGCCGGAAGATCCTCGCGTGGAGGCCTACCTCGCGCTGCTGTCCCGCTCCGACGTCACTCCGGTAGGCGCCGCCGCCGGTCAGGACGCCATGCTGGACGAGCCGGCGCCGAAAAAGAAGAAAAGGAAATGAGACGCGCCGGGATCACGCTGCTGCTGCTCGTCGTGTCATGCACGCGCTCCGCGGCGAACCACGAGGAGCTCGGCGACCGCGCCTATGCGGCCGGCGCGTATGTGGACGCGCTCGCGGAGTATGACCTCGCCCGCAAGGCGAACGCGAGCAGCGCAAGCGTGCTCGCGAAGGTCGGGGCGGCCGCCATGCACGCCGAAGACTACGAGCTCGCGGCGGATGCGTACCGCACCCTGGCCAAGCGCGATCGCTCGCGGGCGGACGAAGCGGCGGACGGTCTGGACCGCGTGGCGCGCGCCGCCCTCACGGCCAACGACCGGACGGCCCTGGCGAGCGCGTTGACGGGCCTGCGCGAAGTGGCCCCGCGCCGCCCGCTGGGCCGCTATGTCGTGCTGGCGGCTCTCGATGCGGTCGATCGCGGCGATACTGCCGAAGCGGCGGCCCTGTTGCCGGTTGCAGCGGCGTCGGCGGTCGACGCGTCCCGCGCCGACTCGCTACTGTACGTATACGGGATGACCCTTGTCCGGGTCAGAGACTGCAGCACCGCCGTGCGCGTCTTTGAAGGGGTCATCCGCCGGCAACGCGCGGCGTCGGTCGTCGAGTCCGCACGGGAAGGGCTGGGGCTCTGCGCGCTCGTCGCGGGACAGATGGCGCTCGAGAACGGGCGACCGGGCGACGCGGAGGACTGGTTCCGTCGCGCGACGGCTCCGGGAGCATCGCCGGACGTCGTGCGCGCCGCATTCCTTGGCCTTGGCGATGTGCGCCTCGCGCAGGGCGATATCGCCGGCGCGATGGACAGTTATCAGCAGGCGCTTGCGGGCGGCACGCCGGGAGACACGATCTCCCAGCGAGCCCAGGACAAGCTCAACAAGTTGGGAAAGGCTGAGCCGGAATGAGGAAGCAGCGAATCTTGGAGGTATTGGCGTGTGGGTTGCTCGTCGCGGGCGTCGCCTGCCATCCCGGCCGGCGCGCGGCGAAACAGCCGCCGCCGGCGCCGGATCCGGCCGTCGGCCTCGATCGCGCGCTGCAGCAGTTCCGGCAGGGCGATTTCCGGCACGCCCAGTTGGGCTTGCAACGCCTGACGTACGAGTTCGGGCCGAGTCAACCCGAGCTGGCACAGACGCGCTATTACCTCGCCGAGTGTTCCTTCCAGATGGGTCAATACGTGGAGGCGGCGTCCGACTTCCGTAAGGTCGCGGACGATTTTGCGACGTCCGAGTACGCCCCGGTCGCGTTGATGCGCGCCGGCGACGCCAATCTGAAGCTGTGGCATCGCCCCGAGCTCGACCCGAGCTACGGCGAGACCGCGTTGGCGATCTACCAGGAGCTGGCGGCCCGCTATCCGGAGAGCGAGGCGGCGGGACGCGCGCGCCCCCACGTGCAGCGGCTCGAGAATCAATTTGCGGAGAAGGCCTACAAGACCGGCCTGTTTTACTTCCGCCGCAAGGCATTCGATTCGGCGATCATCTATTTCAAGGATGTCATCGCCAACTACCCGAATGCCGCGCGCGCGCCCGACGCGCTGCTGCGGCTGGTGGACAGCTATCAGGCCATTGGCTACAAAGAGGAGATGCAGGAAACCTGCGCGCATCTGCGGCGCTATTACCCGAACGCGGCGCGGCTCGACCGCAGCTGTCCCGCGGTCGCGGACTCCAGCGCGACTCCCTCCTGAGCGGTGTGAACGCGCTGTTCGGGGGATCGTTCGACCCCGTCCATGTGGCGCATTTGATCGTGGCGGAAGCAGCGGCCGACGCGCTGGGCAACGGCTCCGCGATTCGCTTTCTGCCGGCCCGGGAGCAGCCGTTCAAGCGCGCGGCGCATCAGGCGACGGCCGAGCAGCGCGCCGAGATGCTCGATCTGGCGGTGCAGGGCAATCCGCGGCTGGGGGTCGAGCGGGTGGAGTTGGGCTTGCCGACGCCCTCGTATACCGTCCGCACGCTGCGCGCGCTGGCGGAGCGGGAGAAGGGGAACCGGTTCACGTTACTGCTAGGGGCGGACGCGGCTCGGGATCTGGCCGCGTGGTGGGAAGTGGAAGCCCTGCCGGGGCTCGCCGACATTGTCGTATTCGCACGGCCCGGGGCGACGGTCCCGCGACACCCCCTCATCAGCCGGGTGATCCCGGTACCCACCATCGACCTTTCCGCCACCCAGGTCCGCGAGCGTGTCAAGCAGGGGCGTTCCATTCGATATTTAGTGCCTGAGCCGGTCCGCGAGTACATCGCGGCCCGGGGGCTTTATCGCTAGAGGGATATGGCAAACCGTCTGTTCACCAAGATCTTCGGGACGCAATTCGACCGCGAGCTGAAGCGCATCCAGCCGAGCGTGGATGCGATTCACACGCACGAAGCGCGTCTGAAGGATCTCAGCGAGAGCGAGCTTCAGGCACAGACGACCCGGTTCCGCGAGCTGATCGCGCAGCGCACCGGAGTGCTGCAGGCGGAGGTCGAGCGCGTCAAGCAGGAAAAGCACGACTGTCCCGACCCCGAGAAGCGCGCCGATCTCAGCAGCCAGCTGGCAAAGGCGGAAGAGACGTTCGTCAAAGAGCTGCAGCGCACCCTCGATGATCTGCTGCCTGAGGCATTCGCGACCGTCCGCGAAGCGTCGCGCCGGCTGGTCGGGACCGAGGTCATGGTCACCGGGCACGCGTTGAAGTGGGACATGGTGCCGTATGACGTGCAGCTGATCGGCGGCATCGTGCTGCATCAGGGCAAGATCGCGGAAATGGCGACCGGTGAGGGAAAGACGCTGGTGGCCACGCTGCCGCTGTACCTCAACGCCCTCGCGGGGCGGGGCACGCACCTCGTCACGGTCAACAATTACCTGGCGCGGCGCGACTCGCAGTGGATGGGTCACCTCTTCAAGTGGCTCGGCCTGACGGTGGGCTGTATCGACGATACGCAGCCGTCCACCCCCGAACGGCGTGCGGCCTACCAATGCGACATCACGTACGGCACCAACAACGAATTCGGCTTCGACTATCTCCGCGACAACATGGTGTTCAGCCTGGAGCACCGCGTGCAGCGCGGCCATGTGTACGCCATCATCGACGAGGTCGATTCGATCCTCATCGACGAAGCGCGGACCCCCTTGATCATCTCGGGTCCGGTTGGCGCCGAGTCGGATGAGAAATACGCGCTGTACAACGCGCAGGTCGTGCAGCTCGTCCGCAAGCAAACCGGGGTCGTGAATGACCTCATCGCCCGCGGCGAGTCGCTGCTGCAGAGTCCCGACACCAACTATGAAGGCGCGAAGCTGCTCTACAAGGCGCAGCTGGGCATGCCCAAGAACAAGAAGCTGCTGAAGCTGCTGAACGAGCAGGGTGTCAAGCAGCTCGTGCAGCGGGTCGAGCTCGACCGCCTCGCGGACCGGAAGCTCCCTGCGCGTGACCAGAAGATGCGGGATCTCGAGGATGACCTGTTCTTCGTCATGGATGAGCGCGGCCGTTCGGTGCACCTCACCGACCAGGGTGTCGAAACGATGTCCCCGCAGGACCCGACCCTGTTCGTGGTGCCGGACATCTCGCACGCCGTCCATGAGCTCGAGCACGATCACGATCTGACGGCGGCCGAGCGAATCGAGCGCCGCCGCGTCGTGGAATCGGAGTACGCCGCGAAGAGCGAGACGCTGCACATCATCCACAAGCTGCTGCAGGCGCACGCGCTGTACGAGAAGGACGTGGAGTATGTCGTGCAGGACGGGCAGGTCTTCATCGTGGACGAGTTCACCGGCCGGCTGATGCCGGGCCGCCGCTGGTCCGACGGGCTCCACCAGGCCGTCGAGGCGAAGGAAGGCGTGTCAGTGCGCGAGGAAACCCAGACGCTCGCGACGATCACGATTCAGAACTACTTCCGCATGTATGAGAAGCTCGCCGGCATGACGGGCACTGCCGAGACGGAAGAGACCGAGTTCCACCAGATCTACAAGCTCGACGTCTCCGTCATCCCGACAAACCGGCCGGTGCGGCGCGTCGACAAGCATGACCTCGTCTACAAGACACGCAAAGAGAAATACGACGCGATCATGGAAGAGGTCGAGCGCCAGCACAAGCGCGGCCTGCCGATTCTCGTGGGCACCACCAACGTCGAGGTGTCGGAGACGCTGGCGCGCCTGATGAAACGGCGCGGGCTCAAGCACGAAGTGCTGAACGCCAAATATCATGAGCGCGAAGCCGAGATCGTGGCGCAGGCGGGACAGCCGGGTTCGATCACGATCGCGACCAACATGGCCGGCCGCGGCACCGACATCAAACTCGGTCCCGGCGTAAAGAAGTGTCAGGTGTGCGGCATCAAGTCGCGCGAGGCGCCGTTCGGCCAGATGCTGGAAAAGCCCGACTTTACCGACGCACAGCTGAAAGAGCACAAGTGCAACGAAGACCCCCCGTGCGGCCTGGTCATCATCGGGACGGAGCGACACGAGGCTCGACGTATCGATCGCCAGCTGCGCGGCCGATCCGGGCGCCAGGGCGACCCGGGCCAGAGCATCTTCTACCTGTCGCTCGAAGACGACCTCATGCGGCTGTTCGGCTCGGATCGGATTGCGCGGATCATGGACCGCACCGGAGCCGAAGAAGGCGAGGTCATCACCCATCCGTGGGTGACGGCCGCGATTGGTCAGGCGCAAAAGCGCGTCGAGCTGCAGAACTTCCAGGCTCGCAAGCGGCTGCTGCAGTTCGACGAAGTCATGAACGAGCAGCGTGCGGTTATCTACTCACAGCGGCTCTACGCGCTCGAGGGCGGTGAGGAGCTCAAAGCCGAGGCCCAGCGGATGATCGACGGGGCGATCGAGCGTCTGGCCGATGGCTTGATCGCCGAATACGACGATCCCGGCCAGTGGGACCGCGAGCTGATCGAAACCGAGTTCCTCCAGAAATTCCTGATGTCGATCCCCGGGGTCACCGACCCCACCAAGGTCCGGACGCGCGATGAACTGGTGCGTGTGGCGCACCAAACGGGACGCGAGGCGTTCCAGGAAAAGCTCCGCTATTTGCGCGATGTCGAGTCGCGCATCGGTGCGACGAAGCTCGACGAGCAGGCGCTGTCCCATGTGACGCTCGGCGTGATCGACGAAAAGTGGAAAGACCACCTGTACGACCTCGATCAGCTCCGCGAGGGCATCTACTATCGCGCGTGGGGGCAGAAGGACCCGCTGGTCGAGTACAAGCAGGACGCCTTCGAGATGTTCGTGGGCTTGATGAACGATCTGCAGGCTACGTTCGCCGAGCGCTGGTTCAAGCTGCAGATCCAGGTCGATCCGGCGCCCCCCCCCCCGCCTGGGATGCAGCGTGCTCCGAGTCGCGGGGTGACGGGGCCGGCCGGTGGGTTGCCCGGCGCACAGCGGCGGCAGACGCCCATGGTCGCATCGAAACCCGCGGCAGATGGCCTCGTCACGACCGGCGAGCCTCCGCCACCGTCAGTGCAGCGTGGCGACGGTGGGAGGGCAGGTGGCGTGGCCGAGCCGGCGTTTGCAGCGAATCGCTACGCCGGCGTCGGGCGTAACGACCCGTGTCCGTGCGGCAGTGGCAAGAAGTTCAAGAAGTGCCACGGCGCAGCTGCGTAGTTGTTACTGTGTGACGACGAACTGGTAGCAGCCGCTTTCGAGCGCGACGAGTCCGGAAGCTTGCTCGATCACGCGGAAGTGGATGTCGAAAATCGATCCCACAGCAGTCGTTCCCAGGTTGCGAAACAGGTCCTCTCGAGCGGTGCCGCGGTCGTCCGTCGTGAGCACCTGCGGAGTGGCTCCCTTGCCCAGCGTGAGCCAGTTCGTGCCCGTGCAATCATCGTTGATGGCAGTATCGGTCGCACGCTGCAGCTGGTAGGTCACGTTCGGCTTGAGGTCCCGCACCCAGGTGTCCAGGTAGACGATGCGATCCGCATCGTTCGGCTGACGAAATCTCACGTGCCCGAATCCCCCTGACCCGGTCACGTCGCGCAGGATGATCTCATTGTTGAACGGCGGTATCTCGGGTCCCCAGCTGCTCGCGCTGATGCCCGGTGTTCGTGCAGCGGTTGGCGAGACAGGATCGGACCGATCCGCAACGCAGGCCGCGACGAGTGCAACAACGACGGTGAGGCCAGCGAGTCTGGTACGCATGGTTCCTCCACGAGCTCGGGGGGGACGGCCGGTCAGCGACGCCTCGTGGATGGGGGAGAAGCAAGGCACGGGGTGACGGAGCCATTATCGCACCAAGGACCGCTCATCGTAAGGAGCCGCGCCGCATAGAAATGAGTATGCACTCGCGGTCCCGACGCTTAGCGTCATCCCATGCCGCTGCGTCTTTCCGACCACCTCGAACGGGACCGGCCCCGCGAGCGTTTCTGGGCCGTCGGCCCCGGCGCGTTGACGGGACAAGAGCTGTTGGCCATTCTCCTAGGGACAGGGACCCGAGGGCGGGATGCGCTGGCCGTGGCGGGGGAGATCCTCGCCCCGGGCGAAGGGTCATTGCGGCGCCTCGCGACGAGGCCGTGGGCTGAGGTCGCCCGGATTCCGGGTGTAGGCCGAATCAAGGCGGCTCGCCTGGCGGCAGCGATCGAGCTGGGCCGCCGAGTCGGCGCCGAAACGGAGCCGCCACCCGAGCGGATCCGCGGGCCTGGGGATGTGCAGCGCTATTATGCCCAGGCGCTGCGGGATCTCGCGGTGGAGGAATTCCATGTCCTCGCTCTCGGCAGCCAGAGCCAGATTCTGGCCGATTTGTTGATCACGCGGGGGATTCTGAACAGCTCGCTCGTGCACCCGCGGGAGGTGTTTCGGGCGGCGATTGCCGAGGCGGCGGCCGGGATCATCGTGGTGCATAACCACCCGAGCGGCGACCCGACGCCCTCGGCGGACGATCGAGCGGTGACCCGGCAGCTGGTCGAGGCCGGGCGCGTGCTGGACGTACCGGTGTACGATCACGTGATCGTCGGGAGCGGGGGAGAGCGGTACGTGAGTTTCGCGGAGGCGGGACTGTTGTGACGAGCACGGCGATTCTGGCACCTGAGCTGGCGGAGGCCGTCGCGGCCCAGCGAGACCGGCTGGACCTCGAGGTGCTGTCGCGCGCCTACCAGCTGAGCGCGCAGGCGCATCAGGGCCAGAAGCGCATGTCGGGCGACGACTTCGTGTCGCACAGCGTGGCGGTCGCCACGATTCTCGCCGAACAGCAGATGGACACCACGACCATCGCGGCCGCGCTGTTGCACGACGTCGTCGAAGATTCCGACGTCACGCTCGAGAAACTGCGCCGCGACTTCGGCAACGAAGTCGCCGACCTGGTCGACGGCCTCACCAAGATCAAGGCGCTGAACTTCCGTTCGACTGCCGAAGAACAGGCCGAGAACTACCGCAAGCTGCTGATGTCGGTGGCGCGCGACGCGCGCGTCATCATCATCAAGCTCGCCGACCGGCTGCACAACATGCGCACTCTGGATCCACTGTCGGCGGAGAAGCGCAAGCGCATCGCGCTGGAGACGCGGGAGCTGTATGCGCCGCTCGCGCACCGCTTCGGCATGGCCGGTGTGAAAGCCGAGCTCGAGGATCTGTCGTTCAAGTATCTCGAGCCGGAGGAATACAAGGCGCTCGCGCGTCAGGTGAAGGCCCGGCGTGTGGAGCGCGACCGCACCATCGAGCGGATGCGCGCGCCGCTCGCCGACGAGCTACGCCGGGCCGGGATCGCGGGTTGGGACATCGTGGGCCGGCCCAAGAACCTCTGGTCGATTTTCAAGAAGATGAAGAAGCGCGGCAAGCCGTTCGAGGAGATCTACGATTTGCTCGCGGTGCGCGTGCTGGTGAACACCATCACCGATTGCTATCACGTGCTCGGGATCATCCATCACACGTGGACGCCGCTCCAGGAGCGGATCAAGGACTATATCGCGAGTCCCAAGTCGAACGGCTACCAGTCGCTGCACACCACCGTGTTCGGACCCGGCGGCCAGCTGTACGAGATCCAGATCCGCACCCGCGACATGCATCGCACCGCGGAATACGGTATCGCGGCGCACTGGCTCTACAAGGAAAACGGCAAGGGTGCCGACGAGCTGGACCACCATCTCTCCTGGTTCCGGCAGCTGATCGAGCTGCAGCAGGACGCGCACAGCCCCGAAGAGTTCCTCGAGTTCCTGAAGATCGACCTGTATCAGGACGAGATCTTCGTGTTCACGCCGCGCGGTGACGTCAAGCGGCTGCCGAAGGGCGCGACCCCGATCGACTTTGCGTTCCTGGTGCACACCGAGGTCGGCCAGCACACGAACGGCGCGCGCGTCAACGGCCGCATCGCCCCGCTGCATCGCCCGCTGCGCAACGGCGATACGGTCGAGGTGCTGACGAACCCGCAGGCGAAGCCATCGCGCGACTGGCTGGCCCACGTCCAGACGGGCCGCGCCCGCCAGAAGATCCGGCAATGGATCAAGCAGGAAGAGCAGGAGCGCAGCGTTACCCTCGGACGCGAGATCCTGGCGCGTGAGGTGCGCCGCCGCCGTCTCGATCCGCCGACGCCGGAGCAGCTCGCGCAGGCGGCGTCGACGATGTCGCTGACGGGGGCGGAGCAGGTGGAAGCCGCGATTGGACGGGGCGACGTACAGCTCAGCCACGTGTTGAAAGCGGTCTACCCCGACCTGCCGGCCGACGAGACCCACGCGCCCAAGCCGACGGCCTTCGGCCGTGTCATCGAGCGGCTGCGCCTCGGCCGGGGCATCAAGATTCACGGCGTCGAGGGCCTCATGGTCCGCTACGCCCAGTGTTGCCAGCCGGTGCCCGGCGATCCCGTGGTGGGGTACGTGACCCAGGGTCGCGGCATCTCCATTCACCGCAACGACTGTCCCAACCTGCTCACGCTGTCGGGCGACGAGGAACGGCGGGTCGAAATCGATTGGCGGGAAGTGGAGGGCGAGACGTTCGTCGTGCGGCTGGCGGTGAGCGGCGAGGACCGCCGCGGCCTGTATGCCGACATTTGCGAAGCCATCAGCGGCACGGGGACGAACATCCGGAGCGCCGAGCTGGCGTCGAAAGACGGCGTCGTGTATGGGTCCGTGCTGGTCGAGGTCGAGAATCACACCCACCTGCACAAGGTCCTGAAGGCGGTTCGCAAGGTGAAGGGCGTGACCGAAATCGCCCGCCGCGATTCCGGCTCTGCTGAAGTCGTCTCCGGTTAACTTCCTCTCTATGCCCTTTCAGCTTGGATCGTCCCCGCCACCGGCGGGTGATCAGCCGCGTGCCATTCGCGAGCTGAGCGCTGGCCTGCGGCGCGGCGACAAGTATCAGACGCTGCTCGGGGTGACCGGCTCCGGAAAGACGATGACCATGGCGCACGTCATCGCCGACTTCGGCCGTCCCACGCTGGTCCTCTCGCACAACAAGACGCTCGCGGCCCAGCTCTACGGGGAGCTCAAGGCGCTGTTCCCGGCGAGCGCCGTCGAGTTCTTCATCTCGTACTACGACTACTACCAGCCGGAGGCGTACGTGCCGGCGACGGACACGTACATCGCCAAGGACTCGTCGATCAACGACGACATCGAGCGGCTGCGCCTGCGCGCGACGTCGAGCCTGATGGAGCGCGACGACGTCGTCATCGTCGCCAGCGTCTCGGCGATCTACGGCCTGGGTGATCCCGAGCTGTATCGCGAGCTCCTCGTCACGGCCAGCAAAGGAGAATCGCGCGGCCGCGACGCGCTCCTCGCGGACCTCGTCGCGATCCAGTATCAACGCAACGACATCGGCTTCGAGCGCGGCACCTTCCGGGTGCGCGGCGATACCGTGGAGATTTTCCCCGCGTACGACGAGCAGGCCGTGCGGGTCGAGTTCTGGGGCGACGTGATCGAGCGCATCGCCAAGATCGATCCGCTCACGGGGAACGTGATCGTCGAGCTGGAGCGCTGTGCGGTCTACCCGGCGACGCACTTCGTCACGCAGCGGCCGACGATCGAGCGCGCCGTGAAATCGATCCGGGACGAGCTGCGCCTGCGCCTGGCGGATCTGCGCCAGCACAACAAGCTGCTCGAGGCGCAGCGCCTGGAGTCGCGCACACAGTTCGACATCGACATGCTGCTCGAGGTGGGACGGTGCGCGGGGATCGAGAACTACTCGCGCCACTTCAGCGGCCGGCAGCCGGGGGAGCGCCCCGCCTGTCTGCTCGATTACTTCCCGGACGACTATCTGTGCATCCTCGACGAGTCACACCAGACCCTGCCGCAGCTCGGCGCGATGTACGAGGGCGACCGCTCCCGCAAGCAGACGCTCGTGGATTACGGCTTTCGGCTGCCGTCGGCGCTCGACAACCGGCCGCTGCGCTACGACGAGTTCATGGGCCTGGTGCCGCGCATCATGTTCGTCTCCGCCACGCCCGGTGAGGACGAGCTGCGCCTCTCCGGCGGCGTGATCGTGGAGCAGATCATCCGGCCGACCGGCCTGGTGGACCCGCAGGTCGAAATCCGCCCGGTCGCCGGCCAGGTAGACGACCTGCTGAACGAGATTCGCCAGCGCGAGAAGAAAAACGAGCGCGTGCTGGTCACTACCCTCACCAAGCGCATGGCGGAGGATCTCACCGATTACCTGCAGCAGCACGGCGTGCGGGTACGGTATCTCCACTCCGAGATCGACGCCATCGAACGCGTCGAGATCATCCGGGGACTCCGGCTGGGCGAATTCGACGTCCTCGTGGGGATCAATCTGCTGCGCGAGGGCCTCGATCTTCCCGAGGTGTCGCTCGTCGCGGTACTGGACGCCGACCAGGAAGGGTTCCTGCGCTCGGACCGCTCCCTGATTCAGACGGTAGGGCGCGCGGCGCGTCACCTGAGTGGTCGGGCCATTCTGTACGCCGATCGCGTCACCGGTTCGATGGAGCGCGCCCTAAGCGAGATGAACCGGCGGCGAGACACGCAGCTTGCCTACAACGCCGAGCATGGCATCACGCCGCGGTCGATCGTGAAGTCGGTGGGCGACATCCGCTTCGTTACCCGTGTCGCTGACGCCCGCGTCGGGCGGCCGGCGGCCAGCGCCGTGCGGCGGCCGGCTGACGCGGGCGAGCGGGACGCGCTGATCCGACTGCTCGAGCAGCAAATGCAAGCGGCGGCCGAGCAGTTGGATTTCGAGCTGGCGGCCGTGTTGCGCGATCAGCTGCTCGAGCTCAAAGCCGATGCGCCTGTCCGCGAACGAGCTCAACCGGTTCGGTGAGGAGCTCGGCGCCCAGCTCACCGCGCCCGCGGTGATCGGGCTGTCGGGAGAGCTCGGGACGGGGAAGACCACCCTCGTCCAGGCAATCTGCCGAGGCCTGGGCGCGCGCTCGCGCGCGACGAGCCCCACCTACGCGCTCGTACATCATTATGACGCCGGACACACGCCCGTCTATCACGTGGATTGCTACCGACTGCGTCATCCCGATGAGGCCCGTGACCTCGGCTTTGACGACATGACCCGCGAGCAGGCAATCATTCTGATCGAATGGCCAGAGCGGGCGGGACCGTGGGCTCCGCCGCTCGATCGGCATTTCCGGCTGTCGTATGACAGTGATGACACGCAGCGCGTGGTCGAGGACCTGGCGACGCCGTGAGCGCAAATTGGCTCGCCATCGATACCGCGACGGACATTGCGAGCGTGGCGGTCGGCACAGCCGACCGCACGGTGGCACGCTCGATCCGCGGCGCGCGCCAACATGCGGCGCAGATCCTGCCTCTCGTTCATCACGTCCTGGAATCCGCCCAGCTGCGGCTCGATCAGCTTGCCGGCGTCATTGTCGGCGATGGACCCGGCAGCTTCACGGGCCTGCGCATCGCCTGGGCCGCCGCAAAGGGTCTCGTACAGGAACGTCAGCTTCCCCTGATCGCGATTCCGTCGCTTCTGGGCGCAGCCCATGCCGCCGGCGCCGAGACCGTGGCGGCGTGCTATGACGCCTTACGCGGACAAGTGTTCGCAGCGATCTATGCTTTTGACCACGATCAGGTGCAGACGCTGGTCGCGCCGGGGTTGTTCACGATCCCCACGCTCGCAGAGCGTGCTCGCCGATCACCGGACCTCGCGGTGGGGGACGGCGCCCAGCGCTATCGCGAACAGATCATCGCGTGGACCGGACACGCGCCTGCCGGGCTCGAGACGCTCGCGCCGCTCGCTGGATCGTTGCTGGCGCTCCTGGCGTACGATGGCGCGCGTCGTCCGGTTGACGCGGGCATTGCCGAGCCGGTGTACGGGCGTCCCGCCGAAGCGCAAGTGAAATGGGAGAGTCGCCACGGTCGCCCCCTTCCGCATTCGTCCCGCTAGACTCGGCGACGTCGGAGCTGTCCGGGTGATCGAGCAGGAGGTCTTCGCCGATCCCTGGTCCAGGCAGGATTTCCACGACTGCGTCGCAGCCGACGCCTTGTTTCTCGTTGCTGAGGTCGCCGGCGAGGTGAGTGGCTACGTCGTCGCACTCGACGCGGCGGATGAGGGCGAGATCCTGAATCTCGCGGTCGCGCCCGCGGGCCGGCGCAAAGGTCTCGGTCGCGCGCTCGTCGAAGCCGTTCTCGGGGTACTCAAGGACCGGGACGTCCGCCACGTCTACCTTGAAGTGCGGGAGTCGAACGCTCCGGCGCGGGCCCTCTACGCCACCCAGGGGTTCCGGGAGGTGGGCCGCCGGAAGGCGTATTATCGCCGGCCGGTGGAGGACGCCATCGTTTTGAGACTTGATGCATAACTTTGATACAAGTGGCGTATCTTTGGTTGACAGAATGACTTGCGATTTATATAGTGTGTGGCACCCTTGGGCCCAACCCGCTTAATCGTCGGAGGTCGTTGTGAGCCGCAGTCTCAACAAGGTCCAGCTCATCGGGAATCTTGGGGCCGATCCCGAGGTGCGAAGCACGAATAACGGTTCCCGGGTAGCCACCCTCTCCGTCGCGACGAGCCGGCAGTGGACGGGGAGCGGGGGCGAAAAGCAGGAAAAGACGGACTGGCATCGCGTTATCTGCTGGAATAGCAAGACCGGTGCGGGTCTGGCCGACGTGTGCGAGAAGTACCTGAAGAAGGGTGACAAAGTCTATATCGAGGGCCGGATCGAGTACCGGACCTGGGAAGACAACAATAAGCAGACGCGCTACGTCACTGAGATCATCGCGCGCGAGCTGATCATGCTGGGCTCGAGAGGCGGAGCCGCTCCCGTCGGAGCAGGGGCAGGACGAGGGGCCGGGGCAGTTGCCGAAGCCGGCGGGAAAACCCCCGAATCGCTCGACGCGTTCCCGGAGGCGCTGGATGAGGAGGACGACGATCTGCCGTTCTAGCCGCACTGTTCTACTGGCCCTGGCGGCGTTGCCGCTCATGTGGGGAGTCCTGCCGGCGCAGGATACGACTCAGGCGGTGCAGCAACAGGACACCACGCAGGCGGCCGCTGCCTTCCAGGGACAGCTCCCATCCAGTCACACAGTCGTCCGCGGTGAGACCCTGTGGTCCATCGCCCAGATGTATTTCAATGATCCGCTGCTCTGGCCCGAGATCTACCGTCTCAACACCGCTGTCGTCGAAGACCCGCACTGGATCTATCCCGGTGAGGTTCTCAATCTCGCCGAGCTGGTGAACGTTGCACAGGGCGGTGATACCACCCGCGTGCGTCCGGATACGTCTGCGGCAGACACCGTACGGGCTGCTCCGGGCGACACGATTGCCGCGGTGATCCCGACCGACACGGCGATGATCGACACGATCCCCGCCGATACCACCGTCATCGTCGAGGCGCCGCCACCCGCGGTCGCCGAGACGTACGAAACGATGTTCGATCGGCGGCGGACCAAACAGCAGCAAGTCCAGGATGTGCTGCGGGCCTACGCCGAGCAGCCCTACCGGCCCCTGCGTGCCGGCGAGTTCTACGGCGCTGGATTCCTGAGCGAAGGTGAGGAACTGCCCTGGGGCACGGTGGTGGGTGCCACCTCCACGTCGGCGATCATGCGTTTGTCCACGAGCACCAGCGCGACGATGTACGAGGAAATCGCGATTCGCCCGCCGCACAACGCGTCGTACCACGTCGGCGATTCCGTGTTGCTCGCTCGTATCGACCGGGCCCTGCAGACCGGATCGTGGGGCCAGGTGATTGTGCCCGTCGGGATTGCGCGCGTGACGACCATCCAGGAATCCCAAGTGCTGGCGCGCGTCGTCGGTCAATATGAGCGCGTGCATGACGGCCAGCTCGCGATGCCGCTCGAGCCATTCCGCGATCCCGGACAGGTGCGTCCCACGCCGGTCGCGAAGGGAATGGTGGCCACGCTGATCGAGGCCCGCGATCTCCATCCGATTGCCGGCGCCCAACAGTACTTCTTCATCGACAAGGGTCGGCGCAACGGCGTGTCTCTGGGCGACGTATTCGAGGTGTACAAGCCGGCCGAGGGCTACCTCGGTTCAGCGTCGGAAGAAGTCCGCGCGGTGATGATGATCGTGCATACGCGCGAGCATTCGTCCACGGGTCTGCTGATTCAGATTACGCATCCCGGGCTCGACAGCGGTCTTCCCGTACGGCTGATCAAGAAGATGCCCTCCTGATCGGTGGCCGGGCTCGCTCCTCGCGGAGCGGGCCTGGCTTCTGTGTACCGTGATTGTCCCCCTGCATCTCATTGCATTAGCGCTCTACGGATTGGCCACGGCGCTGGCCTTGGCGCCGTTCATCGGTCTGCGCCCCTCGCACCGCGCGCTCGCGATCGCCTTCCCCTGCGCTGGAGCGGCTGCGCACGTGGTCGCCGTTTCGCAGCTCACACTGTTCGGCCTGGGACCAGCGTTGTCGATGCTCGCGCTGTGTCTCGTGTTGCTGCAGCTCGCGAGCGAGCGGCTGCTGCGCGGCTCCGCCGTCTCCTTTTTCGTCGCGCCGCTCGCCACCGGGCTTGTCGGGCTCGCCTTGCTGAGCGGCCTCACGCCCGGGGCGGAGGCTGCGCCCGGCCGTAACGCGTGGTTCGTCATGCATGTCGTATTGAGCGTGCTGGGGGTCGCATTGATGGCGCTCGCGTTCATCGCCGCGGCGCTTTATCTGCTGCAGTTTCGTGAGCTGAAGGCCCGCCGTTTCGGCCAGATCTTCCAGCTCTTCCCGCCACTCGAACGGCTCGATCAACTCAATCGATTCGCGCTCGTCGCCGGATTCCCCGCGCTCACCCTCGGCGTCCTGCTCGCGCTCGGCTACGGCGCGCGGTTCGTAGGCGAGGGGGGGGGCGGCCTCCACGCCGCCAAGGCGCAGATCGTGTGGGGCATCTTCACCTGGGTCGTTCTGGGATGGGCGGTCTGGGTCCGCGTCGTCCGCCATTGGGCCGGCCGGCGCGCCGCTGTCGCCAGCATCGCCGGGTTCTCGGCCGTGCTCCTCGTCTATGTCGCGCTGAAGCTCGTGGAGCCGGGGGTCGGACGATTCCTGTGACCACCCATGTCGGCATGGGCATCAAGGTCGTGGGCGTGAACCATCGCACCGCGCCGCTCGATGTGCGCGAGCGCTTTGCGCATGGTGCGCACGAGGTCCCCGCCGCGCTCCAGCGAGTGATGGCAGCAGGTGCGAGCGGCGGTGTCTTGCTCTCCACCTGTAACCGCACCGAGTTCTATCTGCTGGCGGAGGACGAGCCCGCGCTCGAAGCGGTGTGGGCACTGCTGGGCGAACGGCTCCCGAGCGGCCCGCGCGGAGAGGGCGCCGCGCGCGAATACGGGTACATCGAGCGCGACCGTGACGCGGTCCGTCATCTCTATCGCGTCTCGTCCGGCCTCGACTCGATGATCCTGGGCGAATCGCAGATCCAGGGTCAGGTGCGGGAAGCCTGGGAGGCGTCCCGCGCGCAGGCGGGACCCGTGCTGCATCGGCTGTTCCAGACCGCGTTGCACGTGGGCTCGCGCGTCCGCACGGAGACAGGGCTCGGCATGGGCACCGCGTCGGCGGCGTCGGCGGGCGTCGCAGTCGCGGGCAAGATCTTCGGCGACCTGGCCGGCCGCACCGCGCTCATTCTGGGCGCCGGAGACATGGCAGAGCTGGCGGCGACCTGCCTGAGCGACGAGGGCGTGCAGATCACGCTCGTGGCCAACCGCACGCAAGAGCGCGCCCGCGCCATCGCCGAGCGTCTCGGAGGGCGGGCCGTATCGCTCGACGAGGCTTGGGCGTACTTCGCGACGACCGACATCGTGCTCTGTTCGACTGCCGCGCCGCACGCGGTGGTCACCTGGGAGCGTGTTGGGTCGGTGATCGCCGAGCGTCGGGGCCGCCCGCTGTGCGTCCTCGACCTCGCGGTCCCGCGCGACGTCGATCCCGCGGTGGGGCAGATCGAGAACGTGTTTCTCTACGACGTCGACGATCTCCAGACCGTTGCCGCCCAGGCGACAGCGCGCCGCCGCGATGAGATTCCGGCTGCCGAACGGATCGTCGAGGAGGAAACCGATCTCTTCTGGGCCTGGTACGGCGGCCTGGGCGTCGTTCCCGTCATCAAGGAGTTCCGCTCACGCATGGATGCCCTCCGGACGGCGGAGCTCGAGCGCGCGCTCAAACAGCTGGACCATCTGTCGCCGGACGATCGCGCGCGCGTCGAGCAGTTCAGCCAGGCGCTCCTGAACAAGTTCCTGCATCAGCCCACGCTCGCCCTCAAAGAAGCCGCTGAGCAGGGCCGGGGCTACGGCCTGCTCGAAGCACTGCGCCGCCTGTTCGGTATGGAGCCACCCGCGTGACTCAACGCGTCCTTGTGACCGGCGGGGCAGGGTACATCGGCAGCATCGTTGTGGACCAACTTCTCGAGCGGGACTACCGCGTGTTCGTGCTCGATGACCTGAGCGCGGGGCACCCCGAGGCCGTCGCGCGCGGGGCGAGCTTCGTGCAGGGGAACGTCGGCAATCGGGAGCTCGTCGAGGCGTTGTTGACCCGGGAACGCATCGAGTCCGTCGTACACCTGGCTGCCTTTGCGCTGGTGGCCGAATCGGTTGCGCAGCCCCAGAAGTATGTGAGCAACAATGTCACGGCCGCCCGTGTACTGTTGGAGGCGGTGGCACGGGCCGGGATCCGGCGGTTCGTGTTTTCCTCCTCGTGCGCCGTCTATGGGCATCCGGCGAAGATTCCGATTACCGAAGACACGCCGCAGGCTCCGGTGAATCCGTACGGCGAGACGAAGCGGGACTTCGAGCGGCTCCTGGCGGATTTCGGTCCGAAGCATGGCATCGGCGTCGTGAGCCTGCGGTATTTCAATGCCTCGGGCGCGACCGAACGGCTGGGGGAGGCTCATGACCCCGAGACGCACTTGATTCCGAACGTGCTCGCTGTCGCGCTCGGCAAGCAGCCCGCGGTCAACGTGTACGGGACCGATTATCCGACGCCTGATGGCACCGCTGTACGAGATTACGTGCATGTCGTCGATATTGCCGACGCGCACGTGCGCGCGCTCGATGTCCCGATCGACGGACAGGCGCCGGTCGCCGTGAATCTCGGGACGGGGGGCGGTCACTCGGTTCGCGAGGTCGTCGACGCGGCAGGGCGGGTGACCGGGAAGACGCTGAAGACGTCGGAGCAACCGCGCCGTCCTGGTGATCCACCGGCACTCGTCGCCGCAGTGGACCGCGCCGCCTCGGTGCTGGGGTGGCGTGCCACACGGTCGAGCCTCGCAGAGATTCTGGAGAGCGCCTGGCGCTGGCATCGAGCGCATCCGCAGGGCTACAGGGGAGGAGTGTAAGTGCTGCTACAGGTCCGAGGAGCGATTCCCACCACACCGTGGGAGCTGGTGCTCACGTCCAGTCCCGAGACGCAATTCGTGCTCGGGATCCTCGCCGTGTTCTCACTCGTGTCGTGGTACTTGATCGTCCTCAAATGGTGGCAATTCCGCCGCATGCGCCAGCTCGCCGATCGCTTTATGGCGGAAGTCGAGAAAGCGCCACGACTCGAGGACGCCTACCACGCGGCGATGCGACTCCCGCCCTCGCCGTACAACCGGTTGCTGCGTGAGGCCGTGCATTTCTTCTCCGAGCTCAAGCCCGGCACACTGAAGGGCGGGCCGGTTGCCAATCCTGCCGCGCCCGTCTCCTCATCGACCCTCACGACAACGCAGCTGGAAGCGCTGCGCATGGTACTGGCCAAGGAGGTCGCCGCGGAGCGTGACGGGGCCGCTCGCTTCATTCCGTGGCTCGCGACGTTCGGTTCGGTCAGCCCGCTGCTCGGCCTGCTGGGCACCGTGCTGGGTGTTATGGACGCCTTCATTGGGATTGCAGTGGGGGGCTCGGGGAACATCACGGCCGTGGCCCCGGGCGTGGCAGAAGCGCTCGTGACGACGGTCGGTGGACTCGCGGTAGCCGTTCCCGCGGTCATGGCGTACAACCTCTACGTGAACCGGCTGGGGCTGTTTGCCGGCGAGCTCGAGGGGTTCGCGCAGGAGATCGTCGGCACCCTGGCCCGCGAAGGGCGGATTTGATGGCCGGCCTCCTGGGCGGTGGCGGCGGGTTACGCGGTCACGGCGAGCTGCCTCTCAACGCCGACATCAACGTCACGTCCCTCGTGGACGTCGCGTTCGTGCTCCTCATCATCTTCATGATCACGGCCCCCATCATGCAGGGCGGGGTGGACGTGCGGCTGCCGCGTGCCCAGGTGAAGGCAATCGAGCCCAAGCAGGGGCTGGTTGTGACGGTCGATGCCGAGGGAAAGATCTATCTGGATCAGGCCGGGCTCTCGTACGACGACTTTCTAGCCACATTCCCGGCCTTCGTGCGAACGAAACGCCCCACCGGGGTGTATCTGCGAGCCGATGGCCGCGTCGCCTATGCGCGGGTCGTGCAAGTGCTTGCCGTCATTCGCGCAGCCGGCGTGCAGGACGTAGGACTCGTCGCTGAACCGGAGACGATCGATCGATGAGAAGACGCCGCGCCCCAGCCCCTGTAGGAATGGCCCTGACCGGCACGCTTGTCGTGCACGGGCTGGCCGGGGCATTCCTGTTCGGGACACCGAGCGGGCACAAGCGGCTGCCCCCCACCTACACCGTGCGATTGATCGCGGCCCCGGCGGCAGACCTCGAGCAGCGCAAAGCCCCTGAGGCGTTCGAGCGCCCCGCCGAGGAAAAGCCGGCACCGGCGCCGGCCGTGAAGACGCCCAAGAGCACCGTGTCGCGCGCAGCGCCACCGCCGACGCGCGATCGCACCAATCGCGAAGCGGCACCGCGCACCACTCCCACGAACCAGCCTCTCCCGGGCGAAACGCCCTCGACCGGCAATGACATTGCCACCGTCAGCACCGAGGGCGTTGCGTTCCCATTCCCCGAGTACCTGCAGAACATCGTGTCGCAGGTGCTGCGCACCTGGCAGCGGCCGACGCAAAGCTCGCCGCTCGAAGCCGAGGTGTCGTTCTTCATTCATCGGGACGGCTCTGTGACGGATCTGCAATTCATTCGACGCTCTGGGAACTTCTCGTTCGACCTCGAGGCCCAGGGCGTGATCGAGTCCGCCGGCAGTCGCCGCGCGTTTGGGCCCTTGCCTGATGGCTGGACTGCGGACGTGCTGTTCGTGCGGTTCTATTTCTCAGGGCAACGGCAATGACGGGCCCGCGAGTTGGCGGGCTGGCGGGCGGCTTGGCATTGGTCCTTCTGACCGCCAGTCCACCTGCCCGCCTGCCCGCGCAAGATACCAACGCCATCGACCGCGGCGTGCGGATCGGGATCGTCTATCGCCCCGGCGTCCGTCCGGGCATGGTCATGCTGCCGAGGAAGGGTCTCGATTCGGTGCGCGTCATGGTCGCGCGCGATCTCGACTATAGCGATCGCTTCGAAATCATCACGCTCCCCGGTGGAGACTCGATCCGGCTTTCGACAGCATCTCCCAGCGGTGGCGCCACCACGCCGAGGGGCGGCCGTCCCCGGACTTCAGCGAGCTCGGGGGCCGGGGGGGGGCGCAGTCGGCGATCGGTTCGCTGAACTATCCGCTCTATCAGGCGCTCGGCGCAGATTTCGCGCTCGACATCACCGCCGCCGGCGACACCACCATTGCCACGCTGCACGACATCGCCGCGGCGGGCGTGCGTCGCGCGGTGCGCGCACAGTTGCCGGCGCCGGGCAGTCCGGATTTCCGGCAGGCCGTGCATCGGATGGCCGATCAGGTGCTGCAGGCGGCCCTCGGCACGCCCGGGATCGCCGCGACGCGCGTCCTGTTCGTCAAAGAGGGCAAGGTCTACCTGATCGATCAAGATGGCGCCGAGATCAAGCTGGTCTCTTCGACCGACCGGCAGGCGATGTCGCCGGCGTGGGCCGCCGACGGTCACCACTTTGCCTACATGGAATTCCAGGCGGGCAAGGGCTGGCTGTACTACCAGGATATGGGGACGGGCAAACGGACCCCGGTCTCGACGACGGGGACCGCGCTCGATTTCACGCCGGCATTTTCCCCAGACGGACAGACCCTCGCCTTCAGCCGCGCGACGGAAGAAGGCACTGATTTGTACACGATTAACATCAAGAATAACTGTTGTTTACGCCGCTTGACCGTGGGGCACTTTTCAGACAACTTGTCCCCGACGTTCAGCCCTGACGGGCAGCGCATTGCATTTGTCTCGACGCGCCCGGGCCTGCCGCAGATTTACGTGATGGCGGCAGACGGAACGGACCAGCAGTTGTTTGCGCCGTTTGATTACGGCGTGACCGGTTCGTCCAACGCCCCGGAGTGGTCGCCCGATGGGCAATCGGTGGCGTTTCACCGGGACGTGGCGGGCACGCTGCAGGTGTTCGTGCTGGACGTGCGGACTCGCACAGTCCGACAGCTCACCTCGGTGGGGCGCAACGAAGATCCGACCTGGGCCCCCGACAGCCGCCATCTCGCCTTCGTCTCCGACCGGTCGGGCTACCGGCAGTTGTGGATTATCGATCTCGACACCGGCCGTATCCGGCCACTGCTGCAGCAGAGCGGCGCGCGGTTGCCGGCTTGGTCTCCACGGCTTTCGGAGGCTCCTTCTACCACCCCCTGATCGGAGAGACAGGATGAAATCGGTATCGTTGCTCCTCGTGATCGGCCTCGCCGCTGCGGCTACCGCGGCCTCGTCGTGCGGTGGCAATCCGCCGCCGGCACAGCCGACGCCCAATGCGGATTCGGCAGCGGCCGCCGCGAAGGCGCGGCAGGATTCGATCGACGCGGCGAACGCCGAGGCAGCCCGGCGTGCGGCCGAGGACTCGGCGCGCATCGCGCGGCAGCGGGAAGCAGACTCTCTCGCGGCGCTGGGCCGCTCGTCCGAAGAGGTGCGGGCTATGCTGGCGGCGATGATTCACTTCGACTACGACAAGTCGAACGTCCGCTCGGATGACATGGGTGCCCTCGACCAGAAGGTCGCGATCCTGCAGGCCAATCCCGATTTGCGCATCCGCGTCGGCGGGCACTGCGACGAGCGCGGCTCGGACGAGTACAACCTCGCGCTCGGCAACCGCCGCGCCCAGGCCGCCAAGCAGTACCTCGTGAGCCATGGCATCGATGCCGGCCGGATCGAGACGCAGTCGTGGGGCGAGGAGCGGCCGCTCGTGGACGGGCATGACGAGTCGGCCTGGTCGCAGAACCGGCGCGACGAATTCGAAGTCATCAGTGGTGGCGATAATCTCAAGCGCCCCTCGTAACGCGCTGGTCTTGAGCCTGGGGCTCCTCGCCGGATGCGCCCTGAAAGGCGACGTCCGGAAGGTGGAGCTCCAGGTTCAGGCGCTGCAGGCCCAGCTGGCCAAAAGCGACACGGCACGGGCGGCGGAGCAGGACACGGTCCTGGCCGCCGTCCGGGTGCTGCAGCAAGCCCTCGCCACGCAGCAGGCCTACCTGGTGCAGATGCGGGGCGACCTGCGCACGGAGCTCATCTCGGTCGAGCAACAGCTGGTCGCGGTGCAGGAGTTGACCGGCCAAAGCCAGCAGCGCCTGACGGAATTGCGGTCCCGTCTCGAGACGCGGTCGCAGCAGCCGGATCCCAACGCGGTGCCAGTAGGTCCGTCCGGCAATCCGGCAGGGCCGGGGCCCGATCAGATGTACGACGTCTCGCTGCAGCAGTACCGCCGTGGCAGCACCGCCACGGCGCGGCTCGGCTTCCGCGAGTTCCTGCGCGTGTATCCCACGCACGAACGGGCCCCCGACGCCTTCTTCTATGTCGGTGAGAGCTTCGAACAATCGGCTCCCGATTCCGCCGCTGCGGTGTACGAACAACTTGTGAAGGGCTACCCCAATTCTCCGCGCGCTGCATCCGCGCTGTACAAGCTGGGCCGCCTCGCCGAGCAGCGGGGCGACAAGACCTCGGCGCGGAACTACTACGGTCGGGTGATTTCCGCCTACCCGCGGTCGCCTGAGGCCGATCTCGCGCGCCAAAATCAGCAACGCCTCCGGCCGTAGCCGGTCCCCCCCCCCGGCCCCCTGAGCCGTTCCCGAAAATGACTGCCCGCGGTGAGATGCCGTTTCTCGACCATCTCGAAGAGCTCCGTTGGCGCATTCTCTGGAGCTTGCTCGCGATTCTCATCGGCAGTGTCGTCGGGTGGTTGCTGCTGGGCCACCTCGATATCATCGAGCTCCTGAAACGGCCAATCGCGCCGTACTTACCGGGTGGGCGACTCATCTTTACGAGTCCCGCCGAGCCGTTCATGCTGACCGTGAAGGTGGCGTTTGCCCTCGGCTGCCTCCTGGCATCGCCGGTCGTGATCTATCAGATCTGGGCGTTTCTTGTTCCTGCGCTGTACGAGCGCGAAAAACGCCTGATCGTGCCCTCGCTCGCCGTCGGCGTGATCTTGTTCCTCGGCGGGGCGCTCGCCTGTTATCGGTGGCTTCTGCCGGCGGCGCTGCGGGTGTTCATGAGCTTCCAACGCAGCGACCTCGCGGCCATGATCACGATCGACCGCTACTTCGGTATGGCGGTGCCGTTCGTCATCGGATGTGGCCTCATCGCCGAGCTGCCGCTGGTCGTGACGATCCTCGCGGCGCTCGGCATTGTCACCCCGCAGTTCCTCACCCGCCAACGGCGCTACGCGATCGTGATCGCCGCATTTCTCGCCGCCATCCTCACGCCGCCCGACGCCGTCTCGATGATGCTCATGCTCGGGCCACTGCTGCTGCTGTACGAGATCAGCATCTGGTGCGCCTGGGTGGCGAGTCGCCGCCGTGCCCGACGGATGGCTGCCGCGGTGGTGGTGCTGTTCGTGCTGCTGAGCGGCTCGCTGACTGCGCAGAATCCACCGCCTCCGCCACCGCCGCCTCGGCCGCCGGTGGTGCAGGGGGGGGTGGGGGACTCGACACGCGCGCGGCCGCCCACCAGCGAGGGGAAGGGGGTGGCTCCGCAAGACACATTGCGGGGCGGCGGCAGCATGGACACCGCGACTGCCCGCCGCCTCGGATTGCCGACCGGACCCTCACGCAGTTTTCCCCCTTCCGATTCCGTCATTGACTCGCTGCTCAAGATCGAGGGCTTTCGCGTCACGCGATACGTCGCCGAGACCCTGGTCGTGCAGGGCGACAGTCAAACCATTTTCCTGCGGCGTGAGGGCTTCGTCGAGCGCGAGGGCACGCAGCTGGAGGCGGACTCGATACGCTATCACGAGGCCAGCTGCCAGCTGAACGCGACGGGCGATCCGCACCTCTTCGATCAGGGCACGGTGCTCATCGGGGAAGGGATGCGCTACGACACCTGCGTGCGGCGCGGGACGGTGAAAGACGCGCTCACCGACTTTCAGCAGGGGGGTGTTACCTGGTACATGCGCGGCACCCTCGCCGTGGACTCGGGGTCGAGGCGCGTGTACGCGCGCTCCGCGAGGATCACGTCGGATCCACAACCCGTGCCGGACTATCATTTCCAGTCGGGCGAGGCAAAGTGGATCAACAAGCGGACGATGATCGCGCGACCCGCGGTGCTCTACGTGCGCGATGTCCCCGTGATGTGGCTGCCCTTCA
>DAIQBJ010000005.1:0-27440 GCA_036781225.1 Gemmatimonadales bacterium | reverse complement strand
CGGAAGTCTGGCGGCCATGTTCATCTCCTTTTGATCGCTGTTAGCCCGCGGTCTTTCCGCCGTCGGCGGTGAGGACTTGACCGGTCACGAATGAAGCCTTGTCGGACGCAAGGAACACGATGGCGCGAGCGATCTCGTCCGGCTCGGCCGCGCGCCCCAGCGGAACTCCCGTGGCCAGCGCCGCCTTCCTCTCGGGGGTCCCGGTGAAGCGGTTCAGCATTCCGGTCTCTGTCGGGCCGGGAGCGACGGCGTTGACGCGCACGCCGAAGCGTGCCGCCTCGAGCGCCGCGGACTTCGTCATGCCTTCGACGGCGTGCTTGCTGGCAGCGTAAACGGATGCGCCCGCCCCTCCTTCGTGACCGTAGGTCGAGGAGATGTTGACGATGCTGCCGCTTCCCTGAGCCTGCATGACGCGCAGTTCATGCTTCATGCTCAGCAGCGTGCCGAGCACATTGGTGTCGAAGGTGGCGGCATAGGTGTCGGCGGTCTGCTCCGTCACCGGACCGGGCTGGCCTTCGGTGCCGGCGTTGTTGACCGCAGCGTCCAGGCGACCGAAGCGCGCGACGGTCCGAGCGATCAAGTTCCGCACCTCGTCCTCGTGGCGCACATCCGTACGGACGAATTCGGCTTCAGTGCCGAGTGCGCGTAGCTCAGTCACGAGTTTCTGGCCGGCGTCCTCGTGGCGACCGGCAACAACGGTGCGGTGACCTTCCTGCGCGAACGCGCGCGCCGCCGCACGCCCGATTCCAGTTAGCGCGCCGGTGATCAAGACAACCGGGGTACCCATATCGCCGCTCCTTCCGATTTAGTTCGCCATGACGGCTGCCGAATGAACGCCGTTGACATGCCTTCGGATGCTGAAAGCTAGGTTATGGTGACGCCGCTCTCCAATACTTTGCAGGCTGGCGCCATACCTCAGAGGCATGGGGCACGTTATGGAGCTACGACACCTCCGCTATTTCGTTGCCGTCGCCGAGGAGGGAAGTCTCACGGTGGCGGCCGAGCGCAGGCTGCGTGCCCCATTCACCGAGGGGGTGCCCGGTGCCACCCAAGAAATCACTGGCCGGCGCGTCGCGGCGGAACGTCGCCGAGATGCTGGAGAAGCTCACCGAGAAGATTCGGTAGAACCACGCCGTTACTCTTTCGGGACTATGGTGCTGGCGCGTCTGATGCGTCTGGATGATTCGACGCTCGTATGGAGCGGCTCTGCCTTCTGCGGAAGTTCGAGCCAGAGCAGCACACGGTTGCGGAGTGGACCGCCTCAGACTACGCGGTACTCAAAGCTGAAGTAGAACGACAGGCGCAGGCCTGCGCAGACGACCCTGGTCGTAGGGTTCCTCAACAGGAAGACCGACTCACGGCAACGGACGGCTGAGGAGCGCGAAGTCCGTTGAAGCAGCACCACTCACTGAGTGGCGGGAGAGCACTAGAACGCGCATTTGCGTCCCCACGTGTGCGACGCTCCTGTCGCTGGGATACGTGCTGCTCGCTTCCGGTCATATCGAAGACGGCATTGCATTGCACGACGAAGCCGTGGCGACAGCGACGAGCGTCGTTCCATGAGAACGGGCAGAGACATGCGGCTCACGGCCTGCGCATCGAGCGTCGATGATTGCTGAGTACTGGCGGCCATGCGGCTTGCCTGAAGACGGGGCTGCGACTATGATCGGGGCCATGCAGCGTAACAGTCGTGCCTTCATGATGGTCATGGAGACGCCCACCCGAGGGGCGGCGCACTAACCACACGCGCTGCGGTCACGGGTGGGTCTCCCCACTCCCCGTGGCCGTCGTGCTTTCTTCGTTGCGGCCGCGGGCCGACGACGAGGAGGCACGGAATGGGTTCGTTCTTCATCACCACCGCCATTCCCTATGTCAACGCTGAACCGCATTTGGGTTTTGCGCTTGAGCTGGTCCAGGCGGATGTCCTCGCCCGTTATCACCGTCTCTGCGGTGACGACACCTGGTTCCTGACGGGCACCGACGAGAACAGTCTGACGAATGTCCTGGCCGCTGAACGTGAAGCACTTCCTGTGCGGGTGCTGGTGGATCGAAATGCTGAAGTCTTCGAAACCCTGACGAACAAGCTTCATATCAGTAACGACGACTTTATTAGGACGGCCACCGACCCGCGGCATCTCGAAGGGGCGCAACGTTTTTGGGAGGCATGCGTCCAGGCGGGCGACGTGTACAAGCGACCATATCGCGGCCTGTACTGTGTCCGCTGCGAGCGCTTCTACAACCCTGAGGAGTTGGTCGAGAGGGGCTGTCCCGAGCACGAAATCCAGCCCGAAGTCGTCGAGGAGGAGAACTACTTCTTTCGGCTCTCGCGCTATGAGGGTCGGCTCGCTGAGCTATTCAATTCTCGCGCGCTGCGGGTGCTCCCGGAATCTCGCCATCACGAGGTCCAAGCATTCATCGGGCGCGGCTTGACGGACTTCAGTATCTCGCGGACACAAGCTCGAGCGCGAGGCTGGGGAATCCCGGTTCCAGGCGACCCGAATCAGGTCATGTATGTCTGGTTCGACGCCCTCACGAACTACCTTACTGCGCTCGGTTATGGTACTGATCTCGCACGTTACCGACGGTACTGGATTGACAATTCAAATCGGGTCCACGTGATTGGCAAGGACATCCTCCGATTCCACGCTGTGTACTGGCCCGCCATGTTGCTGTCCGTCGGGGCACCGCTGCCGACGACCATCGTCGTCCACGGCTTTCTGACACAGGAAGGCCGACGAATGAGCAAAACGCTCGGCACAGGTATCAACCCCATCACGCTCACCGAGTCATGGGGCGTTGACGCGGTTCGGTACTGGCTACTTCGTGAGGTCCCACCCGTAGAAGACGCCGATTACACGGACGCGAGCTTCATTCGTGCCTACACCGCCGAACTTGCGAACGATCTCGGGAACTTGCTTCAACGGACGACCAGCATGATCCATCGCTACCGAAGAGGCGGGGTCACGAGGAAAGCTCCCACTGCATTCTCACTTCGGGCGGTCGCCGGTCAGCTTCCGGCTGCTCTGCACCGTGCTCTCAGTGAGGAATGGGATCCGCGCATAGCCCTCGAAGCGGTCTTTTCCCTGGTTGGATCGGCAAACCGGTTCGTGGAGGAGATGAAACCGTGGGCTTTATCGCGAGATGAGCGCCAGGGCAACTCCGACGCGGGACGCCAGCTAGACATCGTTCTCTGGGACCTTACGGAGTGTCTGCGGCTCGTGGGGGAGGCCCTGCGACCATTTCTGCCAGAGACAGCTGACAGGATTGCTACGCAGCTTGGTGTCACCCCAGCCGCGAACTGGATTCAGGGACTCCGCTGGGGCGGCCTCGGTGCCGGCACGCGGGTTCAGGCGCCGAAGCCGCTCTTTCCAAGGCGAGAGTCATGATGTCGGCGCGGGACGCGCTCCGAGATACTGCCTCAACACAGTCAGCGGATGCTCTTGCTTGGGGAATAGAACGCGCATTCGAGTGCTCTCCGATACGTTTCGGAGAAACGGTCAAACTGAGATATAGGGCCGGCGGCTCCTGAAATCGCCTGTTTCGTTAGGGGCATGCGTGCACCAGTCTCACGATGCTGCGATGAATGACTGATCTACTCCCTCAGATTTAACTAAGGGCGTTTCGGGGACGAAAGCGCTTCCTGAAGATCGGCACGATAGACTCCCGCCTCTGTCTCGCTCTGAAGAACCACGAATCCAAGAACCACGAATCCGACGTCATGCGGCCTCGACTAGGCGACGCCGCGCGACTGCCTGACACGTAGTCCGCGCTCGTCGTCGTCCGCGCGACTCCGCGCCTTCTGACTGCCTGACTGTCGCCAGCAGCCGCGCCAGAGGCAGCCTCCGCGCCGTCCTCCCGCGCCAGCGGACGCGGATGGCAACGTCGCGAATCGGATACACTGGCGTCCCCGCCGAGGAGGACGACGATGGCACTTAAGGCGCTGACGATCGCGGTCACCCTCGTGATCGCCGCAGCATATCCAGCCTTCGCAGATCACGAACGGTTTATCGTCGGCGCGATGCAGAACGTTGACCCATCCGGCGAAATCATCACCTCAACATCTGGCTCGTGTGTCCCTTCGCATGATCGAGAGAAGCTGGAATGCTACTTCACGTCCTTTGGGTTGTGGAAAACTCGGAAGGACGAAGACCGCAAGAAGGACTTTGATGGGTTACTAAAGGAAATTGAGGCTGATCCAGCCAAGTACACGGCCGAGATGAAGAAGTCTTTTTGTGGTGACAAGAAGGTGATGCAGTCTGACCCAAAGTATCTGAAGTACAACGTCTGGGCGAATCGAGATTTCACGGCGATCAAAGCATTTTGCGAGCGTCCTACACGTGATGCGTTGCTGGCGGTATTCCGTGCGATGGACGAACATGATGCGGTTAAATGTCGGTGCGTTGTGACCGACTGGCGCTCAACGTTGGTGCGGCAGGGTGATCGATGGGTAGAAAACTCGGGGCCGAACGGACTCTGCGGAGTTATCAAGGTGTTCACGCTGGTTCCCTACGAGATCAAGAAGATGAAGGACCCGACCGGGCCAATCCTGTGGACGCTTCACGAGAAGACGGTAACGACGCACGGCAGCGACAACAAACTTTGTGCGCAAAGCCTCTTCAAGGTTACCGACGACTCACTCACCGTGAGTTGGAACGCGCCGACGAAGACCATCGAATGTCAGGAACTGGACTTCTCGAGCGGCCTCGATGGGATGAGTAACCCGCGCCAACGCTGAGCCGATCGACACTCGTTGCAGGCGACGCCGCGCGCCCTGGGTAGTGTCACCAGGGCGTCCGGCATCTCGGAGAGAAGTTACCTCGTCGGCGTCGCCTTCCCTTCGCAACGCGGGTGCCCGTGATCATCCCAATAAGAAGCGTCCATACCGCATCGCTTGCACTTGTTGGTGTCGAAGTCTGGATCATGACCAGCCGCGCGCATGCGATCGAGGATGTTCGGCATGGCGTCACCTCGCGGCGGAGTCTAGCATGCGGCGGAGCGCGACGATCCCAAGGTCGTGCCGGAGTAAGCCCCTGTAGATGTGCTGGTCGCGAGGTATGCCGGCCGTCATCGCCAGGCGAATGGAAGCCGCCCGTTGCATCCATGGCTGTTAGTACTACGTGTGACTTTCTTAGGTAACACCTCAACTCCGTACTAATGGTCCTTAGCAAAGCACGCTTAGATAAAGCGTTTGACACGAGCCGTTGCATTATGAGATCTATGAGGCAGTGGGGAGAGACTCCGGCGTCGCCCAGGTTATCACCGAGCGTTTGGACACCATCATCCGCTTGCTCGCCGGCTCGGCTGGCATTGGACGCCCACAACGAGAACGGATTGCCTTGCTTTCGGGTGCGGGTCTGCCGCCCAGGGACATCGCGCGAGCACTTGGGACGACTGCCAACACGGTCCGGGTCGCCTTGGCCGGCATCCGTCGGGAACCGCGGAGGCGGAGAGGCAAAAGTCCGTGAGGAGACGTGCCGAGGACAAAGATAAGACTGAACGACAATTGCTGTCCGAAATCAGCGCGAAGCTTGATCGCGTCGCGGCCCTTATTGCCATTCAAAATAAAGAGCCAGCCGCACAAATTCGGGTTCTATCGAAGATGGGCATTCCATCTGGCGATATCGGCGCCTTGCTGGACCGAAGCCCAGCCACTATCCGCTGGTCGCGGACGACGCGAATGAAACGTGCGAAGGCAGGTGCAAAACGAAGGACGGGCAGCTGATGGCAAAGCGAGCGAAGAAACCTAACGATCCCGTGACAGACGCAATCAAGGATTTGCTGATTGTGCAGTTAGCTCTCGCCGGAGTTAACGGTCATTCGATCCGCAAGGTTGTCGGGTGCGGTATGGCCCGAGTCACGCAGATTACCCGTCATCTCAAGACGCGATCTAGCGAACGAGAGTAAGGCACCGCTAGGGTAAAACACCTTATGGCTGTGCTGGATCAGAATCTGCTGAAGAAGTTGGAAAAGAAGACAGGGCTGTCCAAGAAGTCCCTACGAGAGACCATCAGTCATCGCGCCTCCAAGCAAAGCATTTCACCGCAGACCAGTCAGATTCTATTGGCGAAGCAGCACGGTATCGCGACCGGGCGTGTATATAGCGAGTTACCTCCGCATCTCCAGCAGGAGGTCCGGGAGGCCACCAGCAACGGCGGCAATGCCGCCAGCCGGCCTACCGCACGGGGAAAGTCGAATGGAAAACCCGCGCCGGCACGAGGCAGGAAAGCGGATCCGGTTCGGGACGCCGTCGATCACCTTCTGAGCGACACGCAAATTCGTAAACGCTGCGGAGATATCCTCAAAGGCCGTGGTCCTTACGATCGTGTGGTGCGTGAGGCAACGACGATCCTCGATGCCCGCCTCAAGAAGGTCGGCGGCCTCACAGGCTATTGGAAGCCAGTGGATGTCATCGGTAAGGTCGTCAATCCTGATCCGGACAAGACGATTCTAAGACTTAGCGGCGAGAAGGCTGAGCAGGAGGGGTTCCACAGCATCTTCAAAGGCCTGACGCTCGCGTTTCGAGGGCCGATCCACCACGAAGTCAGCGACGAGCTGAGTCGCGAGGGCGCGCTCAAGGTTTGCGGCTTCGTGGACGTTCTTCTGGGAATCATTGCCAAAGGAAAGACGAGAACCGAGACAACGCCGTAAGCCGCGGAGCCGAGCGTGAAGCACTTCTGCCAAGTCTGCGAGGTGGTCGAAGATCTTCCGTCATGGTTTGGACAGCGCACGCTCGCTGCCCAAGGGCGTCAGTATGTGTGCGCGGCGCAATATGCGGCGATGTCTGATGACGCGAAGACTGCCTGGAGACCCGTAGATCCCGCTGACCCTCTTGAGACTCAGCAGATTCGGTACTGCTATTACTGCGACACTCCTCTCGGTGGCATTCAACAATTCGACCAAGGTTTCCACGACCGTTGCCACGCGAATGCTACGGCCCACAAGAAACGCGGCACGACAAAGCGACGCGGCGGCCGCCGAGGCGGTGGCCGTGGACGGGGCGGTGGCCGAGGTGGTGGGCGACGGCGACGATAGATCACGCAAGTCTTTCAGAGTCCCGAGTAGCGTCGCCAAGGGGCTGGTTTCAGGCATGTCCGCCGCTGTCCTGCCGCTATCCGGCGCCTTCGCCGTCCCACCCGTATCTCGAGACGGCTGGCGGACAGGCGCCACAGGGGACGCCGGTGAGAGGCAGCGACTACATCCTGCATAGTCTGCGGCGCCTTCCCCGGCGTGGGCTTACCGAGAAGGCGCCGTCTTCTTGTCGCTGTTGGTAGTTGTTTCGTGCGCGAGGTCAAGTCCGAACCTCGTTGGATAACTTCGACGAGGACGAAGGGCCGCCGGGAATGTAGGTCCGATTCCCAGCTCTTGAGAACTAATGCGAGTCAGGATGGTCGACCGACGAAATCAAGAGCGGATTTCAGTCCCGAGGGCGCTGCCGCTGAGTCAACAGCACCTAACTTCGTGCGAGCATTTCGAAAGCGCGTGGCGGACCGCAAACACGGGTTCGAATCCCGCCCGGGCAAGGTCGCCGGTTCAAAACTAGCCCCCGCAACCATGGACGCGAGGGGTTAGCGGACGCAGAGGCCGCTAACCCCTTTCGTCTACATGAGACCGGGACTGTTCGGCAGGTAGCGCGACCAGTCGCCGAATGCATAGGCCGCCATCATCAGCATCGATTCCTCGACGCGAAAGCCGAGTCGCGAAAGCACCGCGAGGATCCGCTCGGCCCGTCTCGGTACGACAAGCGAGACGTGCTTGGGCGCTCCGGCCAGGCCCTCGCGAATCGCCGCCAGCACTACCGCCGCTTCGTCCGCCCCAGGCGCGGCGAGCATCGGCCCGACATGACCCTCGGCCGACACATATGCATAGCCAGCCGGACGCCCTCTTGCATCGATGCGGAGCGCGCGCATCCCGGTGATGCTTTGCATATAACGGTGCTGCGTCTCGCGCCGGAAGCCGATCACGGCGTCCTCGACCGCGTCGAGCCAGGTGTGCTCGCCGGGCCAAGGGCTGAGCGGTGTCGCCATTGTGTCGGAATCCGCGACGAGCCTTCCGGCCAGCATGACGGCCGGCGCGACCATGCGGTAGAGCGGCTCGCGCGGATAGAGGCCATTGCGGATGTAGAGACCGGTCGAGTCCATGTTGTACCCGAGCGTGATCAGGGCCCGGTTCTCCGCCCCGTTGCGCGCGGCCTGCTCCAGGGTGCGGGACATCAGCGTCTGGCCGATGCCGCGGGCCTGGATGTCGGGACGGATGAAGAGCTGCGCGAGGTACCAGAAGCGCTGACGCATCCAGCCGAAGCCGAAGCCGATGATCGTACCCTCCGCCTCGGCGACCCAGAGGCCGGTCGGGTCCTCGGCATGGACGAAGCGCTGAAACGCGGGCTCGCGGAGCGCCACCGGGCGCAGCCCATTCCGGGTGCGCAACTCGTTGAATGCCTGCTGGACCACACGCACGCCTGGCTCGACGTCCTCAGGTCGCGCGGGGCGATAGGTGACGTCCACGTCGCATTACTCCGTGCGCTTGGAGTCGCGGCTCCAAACCGTTCGCGATACGTCCGCGCCGAAGAAGAACTGACCGGCGACCTCATAATTCGTCGTCATCACCGTCACGTGCTGCGACGCGGTACGGATATCGCGCAGACAGCGTTCGAGTCTGGTTGAGGCGTACACCGACGCCGCGCCACCCGCGCGATAGACGAGGTCTACGGCATGCAGCGCCTGAGTGA
Source organism: Gemmatimonadales bacterium (assembly GCA_036781225.1). Lineage (GTDB taxonomy): Bacteria > Gemmatimonadota > Gemmatimonadetes > Gemmatimonadales > GWC2-71-9 > 20CM-2-65-7. The sequence continues at coordinate 18,715 of DAIQBJ010000005.1, read as the reverse complement.
CCGCTTGCGTCGCCGACAGCCACAGCAGGCCGCGGTCATGCCAGGTCAAACGTTCACCACGCTGAGCAATTTGCCAAGCGGACCGAAGCGATTCGAAAAGGAACGCACGTCCGGCTCGCAAGAACGCCTCCGCTTCACCGAGGTGCGACTGCGCCACGGCCCCGTCACGCAATAGCCCTTGCAAGGCCATTGGTTTCTTGACGCCGCCAAGCTCTTTGAAGGCTTCGATCGCGTGTCTCGCGATGCCGAGCGGGACGCTGGCGATGATCGTGGCGAACATAGCGATCGAGGGGAAGCTGTAGAGGGGGCCCGGTTCGACGGGTGGATCGGCGAACGACACGGAGCGGCTGGCCGGGACGAAGACGTCCTTCGCTTCGAAGTCGTGACTGCCGGTGCCTCGTAGGCCGCCGACGTGCCACGTATCAACCACTGTCGCGTCCTCGCGCGGCATGAACATCAGCTTCGTTGCTCCGGTGGCGGCACCGCTCGGTTCCACGATCTGACAGCCGCCCATGAGCCACCGGCTGTGCATGATCCCGCTAGCGAACGGCCACCGGCCGATGACGCGATAGCCGCCGTCCACCTGGACCGCGGTTCCGCTCGGGCGAAACTGTCCAGCGAGCACGACGTCACGGTCGGCATAGATCTCCGCCGCGCCGTCCCGTGGGAGCAGGCCACCAAAGAGACCGTTGCACGCGCCGATCGTCGCGCACCAGCCGACTGCCCCGTCGTGAATCGAAAGTTCTTCGATCACCTCACAGACGCTCATCGGATCCAGCTCATCGCCGCCGAGTGAGCGCGGGACGAGCATCCGAAATGCGCCGGCATCGACGAGCGCGCGGACGAGCTCTTTTGGGAGGAGGCGATCACGCTCGATGGTCTCGACGTGTTTGTCGATGATCGGCGCGATCGATCGTACGGCCTCGAGAGTAGACGCGCTGAGCTCGTTCAGCGCAGCCCGAGCAACCATGCCGGATCCTCCTCCGCTATGACTACACCGTGCTGTAGAAGCGGCTCCGATAGGTCTTCGGACTCACCCCGAGCGCACGACGGAAGGCGAGTCGCATGGTCTCCGCGCTGCCGAATCCGCACGCCACGGCAATCTCAGGAGCGCTGCGCGCGCTCTCTTCCAGCAGACGGCGTGCGGCCTCGACGCGCACGCGCTCAACGAAACGGCCAGGCGTCATGCCGACCTCACGGACGAAAACCCGGCAGAAATTCCGCGGGCTCATTGCTGCGCGGCGCGCCAGGGCGTCCACCGACAGATCTGCATGGGGATGATCGGCAATCCACATCTGAAGATCACGCAGGGGCTCGCGGTCGGCGATCTGCGCAGAGAGCTGGACACTGAACTGTGCTTGGCCTCCCGGCCGCTTGAGGAAGAAGACCTCTCGCTTCGCTACGTCGAGCGCGATGCGGCGGCCAACGTCTTGCTCCACGAGCGCTAGAGCCAAATCCAGGCCGGCGCTTGCGCCCACACCGGTGTAAATCGATCCGTCACGGACGTAGATCGGGTCGCGTTCAACGTGAATCTTCGGGAACAGCCGCGTGAGCTCGTCGCAAAACAGCCAGTGGCTGGTCGCTCGCCGACCATCAAGGAGTCCGGCCGCAGCGAGGACAAATGTGCCTGTACAGAGCCCGACCAAGCGCCGCGTCCGCGGCGCCACGCTCGCGAGCCAGCTGACAAGCTCGCCATCCTGCGTAGCCTCGGCTGCCGTGTCGGTGCCGGTGATGATCAGCGTGTCGATTGGCCCTCGAACGGAGCGATATGAGCGCTCGGCCTTGATGCAGAGCCCGGGCCAGCTTCGGACGACCGCGACGGGCGATACCACTTCGACGGCATAGCCCGGATCCGATGATCCTGCCTCGGCAAGGAGAACGTTCGCCGCGTAGAAGACGTCGAGCGTCCCGCCGATCTCCATCACCTCCGCGCAAGGCATCGCGACCATCACAATTCGCCGCGGGGTCATGAACGCCCTCCTGTCCGGGCCGCTACCCGGGCTCATGTTTTCGCACCGTGCGGCCGTGGCATCAATGACATTCAGCCCACAGATCTTGCCACCAGGGCGGCTTCCGCCACCCGACCTTCGTCCAAGGCCGTCTGGACCTGCTGACACACACCCAAAGCGGGCGACCCAACACCGAACGGCTACCGACTGGAAGTGGCGTGCGCGTGCAGTGTCGTCTTCGAGGGGGGGTGCTATCTGATGACGCCGCGGTCGACATGGCGATGCTCGCGGTGGAATTGACGATCCCTCACTGAGGGCATCACCGGGGTCGCCGCCGCGATTTTTCCGGGTTCTCCCGTGAAGGTTTGTTCAGAGAATCTGGCACAGGTCATGCCCGCTCTACCGGCGATGACCCTGTGGACCACAAATGTATCAGAGTCTCCAGACAGCATTGCCCTGGCGACCGACGTTTTGGCACGTGCACCTCATTAGGGCGTTGTTCCGTGCGATGAAACTACCTTTGACGATCTTCTTTGCGGTCGCGGTGGTGGTGTCTCTGTGCTCGCCGTGGCGCGCCGTAGCAGGGGCGCCGACTGACCAACTCCGGGACCGGATCGAAAGAATTCAGAAGATTTGCACCACCGTGAACGTTCGCCCGGAGGACCGACAGGCGGCCATAGCCGCGATGGACGATATCTTCGACTGGCCGGCGATCGCCGAGAACGCGCTTCGCGCACAGTGGCAAGAGCGGACGCCCGAGGAACGGGAGGAGTTCATTCGGCTCTTCGCCCACTTCTTTGCCTTGGTCTATACGTCGAAGGCCCAAATGGGCCAGGCCGAACGCTTCACGTTCCTGGGAGAGAGCATTGAGGGCGAACGCGCAGTAGTGCGCACTACCACCATCATGCGATACGGCGGCGAGCGTCATGTGACCTATCGGATGAGACTTCACGGCGGCGAACGGTGGAAAGTCTACGAGTTTGATGTCGACGGCATGAACTTGATCGAGAACTACGGCGCCCAGTTCCAGCAGGTGATCACGCGCGGGTCGTACAGAGATCTAGCGAAGAAGTTGAGGGAGACCTCGGCAGCACTCGAGAAGTAAATTCCGCTGGCCCACGACATCGGAATTGTCCTCTGTCTTGCGCCTTGGCCAGTGCTGGGATGCTTCAGCCGTCACTGCTCGCAGATCTGAGGGAATTCGTAACGCTTCATCGCGTGCATGGTGAACTCCAGGCGAAGGCAGGCGCGCTGACGCCGAACGGTTACCGTCTAGAAGTCTGCCCCCGCCGTGTTGTGTTCGAGCGGTGGGTCTTCCCTGAGGATGCTGCCATCGACATCACCCCGAATCGAGTCATCGGGGCTAGTTGCTATCGGAATTAGAATCAACGGAAGGAGATCACCATGCCCAAGCGAGTGAAGACGACCCGACCCAAGGCGAAACCGAACGGCGAGCGAGCCAGTGTGATGGGCGCAGCGACCGACCTCATGGGGCGCACTTTGAGTGGCGCTGGGGACGTCGGCCGTGAGGTCGGCGTGACCGCGATCGCTGCGGCGCGCGGGACGATGCGCACGGCGGAGCAGATCGGAGGCGATCTCCTCGCGGCGGCGCAAGGCGCCGTCGGGGGAACCATTGACGCCGTCGAACGGATTGGCAGCGCCGCGAACCGGGCCGTCAAGCAGATCGTCAACGCCGAGAAGAGTTCGCCGAAGACGTCGGGAGCCGCCCCGCGGGGGAATCGAGCGGCTCGTGGTCAAAAAGAGTGAGCCCTCCACAAAAGACGGGGAAAGCCGCGCCGTAAAGCGACCTGAATACGGGTCTAATACGGGACGACAGCTTCGGTGATTGTCAGCCGGAATTTCATCTCCGACAGTGCTTGGCCGTTGCCATGTAAATCCGGCGCCCGAACCTGTCCAATTTCGCCCTCCTGACCCGGTGAACACGGGGCCGCCTCGAAGGGCTGTCATTGCGGGTGGTGCCGGCGCGTTGGCGTTGTTCGGGCTGGGATCCCGCGCCTGGTATCGGGGTGTTTTCGCGAGAGCGACCGGACCCGCATACGCGCCCTGGGACGAGTGGCGCGGCAGCGAGCATGACGGCAATCGTCGGCCGCTGCGCTCCGCCATCCTTGCGGCCAGCCCGCACGACACGCAGCCCTGGCTGTTCGCGGTGTCTGGCGTCTCGCTGACTGTTTTGGCCGATCGCGCCCGCCACCTCGGCACGTTCGATCCCTTTCGGCGGGAGATGCATCTGGGATTGGGCTGTGCCATCGAGAACCTGGTGCGCGCGGCGGAAGCGTTCGGGTTGATGACCAACGTGCAAGTAGCCAACGGTCGCCTGGCGCCTTCACCAGGCGAGCAGCCCGTCGTGGCTGCACGGATGGCGCTCGGAGCGGGGCGGTCGTCGCGCGGTCCGTTGTTCGACGCGATTCCCAAGCGGCGCACGAACCGCGGGCCCTATCGTGAAAAGCCGATCGCGGCCGACCATTTGCGCGAGCTCGTCGGTCTCACGTCGGGCCCGGAGGTTCGCGTTGTTTTCGTAACCGACGCCGCTGCGAGACGCGAGCTCGGCGCGATCGTCGTGGCGGCGACGGATCGCATCGTTGCCGACCCGGAGATGTCGACAGATAGCTTCCGATGGATGCGCACCGGCCGGCGTGAGATTGTCGCCCATCGCGATGGCGTCACAATCGACGCATCGGGAGCGAGCCAGCTCATTACAGTCGTCGGCAAGATGCTTCCTGATCTCGGCGCCGCGACCACGGATCGGTTCTGGCTCGATGCGACGCGCGACGTGCACGTAGCGACGGCGCCGGTTTTCGGGATGCTCCTCGTGCGTGACCGTCTGGACATGGCGCAAGCCATCGCGGCCGGACGTGTCTGGCAGCGCTTGCATCTGGCGCTGACCGCGCAAGGTCTCGCGGCGCAGCCTCTGAATCAGCCTATCGAGATGATCGACCGGAATCAGATGCTGGGACGCAGTGATGAGTTCAGTCCGGCTCTTGGGGCCTTCGCGCGCGCGGGCGGCTGGGAGCCGACATTCGTGTTCAGGCTCGGATATGCGAGCCACGCCGCCGTCCGCTCGCCGCGCCGGCCTCTCGAGGACGTCGTCAGAGACGGCAATGGCCAGACATTGGACGTCCGCGTAGCAGTGATTAAAACGCGTATGCCAAGCGGGTGATTGGCTCGATTCGTCGGGAATGCCTGGACACATTTATCCCTGACTAAAGACGCACCCGAGCATCGGACTGTGCCGTGGTGCAAGACGACCCGGAGCCGCCGCAGCGGCGAGATGGACTGGCTGTGGTCGTCGGGCCAGGGGCGATCGCCTTCGAAGGTGCGCAGCCCTGATGCGGGCCACGCGCGGACACGGCTTGCGCGGTGCAGTCCGTGGGAAGCCAGTCAGCGCGGAGTAGCGGATGCGCTGAATAAATTCCACGTTTCGAAGCCCGCGCCACGCGACTGGACGTTGACGGACGAGTTGCCGCCGTAAGGCGTCCGCCGCGAGAATCGGTGATTCTTGTGTAGTGACCTCAGGCTCCTGCCAGCGATTCGCCCAACACCTGTTTTGAGACTAAGTACCAGCCCGATTCGACAACTCGGAACATTAGAATCCCGCGACGATGCCTCCGGACCGCGCGTGAAGCAGACGGTGCATCGCGGTTACATCGTCACGGCGATCTCCCGAGAACACGCGTCAGGAGAATGGCGCTCGCGTTGGAGCGCCGTAAGGGTCGTCGATGCATCTGAGGCGGACTCGAAGGCCGGCGACGTCGGCATGCCTCATCGCACCGAGTCCGACGCAGATGAGGCGGGTTTGCGCGAGGGCTGCGCCTGGGTCGACAGCCTCATCGATTGCGGGGGTACGGCTTGACCCCGTAATGTCCGAATATTCGGCCGACCTGGCTTTCGTGCACGAGCCCGAGAGAGGACGGTAAGCTCGTCGGATGAAGAAGATCGCGAGGCTCATTGTGCGGATGGCGAAGGAGGAGGTGTCATGGAGGTTCCTGCTTAGAAGGTGTACTCCACCGCCGCGTACAGGAAGTGGCTGTCCTTGTGCGGGCCGGTTTTCTCGAAGAAGTCGCCGGCAGAAAAGTAACTGTATCCGCCGTAGAGCTGTAGATGTCGCGTGACGTTATACGTGGCCAGGAAATCGGTCTCGGCCCCGACGTACCGCGCCGTCGTCCCGGTCCCGGGCCGGAGAACGCCTCCTGCCTTGTTGTAGACGGCGTCGTGATCAGATGCGCGCCAGAAGAAGTACTGCTGAAGCGACAGCGTGAGGTTGCGAACCGGCGCAACGATCACACCTCCATTGCCGCTGATGACGTTCTGCCGCCCGATGTAGTCGATGTACCCGAGGAAGGCATGGGCGTCCGGGTAGAGTTGGTTGTACGTGTTGACGGTGCCGCCAGGACGACGGTCGCCGCTCGCATAATCGAATTCGATGTAGACACGAGCGAGCCATGGCACCCGCGGCGTGTATCCGAGCACTGCGGTGAGCATCCCGGCCGCAATGTCGTGGCTTCCGATCGACCCGAACTGGCCTGCCGCCTCCACGTCGAAGTCGAGGTCCGTCTGGCCGATCTTGCCTGCGGTCCGCCCTCCGAGCGTGTGGCGGATCTCTCTCCCCGAGGTGCCGTTGAAGGTGGCGTTCGCGTTGTTGACGCCGAGCCAGTAGAGGTCGATTTCCCCATACAGGGGCCGGACCGTGCCGGATGCCGGCGCCCGTCCAACGGCCGCGGTCGGGCGCGTGGCGAAGACGCCGAAGAGCTGTTGATCGATCGTCGACTCGTTGAAGCGGTACTTGTGAACGATGGGGACTGCCATTGCCCAGAACGGCGTGATTGTCCAATCCCAGGCGCGGACGTACGCGGCGGCGCCGTCGAAGGTCTTCGGGACGTTCGAGAAGTCGCCGGGCCCGACGAGGCGCTGCGATCCAAAGAGCAGCTCCTGACGACCACCGCGCAGCGTCGCGCTCGCCCGCTCGCCGAGCGGGATCATGATGTCGGCGAAGCCGTTGAGCAGGTCGAATTCGTCGACATACGCGGTTGTCCGACCGCCCTCGAGATCTCGGTCCAGCGTGAACGCGCTTTTCCCCTCGGCGAAGACGCGAAAATAGCGAGTCACGTGGAGGTCGGTGTTGAGACGAAACCGTGACAGCAGGTAGGCGTCGGTGTCGTCAGGCTTCGAGGCTCCGAACAGAAAATGCCGGAAGTACTCCGCGCGCTCGCGGACCTGGCCACCAAGGCTGAGCCATACCGACTGGTCGGGCGTCAGAGGCATGAACTTGAAGCGATCCCAGAAGTCATCCGTCGCGCCCAGATCCACGCCCTCCAAGACGGACCAGTCTTCGTTGAATCGCGCGGCCGACCCCGTTTGAAGCGCCGGCCGTTGCAACTCTGTCGGCGGTTGCATCGCCTGGGCAGCCGCAGGCCCCGCGCCGTAGCAGAATGCGGGCAGCACTGCGGCTCCGATCAGAGCCAGGCAGCAACGACGGGAGGAGAAATGCATGTCACGCCCCCTGTTGTCCAACTAGGACGTTGGCCGTCGCGGCGCTCCGGTCTCCAGCGCACGAAGCGGTCGCCGCAATGTATCAGGACGTGGCCGCGTCCCGACGGGGCGCGAACGGACTCACGACTCTCGATAGACGATCGTTGGCACGGTGCGGCGGCAGCTCGAGCACGAAGATCCGCGATGGAAGTCTGGATCAGAGTCGAGGAGCATTCTGATCGCTGCGCGCATATCAGTCAGGCTGGTGGCGCACGCGGCGGCGAGGCAGGCGTCACACAGCGCATCGGCGGTTACGCTCGATAGCAAACGCCGCAGAGCCTCGACGGTGGACACATATCCTCTCCGGTGGCGCGGCCCGACTTTAGATTCGCGGCCGGCCAATCGTCAACAGATTCTGCAGCACTCCGCCGATAGCACGGTGACTCGGCCGCAGATGAAAACACCTTGGCTTATTAAGAGATCTTCATGAGCTGTCGTAGGACAATTGTCGCCAACTTCAGCGCTTCCATCCCGTTAGGATGCAGACATGACGCGCCATCGCAGGGATCGTTGGAGGACGATCGCGGCCCACATTCTCGGAATTCTCATCCTGGCGATCGGACTCGTCTTGTTGGCTTGGTGGGAATTGGGGCGTACATGCATACGCTGGGCGACTTCGTCGGGGCACAAGATCTGCGCTGAATATAGATAGCGACGCAGGGAAGGACTCGCACGCGATTATCGCGTAAATGGGGGCGGAAGCGATCGAGAGACGGAACCAACTCAGACGCGTCGACGCAGCCAATTGACGATACGAGACCGATAGTAGTAAACGGGAAGCGCGAGCGCCGTGACGACGGCACTTAATAACAGCAGTTGAGTATATTCGGCCCCTGCGACCCTCGCCCCGCCAGCGGATAGCACCCATGTCCCTGGCATCCGACCCAATGTCGAGACGAGAGCAAACACCCAGAAAGGTAAAGGGCTTACACCAAAGAGGTAACACAATGTGTCTTTTGGCAGGCCGGGAACAAGGAAGATGATGAAGCATAAGATCGCGCCCTCGGCCTCAACAATGAAGTCGAGACGTTGCCAGACTGCCGGGCTCGTCATTCTTTTCACGAATGGCGCCCCGAGACGTCGTCCGAGCCAGAAGGCGAACAGAGAACCGATCGTGAGCCCGACACTTGAATAGATGAATCCGAGCCGCTGACCGAATACGAAACCACCAAGTAATCCCGTCACATCGCCAGGAATCGGTGCTATGACAACCTGCAACGCCTGAATCAGTATGAATGCTAGCGGCGCGAATATGCCCCACCGTTCCAGCATCGCCCGCATAAAGTCATGATCGTTATAGAGGCGAAATAACCACTGATAGATCGCAGCGTCGGTCCACACCAGCCACGAACCGAACACCAGGATCACCACGAGAGCGGCGGTGAGGATGATCAAACGGTACTGAAGATCGCGACGGTCTTTGTTCATCGCCGCCAAATCTCGTCGAGTTGCGCCGACATCAACGTCGGGACGTGGCAGGCACATCGACCTCACCCGCAGGGAAACTTCGGCACGTTCGACGTTGCCACACCGCGATAGTCTCCCGTTCGTCCACGCGACTCGACCGGGGTTGCATCGGGCCGACCACGGAGATGGAGGCTATCTGTACTCAGCGCAGATCCGATGCTCTGCTGCGTTCGCCCAGCGCACACTTTCGCTTAAGGCGCGATGGCCACCATCCCTCATCGTAGTAGCAGAGCCGCACGCCGTCCGCATTAAGTGCCGCAGATGAAGAAGTCTTCACGCGTGCTTCCGAAGCGATCGCTCGTGTCATGGCACGATACATCGTCCGATACAATTCGCGTTGCCTTAGCGCGGCGCAACGGTTCACACTGTTGGTAGCGAGGCGTAACCCCTACGCCTCGCCCGCAAGGTTGCGTTGCTTCTGCGTTCCGGGCGGCGGGAGACGGAAGGGCGTCCCCGCCGCTCGTCATATGCATCTGGGTCTCCAGCTCGCTTGCGCGAACGGCAAGGATTCCGAGCGTCCTCATCGGGCGTCGTCTACATCACGCGATGTGCCGGAGAGCGCCGCTTCGGATAAAACGCCGGGGAGGCGTTGATCGCCTCCCCGGGAGTGCTGAAGTAGCCGGAGGCAGACGTCCCTCGTCGCGCTGAGCTACCATCGCCACCAGCGTGGCACATGCTGGTCGTCCGGGTACGGGTCGAATCCGATCCTGAGCTAGCCGGGTGCGACCGTGACTCCCTCGGTCGTGTATGCGTCGACCTCAAACTGATTGCGAAACACCGTGGAGAATAGCTTCTCGATATGAATCATGGCGTCCCGCTTACTGCCGAAGTGAATTGGGATTCCGAATGCATCGCAGAGTTCTTGCGATCGCCCGTTGGGATAACTGATGTGAATCATGTGGTGATGGTGACTACGCAGCTTCATGACGACCCCCCGTCGCGGCATCGGCACGTGGGCGAATAACCAGTGGGCGGCACCGGGCTGCCGAGACACTACGGACTCTGTCATGCGCAACCACTTGTGACGCCAACTTGTGAAATCATTTGCGGCGTCCTGCGCCATCAGGTGCCGCGTCATCATACGCTGTGCTCGTGGTTTGAATCCCCACCGCCTCAACGTCATCAAGTTCGTCGGTGACCGTGAAGAAAGTCTTAAGCGGACCTGACGCATTCTTCACGCGTCGGCGTACTAAACGAGAGTTTTCGGGCCGACGGGACATCGCGCGTCGCGCCTCTGCTGGACGATGCGTAGCAGGACAGGCAGAACAACGAGCGCGGCGGCCAGGCTGGCGATCGTACCCAGCGTGAGAAGCAGGCCCAGCCCGAACATGCCGCGATGCTTCGCCACCATGAGGCTGCCGAAACCCGAAACTGTGCTGAGGCCGGCGACGAGCACGCCCATGACCGTGCTCCGGGCGACCAGCGGACCGTGCTGGCTGCGGTCTTCCATGAAACGGACCACGACGGCCATACCGTATTCACACGCGGAACCCAGGATCAGCGGCAGGCCGAAGATATTGCCCAGCGTGAACTTGAGGCTGAAGACGTACATGAGCCCGACCGTCCACAGGAGGCCAAGCCCGAGCGGCAGCAGCGCGAGGCACGCCTCGTGCACCCGGCGGATCGCCAGTGCGATCACGAGGGTGACCAGCACGACCGCGTAGAGCGTCCCCCGCCGATAGGCGCGCTCCATGAGGCGGATGGACTCGTAGGTGATGACTGGCGTCCCCGTCGCTTCCGGATCCACCCGGTGCAGCTCCGTCACGTATGATCGGGCGCCGTCGCGGTCCCAGATGTTGATGGAGGGATGGATCTGGAGCAGAAATAGCCCCTTGGCGTCGTTGTAGTAGCGGTGCTTGAGGTCTGGCGGGACGTCATCGAGCCCGACACGCTTTGGAGCGAGGTTGGACTGCAGCCGCTGAATGCTGCGCACGAAGTCGCCATACAGCGGTTGCTGGAATGCTGCCAGCGTGTTCCGCACACTGTCCGGATCGCCCTGCCGGATCCTATGGATCAACCAACGGATGTCGTCGGTGAGCTTGCCGAGTCGCCGTTTGCCCTCACCGCTGGAATCCGCCTTCGCGATATCGAGCCGCCGGTCCAGGGTCTCGAGGCCGGCGAGCAGGCGCGGCACGTCGATTGATCGAGGACGTGCGATGCGCACGGGTGCCACGATCGGCGCGAAGTCGTGGATGATCTTCTGCTTCGCTTCCTGCTCCGCGGGAATCATATCGAGGACCGAGTGCACTTCGGAGACGCTGGATAGTTTCTCGAACGCGATCTGCTTCTCGCGCAGCGCTTCGAGCGAGGACGCCGTGGCGAGCCCAGCGAAGCCCGAGCGCCCGGATGTCGAAAGGATACGCTTCTCCCACACGACCGATTCCGTGCCTTCCGCCTGGAGGTTGAGCAGGTTGTAGTCGAAGCTGACGCTGCGCAGACTCCACAGTGACAGCGCGCTGAGGCCCACGGCCACCGCGAGCACCGCGCGCGGAGACAGGGCCAGGCGCTCGACGAGGGGCACCTCGATGCGCGCAACGCCGACGGCGCGGGGTGTGGCGGGCCGCACGCGTTCGGCGTGACGGCGATCGATCAGCACGAGCGCGGCGGGGAACAGGGTCATCATTGCCAGCCAGGAGAACAGAATGGCGGTACCCGCGATGATGCCGAGTTCCTGCACGCCGCGGAAGTCGGTCAGCGCGAGCACGTAGAACGTGCCGGATGCGGTGGCCGCGCCGAGGAGCATCGGCGGGCCGGTGCGCGCGGCGGTGATCTCGAGAGCCTCACGCAGCGTGCGTCCGATGAGCCGCTCTTCCTCGTAACGGAAGAGGACGTAAATTCCATAGTCGATGCCGATTCCGATCACGATGGAGACGAACATCACCGAAAAGAGCGAGAGGTGACCGATGGCGAGTGTCGTAAAGCCGATGGCCCAACAGAGGCTCACGGCGAGCAGCGCGCACATCACGATCGGCTTGCCGACACGCCGGAACGCCGCGAGGAGCAGGCCCAGCGTGAGCGCGAACGAGACGACGCTCGCCACCTGGCTGTCGCGGAATGCCGACACCATCTCGTCGTTCGCGAGCGCGGCCTTGCCGGTGACGCCGACGCGAATGGCCGGAAATTGCGACCGCAAGCCGCGAATGACGGCTCGCACGCCGTTGATCACGTCCTCGTCGACTGTGAAGCTGCCCTCCCGGCTCTCGGGCAGTGCCATGATGAAGAGCAGGCGTTCGTCGTCGGAAAGGAAGTAGCCGGCGCTACTGTCGTCGGTGGCCATCGAGAAAAACGTCGACCACGGTGATCGGTAGCGGTCCGCTCGCTGGAACCGCGTGGACAGCTGGCCGACGAGATCCTCGATGAAGCGCAGGTCGTTCTCGGTTCTCGTGTTGTCGCCCAGGCCGAGGTCAAAAAAGCCCGTGGCGAAGGAGCGGGCGATCTGTGTGGCCAGGCCGTCGACGAGCTGATCGACGGTTGGCCGGGCCGCGAAGCTCTCCATGAAGTCCTGGTAGTCGAAGAGCCGATCGCGGATCTCCTGGAGCTTCTGTGTGGGGAGATAGAGGAGCGCCCGTCCCTCGAACGGCGTGGCATCGATCCGGTACGTTGCGTTGCTGAGCGGGATCCTGCGCTCACGGAGCTCGCGCACGAGCCGGGCGGCGTACGCCTTCGCGTCCTCCAGCGCCGGCGCCTCGACGACGATGATGAGCTCGTCGACGTCACCGAACAGTCGCTCGTACTCCTGGAACCGCGACATGTCGGCGTGCCCGCGCGGCAAGAGATCGGCGGTTGAGGTCGCGAAGGTCAGCCTGGCGAACGCCAGCCAGACGGAAAGCGCGGCGAGGGTGACGCCCAACGCCAACGTCAGAACGGGCCACCGACAAGCGGCCCGCACCAGCTGCTGCAGCATCATTCCCCCTTGGGTGTCGGCGGCGGACGATGGTTCGTCACCAGCGCATAGGTCGGGCTGTCGAGGAGCAGATACGACTCACGCGGTAAAGGACGGCGGCTCGTGAGAAGGAAGATCGGCCGTGGCGATCGCCAGAGCTCGTCCAGCTGCGCCGACGTCAAGCTCAGGGGCGAGTCAGGGACCTGCCGAAAACCGAACGCGAGATCGGTGCTGTCCTTGTCGACGATATACGTCGGGCGTCGCGTGTAGAACGTCACACTCATCGCGTCGTCGTAGAGTCCCTGTACGACGACATGCGCGTCATTTTGCCAGTGTTGCGTGATGATCGTCGCGGCATCGCGCTGAGAACGGTTGGCGCCGAGGGACTCGGTCGCGCGGTCGACGAACATGAGCGCGGGGAGCAGAAAGGCGATCCACAGCCAAAACGCGAGCCGCCCACGACCGGCGCGGGCCGCGGCCCAGGTGCTCAGTCCGAAGGCCAGCAGCAGGATCGAGAACGGCCGGGCGAGTCGAACCGCTTCCTCCACGAAGAGGCGAGCCTGTTCGGGATGCTCGCGGTAGTGTCCATCGAGCGTCGCGACGACGCGGCCGAAGACGACAGGCGGCGCTGACAAGAAGGCCACGGGGAGCATTGCCACTCCAAGAGCCACGATGAGCATGGCCGGCACGATAAGCGCGGCTCGGCGCTGCGCATCCTCGGCGAGCGCGTGCCAGTACCCGCCGATGACGACGGCCAACGCAGGAATCGCGGGGAGTCCGTACCGCTCGAGCCGCGAACGCGCCACGCTGAAAAAGCCGATGACGAGCGTCGCCCAGATGAGCGCGAGTGTGGGACGGGCCGTCGTCTTGCGGCACCAGAGCAGCGCGCCGGGGAGGAAAAGCGACCAAGGCAGGAACCAGAACAGGCTCGCGCTCCAGAATGCGGGCAGGGACAGCGGGACGTAGTCGACTGGCTCGCGCACGTTGAGGAACCGATAGATGTGCTCGTTGATCACGTAGAAATGCACGAACGCCGGGTCGCGGAGCGCTAGGGCCACGTGCCAGGGAAGGAACAGGCCGAGCAAGATGACCGCGCCCCAGACTGGGCGCAGCCGCGCGATGATCGTGGCGTCGCGGGTAACAACCAGGTAGATGACAACCGCGCCGAACGGTATTACCAAGCCCAAGAAGCCCTTTGTGAGTCCAGCGGCGGCGGCGCCGAGATAGAAGAGAGCCCAGCCGTCCCGGCCGCGGCTGGCTTGCGTAAGACCGAGCAAGGAGACAGTGAGGCACAGAACGAGCAGCGCGTCAGGAAAGCTGTAGCGCGCGTACGTCACGGGGCCAACCGCGCTCGCGTAGATCAGTCCTGCGAACGTCCCACCGCCTGCGCCGAGCAGAATTCGCGCGAGCACGAACACGACGAGGGTCGTCGTCACGTGCGCCAGCGCCGAAGGCAGCCGCGATGCGAACTCGTTGACGTCGAATGCGCGATACGACAGCGCGATGGTCCAATAGAACAACGGCGGTTTCTCGTAGTAGGGAAGCGTGTCGAGGCGAGGCTGAATCCAGTCGCCGCTGGCCAGCATTTCTTGCGCGACGAGCGCATAGCGCGCCTCCGCATCGAGCAGCGGACGCCGACCTAATCCATGCAGAGTCATCACCGCTGCGACGACGACACACAGGCTGATGCCCGCCGCGATGCCGCAGCGACGTCGCGCGAGGGTCACCGCGGCGAATTGGATGCGGGGAACAGTCTCATAGTCGACGTGCTGGTGCATCGAGGAGTGCTATCATCGCGTCATTGTAACTAATCGAATCTTAAGGAATCTTAAGGAGACAGTGCGGCCGGTTTGTGGTCCGATCCCCGCTAGCCTGTGACCACTCCACGGCTCTTCGCTCCTGACCCTGCGACGTTCCCCTCCGCTCGCACTGTCCCCTTCTCGCGCCCGTCCATCGGCGACGAAGAAATCGAGGAGGTCGTTCGCGTCCCGAAGCCTCCTCTCGCTGCCGCTCTTTCCCTCTCTCGAGGAGAAGGACCAGGACGATGTCATTGATAGTGTCCGGCGTATCGTCCGCGCGCGACGTCGCTGAGCGTCCGGCCTCCGGGCCGTCGCTGAGCGTGATCATTCCGGTCTTCAACGAAGAGCAGAGTATTCCCGAGCTCTATCGCCGACTCGCCGCGGTCCTCGCGACCATGACAGAGCCGGCCGAGATCGTATTCGTCAACGACGGGTCGACGGACGAATCCGAACGACTCCTCGACGTGATTCAGCGATCGGACCCTCGAGTGACGCTGGTGAATCTCGCATACAACGCGGGCCAACACGCCGCCGTGCTCGCGGGTTTTCGTGTCTCGCGCGGCGACATCGTCGTCACCCTCGACGCCGATCTCCAAAACCCACCCGAGGAAATTCCGAAGCTCCTCACGAAGATCCGCGAAGGATTCGATGTCGTCGGCGGCCTTCGCCAAGCTCGCAAGGATGCTCTCAGTCGAAAGGCGCTCGGCACGCTCGTCCGCGTGTTCTCCAATCACCAGGCCGATTACGGGTGCATGCTCCGCGCCTATCGTCGAAAGGTCGTCCGCCGCGTCCTCCGCGTAGGCGACCGCTCGCTGTTCATTCCGGCGCTCGGCGCGATGCTCGCTCGGCGTGTGACTGAGGTGCCCGTGGCTCACGAACCGCGGCGGTTCGGTCATTCGCGGTACTCGATGCTCCGGCTCATGCGGTTGGGTTTCGACTGGCTAACCGGGTTCTCGATGGTTCCGATTCAAATCGTCAGTCTCGTCGGAATCGTCACGACCGTCGGCGGATTCGTCTTCGGCCTGGGTCTCCTCGCCGGGCGCGTTCCCGTCAAACCCGACCTTGGGCCCGTCTTCGCGTTGTTCGCGGTGTTGATCATCCTCCTCGGCGTCGTTCTCCTCGCCGTCGGCCTTGTCGCAGAGTATGTGGGGCGTATCTATCTCGAAGTTCGACGTCGCCCGCGCTACGTGATCGAGTCGGTTCGCCCGGGGGGCCGGGGGACACGCCCGTGAGTCGGCTCCGAAACATCGTGTTCGCATACCACGCTATCGGTGTTGTTTGTCTCGAAGAGCTGCTGGCCACGGGCGATGAGGTTGCTCTCGTGATCACGCACCGAGATCGACCGGACGAGAACGTCTGGTGGCCGTCGGTTCGCGAGCTGGCCGTGCGTCACAGCATTCCGGTGCTCGAAGATGCGGACGTCCACTCGCCCGATCTCGCTGCCCGCCTGCGTGCTCACGCGCCGGATTTCCTGTTTTCATTCATGTATCGAACGCTGCTGCCTCGCGAGCTGCTCGAGATTCCGCGTCGCGGAGCGTTGAATCTTCATCCTTCTGCGCTACCCAAGTATCGGGGAAGGTCGCCCCTCAATTGGGTCCTCGTGCACGGAGAAGCGGAGACCGGCGTCTCCCTGCACTACATGGTCGAGAAGCCCGACCGGGGCGATGTCGTGGCGCAGCGTCGGTTTCCGATCGGCGACCAGGATACGGCCCTGTCCCTCCATCGTTGGGCGACGGGCGAGGCTCGGAAGCTGTTCCGCGAAACCTACCCGTGCCTGCGCGAAGGGCGAGCGCCGCGGATGCCTCAGGATCAGCGCCACGCGTCCTATTACGGTGGCCGGACGCCCGAAGACGGCAGGATCGAATGGCATTGGCCGGCGCGAAGGATCTACGACCTGCTCCGAGCGGTCACGCACCCCTATCCGGGCGCGTTCACCATTCACGCGGGTCGCCGACTGTTCATCTGGTGGGGACGACCAGAAGAGAATCGGCTCGATCTTCCGCCAGGGCGCCTAGAGGTTGTGGCGGACGGCGTCCGCGCCGGGACCGGACGGGGGGCATTGCGCCTCGAGCGAGTTCAGGTCGAGGGCAAGCCGGAGACTGATGCACGAGAGTGGGCTGCCGCGGTCGGGGCCCGGAGTGGACACCAACTGGGAGAGTGCGTATGAGAGTGCTCGTTACCGGGGGAGCGGGCTTTCTTGGCTCACATCTCGTCGACGCGTTTCTTGACCGCGGAGATGAGGTGTTCGTCCTGGACGAGGGGCCGACGGCAAAGCTGCAGCATCGGCTTCGTCACACGCGGCTGCATATCTCGCAGGACAGCGTCCTCAACGAGGGGGTCCTGGACGAGCTAATTTCCGGTGTCGATCTCGTCTATCACCTCGCCGCTGTTGTCGGCGTCCAGTACTACGTGGTCGACCCGCACCTGGTCCTCGACGTCAACGTGAATGGTACCGAGAACGTGCTGAAGATCGCGCACAAGCATGGGCGACGCATCGTCTTCGCCTCGACCTCCGAAGTTTATGGCCGGAATCCGAAGGTGCCGTGGCATGAGGAGGATGATCGGGTACTCGGCGCGACCTCGATCGATCGATGGTGCTACTCGACCTCGAAGGCCGTCGGAGAGCACCTCTGCTTCGCCTATGCAAAGCGCGGACTGCCGGTGACGATCCTGCGCTACTTCAATGTCTATGGGCCTCGCCTCGACAGGATGGGCGCCGGTCGGGTCGTGACGATCTTCGTCGGTCAGGCGCTCGCCGGCGAGCCGCTCACCGTGGTCGGGGACGGTAGCCAGACCCGCTGCTTCACGTACCAGTCCGACGCGATCACGGCGACCGTCGCCGCGGGTCTTCTGCCGGAGGCCGTCGGCGGCGTGTTCAACGTTGGCAATGACGCCGAGGTGTCGGTCCGGACGCTGGCGGAGCGGATCATTCGAGTATCCGGGTCCTCCTCGTCGATCGCGTTCATCGCGCCCGAGACTGTCTACGGCACAAGCTACGAGGACATTTCGCGTCGGGTCCCCGACATCCGCCGGATGGAAGACTTGCTGCGCGTCACACCACGCGTGACGCTGGACGAGGGCCTGCGGCACACGATCGACTACTTCCGAGCCAAGGTCGCCGCGCCGGCGGGCCACGAGTAAACCGGGCTTCGCCCGACCAGCCCCGTTTCGCGCGCCATGCGTGTGGCCCTCAAGGTCGATGTTGATACGTATCACGGCTTGGCCACCGGGTTGCCGAGGCTGCTCGACGCGTTAGGGCGCCGCCGGGTGCCCGCCAGCGTCTATATCGCAATGGGTCCGGATCACTCGGGAAGGGCGGTGCGGCGCCTCTTCACCCATAAGGGGTTCGCTCGCAAGATGTTCCGCAGCCGGGCGCTACGCCTCTACGGCGTACGAACGATGCTGTACGGGACGCTGCTTCCCGGGCCCCAGATTGCACGCTCGTTCCCGAACGTGCTCCGCCGCGCGGTCGCCGAAGGACACGAGCTCGGCGTCCATGGCTACGACCACATCTACTGGCACGACCGCGTCGTCTCGCTCGAAGCGGGCGAGGTGGCGGCTGAGATGGACCGAGCAGTCGCCGTGTTCCGTGACATCGTCGGCCGCGATCCTGAAGGGTTCGCCGCGCCAGGATGGCAGTGTTCCGCGGCCAGCCTTGTCTGCCTCGATCGCGGCCCGTTTACGTATCACTCCAGCACGCGCGGCGTGCGCCCCTACCGGCCTCGAATCGATGGCGTCGAGGGTCGACTGCCGGAGATTCCCACGACGGCACCGGCGCTCGACGAGCTTCTCGGGCTGGGGATGAGCGAGGACGACGCGGTCGACGCAATGCAACGTTCGCTGAACGACGACCGTCTGAACGTCCTCACCGTGCACGCCGAGGTCGAGGGCGGCGCCTGTTACAGCGCATTTTCCACACTCCTCGACCGGATTCACCCGACGACGTGCTTCGTTCAGCTCATGGACATTGCTCGCGCACTCGACGTCGCGAGATTGCCCGTGATTCCAGTGGTCCAGGGGACGCGACCCGGCCGGGCGGGCACCGTCTCGTGTCAGGCTGTTTGACGCAC
>DAIQBJ010000004.1:0-27875 GCA_036781225.1 Gemmatimonadales bacterium | reverse complement strand
GTCGAGCGCGGCCGCAGCAGCGATTGATCGCGCGGCAGTCGCAGGATGCAGACGTTGAGGAAACTGCCGACGCAGAGTCCGAGCAGGACCGCGCCGGCGACGATCAGCGGGTCAGCGCCCACGCAGCACCTCGTACAGCAGAATGCCGGCCGCGACGGCGACGTTCAGCGATTCCGCGCCGCGCGCGAGTGGAATCGCAACGCGCTGCGCGGCGAGCTCATTGAGGTGTGGCCGGATACCGGCTCCTTCGTTGCCCACCATCACCGCGATAAGCTCCTTCCGCGCGCGCGCTTCCAGTGCGCGCGGCAGCGGCACCCCATCGGCGGCAGCCGCCCAGAGGAGCAGGCCGCGCTCGCGGCCCCACGCAATGAACGGTGCGTCGTCGAGCTGGACGACGGGATGACGAAACGTGGCCCCCATCGCCGCGCGCAACGCCTTCGGGTTCATCGGATCGGCGCTGCCGCGCAACAGCAGGCTCGCCGACGCCCCGAGCGCGTGCGCCGTGCGAATCAGCGTCCCGACGTTGCCCGGATCCTGCACGCCGTCCACGACGAGAATCGGACCCCCGGTCACGTCGTTGAGCGCCCACGCGCGCGGCTGCACGATCGCGAGGATGCCCTGCGGCGTCTCGGTCCCCGCGAGCTCCGCGAACGCGCGCGACCCGACCTCTTCGATCGGGACGGCGTGACTCGCCAGCTCGGCGGCGAGCGACTGGCCGCGCGTGGTGCGGGCAAGCTCGGGAGCGACGAGCGCCCCCTTGAACTCGAGACCGGCCGCCAGCGCCTCCTCGACGAGGCGCACGCCTTCGACGACCGCCAGGCCGCGGCGGCCCCGCGCCTTGCGCCGTTGAAGATCACGGACGGTCGTCTGCAGATTACTCCCGATGCGCGTTCTCGTACTGGCCATGGGTGCCCCTAAAATTGCCTGCCCCGTTGCTTTCGCCAAGCCACGAGCGTTTCCATGAGGATCGCCCTCACGATTGCAGGCTCGGACTCAGGCGGCGGCGCCGGGATTCAGGCCGATTTGAAGACGTTTCATCAGTTCGGCGTGTTCGGCACGAGCGCCGTTACGGCAGTCACCGCCCAGAACACCGTCCAGGTACTCGATTGGCAGGCGCTCCCCGCGGCCCTGGTCGGACGGCAAATCGACGCGCTCGCCGCGGATCTGCCGCCCGATGCCGTCAAATCGGGAATGCTCGGCTCGGCGGAGATCATCGAGACGGTCGCGGGTCGCATCGCCGAACACGGCCTGCCCAATTACGTCCTCGATCCCGTGATGGTGGCGACGTCGGGTGACCGGCTGCTCGCCCGCGACGCGGAGACGGTGATCGCACGGCGCCTCGTGCCATTGGCCGCGCTCGTCACGCCCAACTTGAATGAGGCGGAGATTCTCATCGAGGACGCTGTGCGCACGCCGGATCAGATGGAGCGCGCGGGCCATCTCCTCGTCGAGCTCGGCGCTCGGGCGGCGCTCATCAAGGGCGGTCACCTCACGGGCACGGACACGATTGTCGATGTGCTGGTGCAGCAGAGCGCCGTGCGCCGTTTCACGCACGCGCGGATCGAGACGACCTCAACGCATGGAACCGGCTGCACGCTGTCGGCAGGCATCGTGGCGGGCCTGGCGCTCGGTCGCTCGCTCGAGCAATCCGTCACCGACGCGCTCGACTTCGTGCATCGCGCGATTGCCGCAGCTCCCGGGCTCGGACGCAAAGAGGGGCACGGGCCACTCAACCACTTCGTGCCCGCGCCCCGCCGACCACCCAGCGAAGGTCTCTAGGCTACGGATTCCACCAGTACGTCACCTTCAGCATGAAGATGTTCGCCGCGGGCGCCCGGATCATCCGCTGCATCGAAGAGCCGAAGTCGAATTCGCCGCTGTCGTCCCACGCCTGCCGGGCCTGCGTCCACACCAGGAACAGCGTCGATCCCGGCATGTACTCCCAGCGCAGCACCGCGTTGCCGCGCAGCGACTTGAAGTTGAAGTCGGGATTGTAGGGCGCCGCCGTCGAGTCATACTCGTAGCTGCGCGGGCGCGCGAGCCGCTTGAACTGATCGTATTTGCCCGCCGAAATCAGCGGCTGTGCGTACACCTGCAGCGACAACGTCGGCGTGTACGTCCAGTTCATGCGGATGCCGGCCGAGAGCTCGGTCTGGCGCAGTCGTCCAAAGACATAGCTCGTCCCATAGGTCGCGGTGGCCGTCGAATCGGGGACCGCGTCCACGTACTGGAGCGCGTAGTTCGCCCCCGTCAGATTCGGCCCCAGGGTCAGGGAGACATTCGGCGCGGGCAAGAATTGCAGGTTGAGGTACGAGTACCAATCGTAATCGGCGCTCGAGCGGTAATACGTCCCGCCGCCGGCGTTGACCGAGAGCTGCTTGCGGTTGTCGCTGTTCAGATCGAGGCCCAGTTGATATCCGGGCGGGATGAGGGCGAGCGGGCCGCCGCGCGTAAGCCGGTTGGACACCGTCCACGGATTGTACGCGAGGTTCCAGTTCAGGCCCCAATAGTTGTGCAGCTGCACGTAGCCGAACTGGAACAGGCCCGACCAGATGATGTTGCCGTCCCAGTCGTAGTTGCGGAACACGGCGCCGCCCGCCTCCGCATAACGGAACAGCTTGCCGGGCTTGGTCCAGGTCCGGCCGCCGCCGAAATGCATGTTGACGTAGCCGGTGCGCGACAGAAAGCCCAGATCGTTGACGTCGAATCCCGGCGAGATCACCCCCACGGCGGAATTGACGAACGTGTTGCCGCCCTGCTTGGCGAGCGTCACGCGCGCGGCACCGCCGGAGAGCGCCGTCGCCAACGTGTCGACGGTGACGTGCTCGTTGTCCGGCTGCTGGAAGTAGTGCGTGGAGCTGCGTTGCACGGCCGTGATCTGCGCCGGCGACCCCGCGATCCGCGAACCGGCGACCCAGGCGGTGGCAACCCAGCGCTTCTTGCCGTCGAGGAACACCCAGCCGTCCGAGCCGAACATGAGTGCGCTACCGTTGCGCACATCGCGCAGCACTTGATCGTCGAACGAACGCGCCGTGAAGGTCGTCATGAACCCGAGCCCTTCCCGGCCCTTGTCGAATTCCTTCTGCGCCCGGTATACCCCGTAGCCCGCGAGCGGCTCGATCTCCTGGCTCCAACGCCGGCCCGTGCTGTCCACCAGGGTGGCTTGCTCACGCGCGGTCACAGCCGTCACCCCGCCGACGTTCCAGCTGCCGGCGACTTTGCCGGTGAGTTTCACTGCGCCGAGGATGTGCGCCCCGCTGGGCGCGTCTACGTACCCGTTGGGCGGCGCGGAGGCGCCCAGAGAACGCCCGATCCGCCGGCTATAGAAGAAGTTCGGGCCCGACCAATTGAAGCCCCAAAAATTGCGCTGGCCACCAAACCCGAAATTGAAGATCGACGAGCCCTCGACAAAGAACGGCCTCTTTTCGCTGAACTGTGTTTCGACATCGCTGAGATTGACCACTGCGGGATCGACTTCGACTTGGCCGAAGTCCGGATTCGCCGAGACGTTGAGCGTCAGGTTCGACCCGAGGCCCAACCGCGCGTCCGCCCCGAAGCCCGGATCGACCTGCGAGCCGTCGTTGAACGGGTCGAGCTTCGCATGCGGGGTAAACGCCGCCCGCGTCGTCGCGTAGGGCATCACCTCGATGCGGCGTGGCGGCTCGATGCGCTCGATACCCACCAGGTCCGGGAAGCGCGAGACGAATCCGGTGCCGTTCTTCGGCGTGTACACGAGGTAGTCGAACTCGTTCTTCCGCGCGATGTCACGCCGAAAGTTGATGCCCCAGACATACTGGCTTTGTCGCACGAACCGCAGCTGTGAGTACGGGATGCGCAGCTCCGCCGTCCAGCCGGTGGGATCACGGGTGACTTTGGCTTCCCACACGCCGTCCCAGCTGTCGTCGTCCCACTCGTCGTTGAAGAGCGTGCCGTCGTGCAGCGTGCCGGCGGCCGTCACACCGAAGTAGAACCCGCTCCGCTTGTCGTGATAGGGATCGATGAACACCTGAAACCGATCCGAATTCGTGCCCTGATCGCGGCGGGCGAGGCGCGCGATGATCGAATCCGGATGCGCGTCGTACAGCCGGGCGCCGATATACAGCGCGGCGTCATCGTACGCGATGTACACGACCGTGCTCTCGCTGGCCGCGGCACCCTCGGTAGGGTCGCGCTGCGTGAATCCCGTAATCCGGTCGGCAGTCTGCCACAGCGGCTCGCTGAGGACGCCGTCGATGGTGACGGCCTGGCCGCTGCTCAGGCGAATCGCACGCACCAGCTGCGGCGCGGGCAGAGGCGGCGGCGGAGAATCGACGGCAACAGCAGGCGGCGGAGTGCCCGCCAGAGCGAGAAGCAGTGCAAGCGTCGTCGGCATATGCGTCCGGAGCTGAGGTTGAATGGTGCCCCCGGTCGCGAACGCTGACGGCGAGCGCGCGGCGGTTAATCCATAGGACAGAAGGAGTTGGAAAAGGGTTGCAAACAGACCGTCAGGAACTCGCGAGGCTCAACCCGGCATCAGCCGGCGCAGTATTCCTTTTAATAGGACAGACAGCCGGCGGGCGACCTGCTCGCTGACGGCCAGAACCTCCTCGTGTGACAGGGCCTCGCCGGTGATACCGGCACCCGGGTTGGTGATGATGGAAAACCCCAGGCACCGCATCCCGCGCGAGCGGGCAACGAGTACCTCGGGCACGGTGGACATCCCCACGGCGTCTGCCCCCAGGCGCTCGAGCATCCGCACTTCGGTAGGCGTCTCGTAGGACGGGCCAAGCAGCGCAACGTACACGCCCTCTTCCAGGGCGATGCCCATGTCTCGCGCGATCGTGCGGGCGAGGACTCTCAGGTCGCGATCGTAGCAATCGTGCATGATGGGAAACCGCTCTTCGCCGGGCTGCGAGGGTCCGGCCAGCGGGTTGCGCCACATGAGATTGATGTGGTCCGCGATCAGCATGAGGGTGCCGCCCGGAAAGGTGCGGCGCACCCCTCCCGCGGCGTTCGTGACAATGAGGATCTCGATGCCGAGCTCGCCGAATACGCGTGCCGGGAGCCCGGCGGTCGCGGCGGAGTGCCCCTCATAAAGATGAAAGCGTCCCGCCTGCACGATGACCGGGACGCCTGCAAGCTCTCCCGCCACGAGCTCGCCTTTATGTCCTGCCACACCCGGCTCAGGAAAACCCGGGATCGTGCTGTAGGCGATCCGGATGGGCTGCGCGACTTCATCGGCGAGAAACCCCAATCCGGAACCCAGGACGATCGCGACCCGCGGCTTGAGGTTGCCGAGCCGTTTCCTGACGACTGCCGTTGCTTGACCAACACCGCCCGTCTTGCCCGTCTCCTTCACCATCACAGCAGGATTCCAGCCAATGTGGCCGACAGGAAGTTGGCCAGCGTGCCCGCGATCATCGCGCGGAAGCCGAGGCGCGCGAGATCGTGCTTGCGGTCCGGCGCGAGCGCGCCGATGCCGCCGATCTGAATGCCGATGGAGCTCAGATTCGCGAAGCCGCACAAGGCGAACGTGGCGATCGTGAACGACACCGGGTCCAGCGTTCCCTTCAGCGGGCCGAGGTGGGCGTATGCAATGAATTCGTTGATCACCATGCGTTCGCCGAGCAGTGAGCCGACGACCCCACTGTCATGCCATGGGACGCCCATGACCCACGCGATGGGACGAAAGACCCAGCCCAATACCGTTTGCAGCGTTTCCGGAAACCAGGGCGCGAACCCGTGGATCCAGCCGAACGCGCCGTTGACGAGCGCGATGAGCGCGATGAAGGAAATCAGCATGGCGATCACGTTGAGCATCAGATGCAGGCCCTCGCTCGTCCCGCGCGCCGCGGCGTCGAGCACGTTCACATCGGTCCGCGGAATATCGACCTTGACGCCGCCGAGTGTTTCGGGCACCTCGGTCTCGGGCTCGAGGATCTTGGCCATCATGATCGTGCCCGGCGCGGTCATGATCACCGCCGTGAGCAGATGCCTCGCCTCGATTCCGAACGCGATGTACGCGGCCATGATCGAGCCGGACACGTGCGCCATCCCCGCCGTCATCACCGTCATCAGCTCGGAACGCGTCATGCGCGGCAGGAAGGGGCGAATCGTCAGCGGGGCTTCGGTCTGCCCCATGAAGATCGAGGCCGCGACGTTGAGGCTCTCCGCACCGCTCGCGCCCAAGATCTTGTTCATCACCACGGCAAATGCCTTCACCACGATCTGCATGATGCCGAGGTAGTACATGATGGCGAACAGCGCGGAGACGAAGATGATCGCCGGCATGATCTGAAACGCGAACACGACGCCGAGACTCGAGTGCTGCTTGCCGATCTCACCAAACACGAATTCAGAGCCGGCATAGGAGAAGCCGAGAATCTTTGTGACCGTGGCACCAAGCCAGCGGAAGATCGTCTGCCCGACGGGCACGCGGAGCACGAAGATCGCGAAGAGGAGCTGCAGGCCGACACCCCACGCGACGACCCGCCGGCTGATCGCGCGCCGGTTACGCGAGAATGCGACACCGATGCCGAGGATCAGAATGAGACCGAAAACGCCCGTGAGACGGGCGCCGAGTGAACGGGGGGTCGCGGCCACCGGCGCTGCGGGCTGCGCTACCTGAGCCTTAGTGGTGTCCTGGGTGGCGCGCGGTGTGGTGTCCTGGGTGAAGGCGTGGATTGTCGCACCGATCGCCCGGTTCATGTAGCGCGGCAGGGTGAACACGATCCCTGCGCAGATGCACGTCGCTGCGAACGCCCAGGTGAACCGGCGCCATGAGGTCACGGAGCTCCCCCCCCCCTTCCCCCGAGTTCGTCGAGCTCGCTCTGCACACGGGACACCAGTGCGACTTTCTCGTACTCCGGCAGAAACGCACTCTCGCAGGCGTTCAACACCACGCGCTGCAGCTCGTCGGGCGAGAGGCCCAACACGGCATGCGCCAGGAAATACTCATCGGTCAGGCTGATCCCGTCGGTCAGCGGTCCGTCGGTGTTCAACGTGACCACGACGCCCTGCTGGAAATAGCGCTTGAAGGGATGCTCCGCCACCGATGGGACCACGTGCGTGTGCACGTTGCTCGTGAGACACATCTCGAGCGGAATCTTGCGCGCCACGACTTCCTCGAGCAGCGCCGGGTCCTCGGCGAGGCGCGTGCCGTGACCGATGCGCTGCGCGCCCACGTCATGCAGGGCCTGATGAATGGAATGGGGCCCGTCGCCCTCCCCGGCGTGGCAGGTACAGGCCATGCCGTGCCCGGCCGCATACTCGAATGCCGTGCGGTGCGCGCTGGCCGGATGCCCCCGCTCCGCGCCGGCGAGGTCGAATGCCGTGACACCGGCCGATCGATACTCCGCCGCCACCCGCGCGAGCTCCAGCGATTCGGCGGGCGGCCTGGTGCGCATGGCGCAGACAATCAGCCCGACCTTGGTCCCGGTCTCCGTCATCGCTCTCCGGATTCCGGCGAGCGGCGCCTCGATCGCCTCGGCGAGCGTGAGCGCGGGACGATGCAGCAGCGGCGAGTACCGCACCTCGACGTAGCGGACGTTCTCGGCGGCCTTGTCGATCACGAATTCGTAGGCGACGCGCTCGAGTGCGGCGGCCGTCTGGAGAACGGACAATGTGATCTGATACTTCTCGAGGTACTCCTCGAGGTTCTTGGCGTCGCGCACCAACATCGCCTTGGCCAGCGCCTCCGGCGTATCGGCCGGAAGGCCGATACCCTGCTGGCGCGCCAGCTCGAGCATCGTAGCGGGCCGGAGCGCGCCATCGAGGTGGACATGCAGCTCGGCTTTGGGCCAGCGGCGCAGCGTGTCCTTGGTGAGCCGCGGCTTCCCTTCCCGCTTCGCCGATACGACGACGCGGAAGACCGCGCCCGCTTCGCCGATCGCGTCGCCTGCGTCTACCGGCCGGCCGGCGGCATCGGTGACGTACGCGGCATTGTCGAGCAGCCGCGCGAGCCCGTCGTCCGCCTGTGCGACCGCGTCGCGCACGCGGGCGCCGTGGGGGACGTCGACCGCCTTGTCGTTGATGAACACCCGCATCAGCGGGCGGGTCCGGGCTTGTCCGCACGATGGAACCGCTCTTCGACGGGCGCCTCCACCGGAGCAGGCAGCACGCCCAAGTAGCGGATCAGGGCATCGAGATCCACGACATCGATGTCCTCTCTCGGGGATGAGCTCAGCATGCCGAATCCTGAGCCGCCGGTCGTCATGAAGTCGCTCACGATGAGCGTATAGGTCCCATCCTTTTCGACGCTCTTGCCGTTGGGGAACCGCGTTCGCGTGATACGCTTCCCCGGTTCCTTCCGGCCGTCGTACCAAACCTCCACGCCCGCGATGTGACAATCGGGCAGGTGATCGCGTCCCGCGACGCAGTGCTCCAGGGCGTCCAGCAGGACGGCGCCCTTAACCGTCAGACGCTGCAACCGGTTTTGAAATGGCTGCACCTGATAGGCGTTCCCCCAGGTCACGGTGCCGGCCGGCAGGTCGGCTCGAATGCCGCCGTTGTTCATGATCGCCACGTCGCCGCGGCCGGCGCTGCGTTGTGCGTCGGCGATGAGCCGCCCCAGTCCGTACTCGTCCCCCTCGCGCTTCAGTGGGAACTTGAGGCGCCCCACGGGGCGCTCGGTGATCGCGCGGACGGCCTGCTGCTGGCGATCGAGCGTCTCGGTCATCGCCGCGTCGGGGCGCACCTGATCGGCGTAGGGCGTGACGAGCTGCATCCGAACATCCCGGCGCGTGCCGGCGCCGCCGCCCCTGGTACGCACGAAGTCCACCACCCCGATCGATCGCCCGCTCGACTGCGCCTCGACGATGGGAATCCCGTTCACGACCGTGTTGACGCGCTGGTGCGTGTGGCCGGCGACGATCAGATCCACCGAACCCGAGTCGAGCTGTCGCGCGACATCGAAGATTTCGCCATGGCAGCTCGCTCCCGTCTCCGCCATTGCGCCCGAATCGCACACTGCGCCGGCATGCGCCACCAGGATGACGAAGTCGGATGCCGCACGCGCCGCCGGCAGGTAGCGCTTGATCGCCTGCGCGCCGTTCCCGAACGCCAGGCCGCGGATGTTGCGCGCCGCGGTGCTCGTCGGCGTTTCGGACGTCGTCAACCCGATGACCGCGATCCGCAGGCCGTACTTCGTGATCAGCGTCCAGGGCGTCGCCCATTCGGGCCGCGCGTCCCCCGCCGTATTGGTGATGTTGGCTGAGACAAACGGGTACTTGGCTTCACGGAATCGCGCCCGCATGGTATCCACCGACCAATCGAACTCATGATTGCCGATGGCGGCGGCGTCGATCCCCAGTGTGTTCAGCGCGTCGATCGTGGTGCGCCCGAACGTCGCATTGGAAAGTGCGGTTCCCTGCATCTCATCGCCGGCATCGAGACGCACGGTGGTGCAGCCGCAGGCCCGTGACAGACTGTCGAGCCACGGCTTGAGTGCCGCGACGCCGCCGACGGGCCGGCCGCCCGACCAATCCCATGTGCGCGCCTCGAGCTGGCCGTGCAGGTCGCTCAGCGCGAGCACCCGGAGCACCGTGCTGTCCGGGACGCTCACCGCCATGACTGCCGGCGCGACCGCGGCTCGCGCCGCCGCGCGCGCCTGGTCCGGGATGATCGCCCAGCTGGGATGGAAGTAGGTCGGCGCCTGCAGCGCGCGGACGCGGCGCACCTCGTCGACCAGCAGCTCGCGAATGTCCTCGCCGCGGTCGTACACGACGCGCGCGCTCGACAGCATGGTGTAGCCGCCGCCGCCCGACTGGCGGTAGCTGTTCAGCGCCAGCGTGAAGCTGTCGGACGGCTGCACGATCTTGCCTTCATAGGCGAGGCCGCGGATGCGCTGCCCCACCGGCCGCGAGAGGTCGATGTTGTAGACGACGCCGCTCACGACGTCGTAGCTGTACGGAGGGAAGCTGTCGTTGATGATCGGCCCGCCCGGCTCGTAGGACCGGAAATAGCGCGCCGACTGCTCGAGGTAGTCGCGCAGCTGCTGGCCCGAAATCTTCACGGCGCGCAGCGTGTTCTCGTACGGGTAAATCCCCGAGAGCTCGCGCTGGTGAATCTCGCCTTCCGGCAAACCGGGTTGCACGTCGAAGACCGCCGCGGCCGACAGCTGGGCACCAGCCTTGCGTTGCTGCACGTCATTGATGAAGTCGAGCAGCGGTGTGTCTTGCACGCGGGCGTAGCGCGCGTCGAAGCCCGGGCCCGCGGTGCCCAGCGGCGTTCCCGCCCACAGGCGCGCCGCCTGGTGCGCCGCGTCGATCCGCCGAGTGAAGCGCGTCAGCTCGGGCATCGTCGTGAGCGGAATCAGATCCGCATGGACGTTGGTCACCCGCCACCGGCCTCCGGCTGCCCGATCTTTGCTCAGCGAGACGTGCACGACCGCCAGGCTCTGTACCCAGTTCTTCGGCTGCACGAAGTGAACACCGTTGATCACCGTGTCGCGAATTTCACGGTGCGTGTGGCCGACGATCACGACGTCCGGTTTGGGGTTTACCGTGGCAAGCACCGCTGCGTCGTTTTCTGGTCCGACGCCGGTGGTGTCGTAGGTCGATTCACCAAAGCCGCTGTGGATCAACACGATCTTGAGATCGGCGCCCTCCCCATCGAGCCGGGCGAGGGCCATCGGGGCGGCTCCCGCGATGCGGCGCACCCGCGCGCGTCCGGCCAGCTGAACCTTGTCCCATAACATCACGCCGGGCGTGGTGAACCCGGTGATACCGACCTTCACCGGCCCGCGCGCGACGACCACCGTCTGCGGAAAGAACGGCGCACCGGTCGAGTCTTCGACATTCGCCGAGACGTAGCGATAGGTCGCCTGTTTGGCCGCGCTGCGCAGGAAATCGACCCCGAAGTCGAAATCGTGGTTCCCGGGCGTCACGACATCGTATTGGAGTGCGTTCAGGGCATCGACGATCGGCTGCGGCTGGCGCTTGTCATACCGGCCGAAGTACGCGGCGAACGGATTTCCCTGCAGCAGATCGCCGGCGTCCACCAGCACCAGGTTGTTCGGATAGCGCGCGCGCAGCGTTTCGAGCGCGGTGGCAGCACGCGACAGCCCGCCCGGCGCGGCCGCGTCTTTGACGTAGTCCCAGCCCAGCACCCGGCCGTGAACATCGGTCGTGGCGACGATGACGATGTGCGCCGTGTCCGGCTGAGGGACGTTGGTCGGATTTTGGAACGCGAGCAAGATCGCTGAGAGCAGAATCATAGTGGGCACAAAGTTGCCAAACCGCCGCATCTCGCGCCACTTTCCGCCCTATGGATCTGCTCATCGTGCGGCACGCCATCGCAGAGGAGCGCGAGACATGGGCGCCACGCGACGACGACCTGCGCCCGCTCACCGACGACGGCAAGAAGAAGATGAAAGAGGCCGCCAAGGGACTGCAGTCGTTCGTCCCAAAACTCGACGTCCTGGCAAGCAGCCCGCTGACCCGCGCGATGCAGACCGCGGCAATCCTCGCGAAGGTTTTCGAGAAATCCGAGCCCCTATCCGTCGACGCGCTGGCACCCGGCAAGCAACCGCCGGCGTTCGCTGCGTGGCTGCGTACCCAGGCGGCGCGAAAGGTGGTCGCGGTCGTCGGTCACGAGCCGTCGCTCGGCACCATCATCAGCTGGCTCACGGCAGGTATCGAGCAGTCGTTCGTCGAGCTCGGGAAAGGCGGCGCATGCCTCCTGACCCTCGGCGAGCGGATTGATGCGGGTGAAGCCATGCTGGAGTGGGTGTTGCGGCCCAGCCAGCTGCGAGCCCTGGGATAATGACCGACTTCTCTCCGGACCTCCTCAATCGTCCCGCGGCCGAAGCCACGGGTTTGCTGGCGCGGCACCAGCTCGATGCTGCGGCAGCGGCGGCATCCCGGCTCACCGATCGCCGCGACGCCGAGGCCCTGCACGATTTTCGTGTCGCGGTACGGCGCCTTCGGGTGACGCTGCGCGCGTATCCCATCCTGCGTGATGGCGTTTTGAAAAAGTACCGGCGCCGGCTGCGCAAACTGGTACGCGACACGAATGCCGTGCGTGACGCCGAGGCGCAGATCGCGTGGTTCGTGGACCACTCGGCGCAGTTCACTCCGTCGCAGCGCGCCGCGCTTGGTCCATTGCGCTCACGCCTGCGCGCGCGCCGCCGGCGGGCGCGCATCCACACGCATCTGAAATTGCAGCGGCGCTTTGCCAAGCTCGAGCGCAAGGTCAGACACGTGCTCGCCGATCTGCCGGCCCATTCCGGGGGGGGGGCGCCATTCCCCCGGTTTCGCACGATCGCGGCCGCGACCCTGGTCAAGCACGCGATGGATCTGCGCAAACGACTCGAGCGTGCGACCCTGACCAGCGCGACGGATCTGCACGCGACGCGGATCGCGGCGAAGCGGCTACGTTACCTGCTCGAGCCGGTAGAACAGGATCTCGCGCAGGGCACGCGGCTGCTTGACCGGTTGAAGCGGCTCCAGGACCTGTTCGGAGCCCTGACCGACGCGCACGAGCTCCAAGCCGAACTGCAACGCGCGTCCCAGACCGATCCCGAGACGGGCGTGACGGCCGCGATGAATCTGCTGGAAGCCGAGGTGGCCGGCTTCGTGACGTCCGTGCAGGAGGATTGGTCGAGAGTTGGAACGGACATCGAGAAGGAGGTAGTCGCGGCGGCCCGACAGATCAGCCCCACGGCGCGACAACCGAAACAGCGCCGGCACCCCCCGGCCCCCCCCGGCCCCCCCCTCCCCGCCAGGCGCGAGTCGCGCGTCGCCGCTAACCCGAACCCTCGTCAGGGCCCTTCCGCCCCGACCCGCCCTTAGCGCCGCGCCGCCCGCGCGGCCCGGCGGTCCGGCGCGCTTCCCCTTTTCCTTTCTTCCCGTTGCGACGCAGCACCGGGACGAACAAGCGATGACCGGCATGATCCACCACGTGGGCGGACCCACGCGCCAGGCTGTGGAGCACGGTCTGTGATCGGATCGTCGCTTGTCCTTCCGCCGGAGCGGCCCGGCGATAGGTCCCATCGGGGTTCTGGAGCCGCGCCTTGACGTTGTCGCCGAGAATCGTCGGCAGGATGCGGTCGACGATCCGCGCCTTGGCCTGCGCCTGCTCAACCGGAAACATGACCTCGATGCGCCGCACGAAGTTGCGCGGCATCCAGTCGGCGCTCGCCAGGAAGACCTCGGGACTGCCGCCATTACTGAAGTAGAACACGCGGCTGTGCTCCAAGAACCGATCGACGATGCTGATCACGCGGATGCGCTCGGAGACGCCGGGGAGTCCCGCGCGCAGGCAGCAGATGCCACGAATGATGAGATCGATTTCCACGCCGGCCTGCGAGGCGCGATAGAGCGCGTCGATGACTGACACTTCGACCAGCGCGTTCATCTTCACGCTGATGCGCGCCGGGCGTCCCGCCTCGGCGTGGCGGCGTTCCCGGTCGATCAGCGCGATGACGCGCTCGCGCAGCTCCACCGGAGCCACCACGAGCTTGCGCCAGCGCCGCGACTGGGAGTAGCCGGTCAGCAGGTTGAACATCTCGCTGACGTCTTCACCGAATGCGGGATCGGCGGTGAACAGCCCCACATCGGTGTAGACGCGCGCCGTCGTCGGGTTGTAGTTGCCGGTCGCGAGATGCACGTAGCGTTGCAGACCGCCGCGCTCCCGCCGCACCACGAGCGCCGCCTTACAGTGGGTTTTCAAGCCGACGATCCCGTACACGACGTGGACGCCGGCCTGCTCGAGCTCGCGCGCCCAGACGATGTTGTTTTCCTCGTCGTAGCGAGCCTTCAGCTCAACCAGGGCGGTCACCTGCTTGCCGTTCTGCGCGGCGCGGGCCAGCGCCGAGATGATCGGGCTCGCGCCGCTGGTCCGATACAACGTCTGCTTGATGGCCAGCACCTGCGGATCATCCGCGGCGCGATCGATGAAGTCGACCACCGCGCCGAACGATTCGTACGGGTGATGGACGAGCACGTCCTGCGCGCGAATCACGTCGAACGGATTGTCGCCGCTCGCGAACGCCGGCGAGGGGCGCGGAATCAGCGCTTCGTCGCGCAGCGCCTTAAACCCTTCGCCGCGGTGCAGCGCCATCAGCGCCGTCAGATCCACCGGTCCGTTCACACGGTAGACGTCATTTTCGCGCAGATCGAGCGCGCCCATCAGCATCTGCGCGAAGCGTGCATCCCCCGAAGCGAGAATCTCGAGCCGCACCGCATCGCCCAGAATCCGCTGGCGCAGCGTCTCTTCGATCGTTTGCAGCAGATCCTCGGCCTCGTCCTCGTTGATCGCGAGGTCGGTATTGCGCGTAACGCGAAAGACGGTGTGCGCCAGCACGCGGAAGCCGCCGAACAGATCGCCGAGGTGGGCGGCGATGATCTCTTCGAGCAGCACGAACCGCAGCCGCTCGGTGGTGCCCTCGCCCGGGAGCGCCACGACCCGATCCAGCAGCGCCGGCACCTGCACGACGGCGAACAGCTGCTGGCCCGACTCCGCATTCTCCACCAGCAGGACAATGTTGAGACTCTTGTTGTGCACGTGCGGGAACGGATGGCCGGGGTCGATCGCCAGCGGCGTGAGCACCGGATAGATCTCGCGCGCGAACAACTTGTCGAGGTACTCGCGCTCCGCGGGGCTCAGCTGATCGAACCCCATGCGCTCGATCCCCGCCGCCGCGAGGCCCGGCATGATTTCACTGTCCAGCAGCCGATGCTGCTCGGCGACTAACGCGTGCACGCGCGTGGCGATCTGCGCCAGCTGCTGGGCCGGATCGAGGCCGTCGGCGCCGTAGTCCTGAGGCTCGATGCCGGCGTACAGCTGCTGCTGCAGACCCGCCACCCGGACCTCGAAGAACTCATCGAGATTCGCACTGAAGATCGCGGCGAACTTGAGGCGCTCGAGCTGCGGATTCGTGCTGTCGGCCGCCTCCTCGAGCACGCGCGCGTTGAACTCGAGCCAGCTCAGCTCGCGGTTGAGATAATGATCGGGCGGAAACGCCGGCTGGTAATGGGACGCCATGATCAGCTCGCGGCGGCGAGGCGGAGACGCGGCTGCCGCCGCTCAGCGCTCCCCCCCCGCACCCAGGCGAAGCGAGGCTCCAGGCCGAACGCGCGGACAAAGAGACCCGACTTCCGCTCGGCGTCCCAGATCTCCACGCGCGGGTCCGTCTTTGCGTGCAGGGTCAATTCCACAAACCCGCGATGCGTCGCGCATGTCACGCCGGTGATGCGCTGCGTATGGGTCCGATCGAGTCCATCGGCGACGCGCAGGATTCCCGCGAGCGCGCGCACCAGGCGCCGGTCCGCCCGCTCCAGGCGCGCGTAGGCCGAGTGGCGCTTGGAGGGGAACGCTTTGCGATGATACCGCGCGACACACGCGACGATCTCCAGCTCGCGCGGCGTGTAGCCCTGCAGGTCGCCGTTGAGAATGAGATGATACGCGTGCTTGTGGTGCTTGGCGTGATTGATCACGTACCCGATGTCGTGCAGCAGCGCGGCGGCCTCCAGCAGCTCGCGCGCAGCGGCGGGAAGATCGAGCCGCTGCGCCAGGCCGTCGAACAGCTGTGTCGCCAAACGGGCGACCTGCTCGCAATGCCGCTCGTTCGAGCGGCACTGCCGGGCGAACGCACGGGCTGAATCGAGCCGGTTGAGCGGGCGCGCGGACTCGCTCGCGTCCTTGGGGAAGCGGTCCGCGATCATCGCCAGCAGCAGGCCGTCGCGCAGCCCGCCGTTGTTCACGAGGATCTGCTGCGTGTCCAGGCGCTTCGCGAGGCGCGCCACCGCGGCAGTGCCAGCGACGATGATGTCCGCGCGGCGGGGGTTGAGTCCCGGAATCTCGCGGCGCTCCGCGAGCGGCGTGGCGCGCAGCCGGTGTAACAGGTGGACCACTTCGGCGCGCGTCAGCGCGTATCCCTGAACGGGACGCGCCGCCGGTTCGCGCTCGAGCTGCGCCATCTCCGCCAGATTGGTGAACGTGCCCCCGCTGCCGATCATGATCTCGGGATGGAAGGGCGGCTTGCGCAGCTTCTCGTCGAGCACGCGGTCGATGCCGCGCCGCAGCTTGCGCCAGCGTTTCGGTGACAGCGTCCCTGCCGTGTCAAAGCGCTCGGTCAGCCGCACGGCGCCGAGCGGCAGGGTGAGCACTTCATCGACCACGGCGCCCGCGGTGAGCGTGACTTCCATGCTGCCGCCGCCGATATCGACGATCGCCGCCGACCGTCCGGCGAGATCGAAATGACGCAAGGCACTGCGCAGCGCGAATTGCGCTTCTTCTTCGCCCGAGATGATCTCCACGCGCAGCCCGCAGCGCCGCCGCACTTCCTGGCAGAACGCGCGGCCGTTGGACGCTTCGCGCACGGCGCTCGTCGCGACCGCGCGCAGCTCAGCGACCACGAACCCGTCGGCGATGACTTTCATCTTGGCGAGCGCCGCGAGGGAGCGCTCCATCGGCTCGCTGGCCAGCCGGCCGCGCGCAAACAGCCCGTGGCCCAATCGCGTCATCTCGCGCTCTTCATCCAGCACCCGATACCGGCCATCGGCCTCGGCCTCGGCGACGATCAGGCGGATCGAGTTGGTCCCGATGTCGATCGCGGCGAGTCGGACCGGGGAGGCAGGCATCGTGCCGTAATTTACCGCTGCCGCCGCACGCTCGTGAGCACGATTCTCTGTCACAAACCCGTTACATTCCCGTAACCGAGAAGATTGCCGATGCCTCGCCAAAAACGATACTTTCAGCGCCACCACACGCGTCCCTTGGCGCGACGTGGCCACGCTGCCAAAGGAGTCCGTGTGAGACCGCGCCTAGTCGGCGATTTGCTGGCGACGCTGAACGAACCGACCCGCCTGCGGATTTTGAACAGCGTTTCGCGCGTTCCACTCTCCGTTCCAGACCTCGCTGCGATTCTCGAGTTGCCCGAGTCGCTCGTGAGCGACGCCATCGAGACGCTGCAGGATCTGCGGATCGTGCGCGCGTTCACGGTGGTGCCGCACGTGCTGTACACGCTCGCGCCCCTGGCGGAGCACCATGAACGGCTGGTGTGCGCGGCGCTCGACGCCATCCGCGGCGATCCGGCGGCCGAGCGCGACCGCGCCGCGGCCCGGCAGCGCTCGCGCGCACGCCTCGACACCCGCGCGCGTCCAGCGCTCATGGATGCGACCTGACGGCGGAGGCGCGGCGGGAGAAGCGCCCCGCATTCTCGTTGTGGATGACGAGGCCGACATCACCGCGCTCGTCGCCTACCATCTCGCAAAAGAGGGTTATCGCGTAACCACCGCGGGCACGGGCGCCGACGCCCTGCGCGCCGCGCGCGAGGAGCGTCCCGATCTCGTCGTCCTCGATCTGATGCTCCCGGGCCACTCCGGATACGAAGTCCTCACCGAGCTGCGTCGGCGCGAAGAGACGCGCGAGATCGGTGTGCTGCTGCTCACCGCCCGCAAGGAAGAACCCGACCGCATCAAGGGACTCACGCTCGGCGCCGACGATTATCTCGCCAAGCCGTTCTCGCCCAAGGAGCTCGTCCTGCGCGTCGGTGCGATCCTGCGCCGGCTCGCGGCCCCGGCTGTCGCCGGCGGCAATCGGCTGACGGCGGGCCCGATCGCGCTCGACCGCGCCGCGCATCGGGTCAAAGTGCAGGACCAGGAAGTCGAGCTCACCGCGACCGAGTTCAAACTGCTGGAGCGTCTCATCGAGCGGCGCGACCGGGTGCAGAGCCGGACGCAACTGCTCGAATCGGTGTGGCAGGCGCAGCCCGATATCCAGACGCGCACTGTCGACATGCACGTGCAACGGCTGCGCGCCAAGCTCGGCGCCGCCGGCGACTGGATCGAGACCGTGCGCGCTGTCGGCTACCGCTTCCGCGAGCCGGCCGCTCCTCGATCCGCGCCAAGCGCGGTGCCCCAACCCAACTCCCGCCGCCGCCGAACGTGAAGCTCGCCACGCGGTTGTTCGCGAGCATTGCCCTGCTCGTTGCTGCCGCGGTTGTCGCCTCGATCGTCGCCGCCGATGCGCTGCTGCGCCGCCACCTCGAGGCCGAAGTCGCTCGGGAGCTCGAGCGAGAGGCGCGGCTGGTGGCGGCGCTGGCGCCGCGCGACTCCGCGCAATGGCCCGAGTTCGCCGCCCTGGCCGGCTCGCGGCTGGGCCGCCGCGTCACCCTGATCGATGCCGAGGGGCACGTGCGCGGCGACACCGAGTTCGATCGCGCGTCGCTGGCGCACCTCGAGAACCACCGCGGCCGTCCCGAGGTCCGCGCAGTGCTCGATTCAGGGGCGAGCGTCGGCGTCAATCAGCGGCTGAGCGCATCGACGAACGAGCCGCAGCTGTACGTGGCGGTGCGCGACGGTCCTCCCGGGCTCGCGGTGGTGCGCGTCTCCGCGACGCTCATGACCGTGAACGCGATGGTCCACTCGGTTCAGCGAGCGATCGCCCTCGCCGGACTCCTGCTCCTCGTCGCCGCGGCGCTGGTCGCGTGGCTGCTCGCCCGGGTCCTCGCTCGGCCGCTGCTCCGGATTGCGTCAGCCGCTCGCGACATCGCCGCCGGCCGCGCCGCCGAATTCCCCGACGTCCACGTCCCGGAGCTGGCGTATCAGGTCGACGCGTTGCGGGCCATGCACCACGAGCTGGAGCGTCGCTTCGACGAGCTGCGGCGCGAGCGCGAAGAATCGCAGACGCTCCTCGAGTCGCTCTCGGATGGAGTGCTGGCCGCGGATCAACGCGGCGGCGTCGTGTCGACGAACTCCGCGGCGCGGCGCCTGCTGGGCTACGGGCCGACGGAGCCGCTCCCGCCCCTCGCCGAGCTGTTCCACGACCGGCCGCATCGCGCGCTGATGAAGGAAGTGCTGGCCGGCGCGGTCGTCGAGCATCGCGAGCTGGAGCTTGGCGGGAGCACGGTCGTGGTTTCCGCGCGGCCGCTCGAAGGGGGCGGCACACTGCTCGTGCTGAGCGACGTGACGGACCTGCGCCGGCTCGCAACGATTCGCCGCGACTTCGTGGCGAATGTGTCCCACGAGCTCAAGACGCCGCTCACCGCGATCGCCGGATATGCGGAAACGCTGGCCTCGGAAGCGACCGGGGATTCGGAGTCCGGACGCTTCGCCGAGATCATCGTCGATCATGCCCATCGCATGCAGCGATTGGTGGACGACCTGCTGGATCTCTCCCGCATCGAATCGGGTGGCTGGCAGCCGGAGCCCGAGCCTGTTGCGGTCGAACCGGCCGCGCGGGATGCGTGGAGTCCCTTCGTAGAGCGGGCCGCCGAACGTGGCGTGCACTTCGAGACGGCGGTGACCGACTCCGCCGGAACAATCAACGTCGACCCCGAAGCGTTGCGCCAGATCTTCACGAACCTGTTCGATAACGCGCTGCGCCACACGTCACGGGGTGGCCGCGTGCGTGTGCTCGCCGCTCAAGCGGACGGCGACGTCGTCCTGCGGGTCAGCGATACCGGCACGGGCATTCCCGCCGAGCACCTGCCGCGTATTTTCGAGCGGTTTTATCGCGTCGATCCGGGCCGCTCGCGTCAGGAAGGCGGCACCGGTCTCGGCCTCGCCATTGTGAAACATCTGGTCGAAGCGCACGGTGGCAGCGTTGCGGCAGAGAGTGAATTGGGTCGCGGTACCACGATTCTGCTGACCTTCCCCGTCGTTACACAGCCGTAACGCTGACGTCACGGGCCATTGACGGTGCGACGGCATCGTTGGCTCGTGCGTATCGCGCTCGTTTCAGACACGTACACGCCACAGGTGAACGGCGTCACGACCGTGGTCGCGCGGATCGCTCATGTGCTCCGTGCCTTCGGCCACGAAGTCGTCGTTGTGGCACCGCGGTATCCCGCAAACGGAACAGCGACCGAATCCCCCACCGGGGAGCTGCGGGTTCCGTCGGCGCCGTTTCCACCTTATCCGGCGATTCGCCTCTCCCTGCCGCAGTTCGGAACCGTGGCGCGCTTTCTCGACGCCTTTGAGCCGGAGGTCGTCCACGTCGCCACCGAGGGCCCGCTCGGCCTGACCGGTCGGCGCTACGCGGTGAGGCACCACGTGCCGCTCGTCACGTCGTATCACACGAATTTCCCGCAGTACGCCCGCCATTACGGCGCCGGGCTTGCCGAGCCCCTGATCTGGAAGTGGCTGCGCTGGTTCCATCGGCCGGCAGTCCTCACCCAGACGCCAGGCGAAGCGGTGCGCGACGAGCTGGAGCGCCGCGGCATTGGGCGACCGGTGGTCTGGGGGCGCGGCGTCGATACCAAGCATTTCCATCCTGGCCGGCGAAGCATCGGCTGGCGTCGCTGGCTCGCGGGAGGCGACGACACCGCCATCGTCCTGCACGTCGGTCGCCTCGCTGCGGAGAAGAACATGGAGGTGCTCGTGACCGCGTGGCGTGCGGCTCACGAGCGTGCGCGGCAGCGCGCGACGTTCGTCATCGCGGGCGAAGGCCCGGAAAGCCGCCACTTGCTCGGCCACCTTCCCTGGGTACGCCAGCTCGGATTCCTCGACCGCGGCAGGCTCGCCGACGTCTATGCGAGCGCCGATATCTGCATGCTGCCGTCCCGGACCGAGACCTGCGGGCTCGTCGCGCTCGAGGCGATGGCGTCGGGCCTGGCGGTCATCGCGGCCGACGCCGGCGGCTTCCGCGAAAGCATCGATAACGGCCGCAACGG
The DNA here is from genome assembly GCA_036781225.1 of Gemmatimonadales bacterium. Lineage (GTDB taxonomy): Bacteria > Gemmatimonadota > Gemmatimonadetes > Gemmatimonadales > GWC2-71-9 > 20CM-2-65-7. The sequence goes on along the minus strand of DAIQBJ010000004.1, from coordinate 7,279 downwards.
CGTGCTGGTCGCGCCTGACGATGCCACGGGATTCGCCGCGACAATCCTGTCCCTTGTGATCGCACCGCAGCGGCGGGCCGAGCTCGGCGCGGCGGCACGCGTCGTCGCGATGGCGCGAGACGTCGGTCCTGAGAATCTGGACCTGCTGCAGCAGTACGCCGCTGCCGCGAGGGGACTCTCGTTTGCGGGAGCCGCGCCGTGCGCCGCGTAGTCCTCGTGCTCGCGGACGGTCTGCGTCCCGACGCGATCACCCCGACGGACATGCCGTCGCTCGATGCGCTGGCGCGCACATACACGACGGCCCTGCGAGCCAGTACCGTCCGGCCGAGCCGCACGGTCGCGGCGCTCGCCTCGCTGGCCACGGGCGTGGCGCCCGCCACACACGGCCTGATCGAGCCCGGGCTCGGGTTCCTGAAGCGGCTGCCTTCGCTCCGGCCGCTCGCGCGTGAGCTGACCCGCGGCGGTATCCCCAGCCAGGTCTTCGCGAGTGAATTGCTGCCCGGGGAGCGCGCGGTGCTCTGGGCGCTCACCAAGGCCGCGGGGCTGGGGCGCTACCGGTCGGCGGGGCTGCGGGCCCGCGACGTCGCGCGCTCGGCCCTCACCGTTGCGCTGGGGCAGGAAGACGGGCTGGTCTTCGTCTATCTCAACGATTGTGATCAGGCGGGTCACGCGCATGGCTGGATGTCGCCGCAGTACCGCGCGGCAGCCGTGGAGGTCGATGCCGCAATCGGCGTTCTGGCGGACTTGACCGAGCACTCGCTGCTGATCGTCATGGCGGATCACGGCGGTGGAGGCGTGAGCACACACGATCACGCCGAGCCGCACCCCGCCAACGATCACATTCCCCTCGTACTTGCCGGACCAGACGTCACGCGACGTCACCAGCTCACGCGGCACGTCTCCCTGCTCGACGTTCCGCCCACCGTGCTCTGGTGGTTCGGACTCGAGGTGCCGGTTACGTACGAGGGGCGCGTCCTGACTCAAGGCTTCACGCGGGCGGCTCAGCCCGTGGAGTCGGCGGTTTGATGCGCTGGCTAACCCATCTCGGCGGGGCGCGCGTCACGATCGGCACGGGCCTCGGACTGATGGCTGTCGGTGAGCGGCAGCTCGGTCTCGCGGTCCTCGTCGCGTTGACGCTGTCGCACATCGCGGTCCACATCCTGAAGCGCGCCGTCGCCCGCCCCCGCCCGTGCGATGCGAACGGCCGGCCGCTGGCGCTCGTGGATCTGCCCGACCCTTTCTCCTTTCCTTCAGGACACGCGGCGGCGGTGACGGCGGTAGCGGGTGCGGTCTCGCTGGCTCATCCGCTCGCGGCGCCGGCGCTCGTACCGTTGGCCGCCGCGGTGGCGTATTCGCGGGTTGCATTGCGCGTGCATCATCTCGGCGACGTGGTCGCCGGGGTGGCGCTCGGCGCCGCCGGCGTGGCAGCCGCGAGCGCGCTGATGTAGCGCTTTAGGCCAATCGTCGAGCGTAGCGGACGTGGCAAGTTGCTGATCTGCACCACGCGGTGCTGGGTCGACATCCGGCGCCGGTTGCACGGCTGACGTCCGGATGCCAGGTAGCGGAGGCTTGTACGGCTCCGCTATCTGCTTTTTGGGCAAACCCAGCTCGTTACCAGATCGTGACACATACGAATACACGCGGTGATACGCGGGTCGCAGTTTACCCGCGTCACAGATGTCCAACTTTTCACCCGTGTCTTGAGGAGTAACCGTGCACGCAAGACTGTGTCGCTGGCTCCCTGCCGCTGCACTGTGCGCGCTGGGCGCATCCACGGCCGCCGCGCAGGCGCAGGCCCCGTCGCCTCCCCAGGTTTCCGTCGGCGGATTGGTGTACACGCAGTTCGTGTACCAGCTGAAGGACTCGCTGAATCACGTGAACAACTTCGACATCACCCGCGCATACGTGAACGCGATCGGCAGATTCTCGGGCGGGCTGTACACGCGCGTTACGGTTGACATCTACCGGAACACGGCCGCGCCCTCCAACGGATCGCTCAGCTACCGCCTCAAGTACGCCTACGCCGCATACACACCCGCGCACAGCTCCCTCACCTACAAAGTGGGCATGATTCACACCGCGTGGCTCGATTGGGAAGAGAACCTGTGGGATTACCGCGTGCAGGGCACGATGCCGCTGGAGCGCGGCTTCATGACGGCCGCGGGCGCACAGGCGGGCTACGTGTCCTCGTCCGATTTCGGCGTCGGCGTGGACGGCAAGTGGGGACCTGACAAGGTCAACATGCAGGTCGTCGTGGTGAACGGCGAGAACTACAACACCAGCCCGGGCGACAAGGGGAAGGACGCGCAGGCGCGGCTGTCGTTCCGCTTGAAGAATACCGATGACTCGAGCCGAGTCGGCGGCCTGCGGTTGACCGGCTACGCGCAGTACGGCAAGTCGACCGGCGGCGGCCAGCGCAACCGCTTCCTGGGCATGGTGTCGTATCGGACCAAGCAGATCACGCTCGCCGCCGAGGCAGCGGCCACGCAGGACTGGCCCACCGGCCCGGCTACCAACCTGAATGGACGCGTGTACAGCGCCTACGGCGTGTACAAGCTCACCCATAGCAAAGCAGCCCTGCTGGCGCGGGTCGATCTGTATGACCCACAGGCCGGCGTGGACGACAAACAGACGCGCTTTATCGGCGGTGCTTCATATCAGCTGACCCCTAACTGGCGGCTGCTGGTCGACGTAGACAATCTGAGCGTCTCGGGCACACCGACCCCCGCCCAGGAGGCGGTGCGGTCGCAGTTCTACTTCCAGACTCAAATCAACTTCTGACGACCACGAGGTATCACGTATGACCAAGCAGCCTTTACTCGCTCTCGCCACCCTCCTGGCCGTCGCGGTCCCCGCGACGGCGCAGGTGCAGATCAACGGCGCCGGAGCGACGTTTCCCAACATCATCTATCAGGACTGGATGCTGACGTACAATCAGTCACATTCCGACGTGAAGCTGAACTATCAGTCGATTGGCTCGGGTGGCGGCATCCGGCAGTTCTCCGACGGCACCGTCGACTTCGGCGGCACCGACGCCCCGATGGCCGATTCGGCGATCGCCGCGATTCAAGGCAACGTGCTGCATATCCCGACCGTGATGGGCGCGGTCGTCGTCGCGTACAATCTCCAGGGGCTGTCGCAGCCGGTGAAATTCACGCCGGACGTCGTCGCGGACATCTTCCTCGGTAAGATCACCAAGTGGAATGACGCGCGGCTGACGAGCATCAATGCCGGCGTCACCCTGCCGGCGACCGACATCGTCGTCGTGCACCGCGCCGACGGGTCCGGCACGTCGTTCGTGTTCACGGACTACCTCTCGAAGGTCAGCCCCGAATGGCTGCAGAAGGTCGGCAAGGGAACGTCGGTGAATTGGCCGGTCGGTCTGGGCGGCCGGGGCAACGAGGGCGTCTCCGCGACCGTGAGCCAGACGCCGGGCGCGATCGGCTATGTCGAGCTCGCATACGCGCAGAAGAACAACATCCCGTTCGGTACGCTGCGCAACAGCTCCGGCAACTGGATCACGCCCAGCCTCGACGCCGTGACGGCGGCGGCGGCGGGGGCCATGAAGGACATGGGGCCGAACACCGACTTCCGTGTGTCGATCACCAACTCGGCGGGCGCACAGGCCTACCCGATCTCAAGCTTCACCTGGTTCTTGCTGCACAAGTCCTACGCCGACACCGCGAAAGCACGGGCGCTCGTGCAGTTCGTGGCATGGGCGGAGGGTGATGGTCAGGCCAAGGCGCCGTCGCTCGGCTACGCCCCGCTTCCTAAGGACCTACATCCCTGGATCGAAGCGCGTCTGAAGAGCATCACCGCCGGCGGGCGGCCAGCCTGGAAAGCTGAGTAATTCGGCGACATAAGGGGACACCTCCCGGCGCGCAGTTGGACGCCGAGAGGTGTTTCCCTTTTGGAGTGACAAATCCGTTACGTCGTTGTGACGGACACTCCGAAAGCTGCCGGTAGGTTTCCCCGCGCGATGACGAGCCTCCCCATCGAGGGCGTTCCCCCCGGCCCGCCGGGTACCGAATCCCGCTGGCAATCGCTGTTGGGGACCGATCGCAGCGATCGGACCTATCGGCGCATCCTGACCGGATTCGCGCTCGCGCTCCCGGCGCTGATTCTGGTCATCCTTGGTGTGTTGTTCGTCAACGCGCTGCCGGCGCTGCGGCGATTCGGCCCTTCGTTCGTTTGGACCTCCACGTGGGACCCGGTGGCGGAGATCTACGGCGCGGCCCCGATGATCGTCGGCACCCTCTTGTCATCGTTCGTGGCACTCCTGATCGCGGTCCCCCTGGCCCTGAGCGTCGCGATTCTGCTCACCGAGTTCGCGCCGCGCTGGCTGCGCCAGCCTGTGGCCTTTCTGGTCGAGCTACTCGCCGCCATTCCCAGCGTGGTGTACGGCACGTGGGGCGTGTTCGTCCTGATTCCTTTCCTGCGCGCGCACGTGGTGCCGCCCCTCAAGGCGGTGTTCGGCTGGACCCCTTTCCTGCAGGGCGTCTTCTACGGCAACTCACTGCTCGCGGGCGGCATCATTCTCGCGATCATGATCGTGCCGTACATCGCCGCGGTATCGCGCGAAGTGCTGCTGGCCGTGCCGAGCAGTCAGCGCGAAGCGGCGCTCGCCATGGGCGCGACGCGCTGGGAGGCGGTGCGGTCCGCGGTGCTGCCGTATGGTCGGGCGGGTTTGATCGGCGCGATCATTCTCGGCCTCGGCCGGGCGCTCGGCGAAACGATGGCCGTGACCATGCTCATCGGGAATCGTCACGACATCAGCATCTCGCTGCTCCAACCGGCGTACACGATGGCGGCGGCGCTCGCCAACGAGTTCAGCGAGGCCACCACGAGCATGTATCTCTCCGCGTTGTTCGAAGTCGGCTTCATCCTGTTCGTCATGACCGTGGCGGTCAACGCGGTCGCGCGCATTCTGATCTGGCGGGTCGCACGCGGGACCGCCGTGGGGAGCAGAGCCCTGTGAGCCGGCGGGCGTTCTGGCGTCATCTCACCAGTCGTGTGATGACGGGGCTCATCGTGGTGCTGTCCTTCCTCGCGGTGTTCGCGCTGATACTCATCTTCACCGACCTGGTGCTGAAGGGCGCCTCGTCCCTGGATTGGGCCTTCTTCACGAAGAGTCCGGTGCCTGCCGGTCAGAACGGTGGAGGTGTGGCGAACGCCATTGTCGGCACCGGGATCGTCGTGGGACTCGCGGCGTTGATCGGGGTGCCGATCGGGGTCGGCGCCGGTCTGTATCTGGCTGAGTACGGCTCCGGCAAGCTCGGGTTCATGGTACGGTTCATTGCCGATGTCCTGAACGGCACCCCCTCGATCGTCGTCGGTATCGTGGCGTGGACGTTCATCGTGCGACCCACGCACCGCTTCTCCGCTATTGCGGGCAGTGTGGCGCTCGCGGTCCTGATGGTCCCGATGCTCGCGCGCACGACTGAGGAGATGGTGCGGCTCGTCCCGCATTCGCTTCGTGAAGCGGCGCTCGCCCTCGGGTATCCGCGCTGGCGGACTTCTCTCAAAGTCGTAGCGCGAACCGCCCTCGGGGGGATTGTGACCGGCTGCCTCGTCGGCGTCGCGCGCGTCGCGGGGGAGACCGCTCCCCTGCTCTTCACGGCCCTGGGCAATCTGAATTTCACGACAACCATCACGCAGCCCATGCAGACGTTGTCCCTCCAGATCTACGTCTATGCCACCGGCCCGTTCGAAGAGTGGCACCGCCTCGCGTGGGCCTCTGCGCTCGTGCTGATGGGACTCGTGCTCGTCATTTCCCTGACAGCCCGTTGGGTTACGCGGCAACGCCATGGTAGCATCCGCTAACACCCGGCTGCGGCTCGAGACCGTGAAGCTCACGGCGCTGTTCGGGCAGCAGCGCGCCGTGCGCGACGTGTCGTTGCTGTTCCCGGCGCACACGGTGACGGCGATTATCGGGCCGTCGGGGTGCGGGAAGAGCACCCTGCTCCGCTGCCTGAATCGCATGCATGAGCTGACGCCGGGCGCGAGCGTGATGGGACAAGTGCTGCTCGACAACGTGGACATCTACGGGGGCGACGTGAGTCCCGTCGAGCTGCGGCGCCGCATCGGCATGGTATTTCAGCGACCCACGCCCTTCCCCACGATGTCCATCTACGACAACGTGGCCGCGGGTCTGCGGGTGAACGGCAAGCGCACGCGCGGCCAGCTCAATGACGCGGTGAACCGCGCCCTGCAGCAGGCGGCGCTGTGGGATGAAGTGAAGGACCGGCTGCACACCAGCGCGCTCGATCTTTCCGGAGGACAGCAGCAACGCCTCTGCATCGCGCGGGCGGTCGCACCGCAGCCGGAGATCCTGCTGCTGGACGAGCCGACGGCCTCGCTCGACCCCGCCGGGACGCAGCGCATCGAGGAGCTGTGCCACGCCCTCAAGCGGCTGTACACGATCGTCATCGTCACGCACAACATGCAGCAGGCGGCGCGGGTATCGGACTACACCGCGTTCATGTACCTCGGCAGCCTGGTCGAGGTGGGGAAGACGAACGAGATCTTCACGAAACCGAAAGAAGAGCAGACGGAAGCGTATATCACCGGGAGGTTCGGTTGAAAACGACTGCGACGGACGGTCGCACGGTCGGACAGCCTGCCCTGAGCGCAGCGAAGGGCTCGGATCTCGCCGCGCCGGTGAGTCCGACGGTCAGACCGTCAGGCAGCCCGGCTCCGGTGCTCGAGTCTCGTGCTTACAACTTCTGGTACGGACCCAACCAGGCGCTGTACGACATCAGCCTGTCGATCCCGCGCAACGCGATCACGGCGCTGATTGGACCATCGGGGTGCGGCAAGACGACATTCCTGCGCTCCATCAATCGGATGCACGACCTCACGCCCGGCGCCCGGCACGACGGCGACATCCTGTTGGACGGCGTATCGATCTTCGCGGCCGGCACCGACGTTGTCGCGCTGCGGCGCCGCATCGGCATGGTGTTTCAGCGGCCCAACCCCTTCCCCAAGCCGGTCTACGGAAACGTGGCCTACGGCCCCCGGCTCAACGGGCTGGTCGAAGCGCGCGAGCTCCCCGACCGCGTCGAGCGGGCCCTGCGCCAGGCGGCGCTGTGGGACGAGGTGAAGGACCGTCTGCGCGCGCCCGGCACCGCGCTCTCGGGCGGCCAGCAGCAGCGGCTCTGCATCGCCCGCGCGCTCGCGAACGAGCCCGAGGTGTTGCTCATGGACGAGCCGTGCTCGGCGCTCGATCCGATTGCGACACAACGAATCGAGGAGCTGTTGGTGGAGCTGAAGCGGACCT
>DAIQBJ010000003.1:0-38261 GCA_036781225.1 Gemmatimonadales bacterium | reverse complement strand
CGCTCGGGACGCGACGAGGCGACGTCCGGCGTCGCTGGTGGCCATTTCGGGGCGGCGGACGACGGTATGAATCATCTCGACGGCGGCGTCGTGGCTGACCCGCTCGGTGTTCAGGATCAGCTCATAGAGCATCGGATCGTTGATGTCGACCTCATACAGGTAGCGCATTCGGCCGGCCTTCTCGGTGTCGTCACGGCGCACGAAGTCGGCCGCGGCGCGCTGGTTCGGCGTCTCGCCGGTCATCGCGGCCACGCGCTTGATCCACTGCTTCACGCGGTGCTCGAACGGCGCGATGAGCCGCACGCGCAGCACATGCGGGACGCCGCGGAGCAGCCATTGGCCGCCACCACGCATGAACACCGCGTTGTCGAGCTCGGCCAGCTCCAGCAGCGTCGTTTGCAGCACAGTGATGTGGTGACGCGTCTCGGCGTCGAAGCGCTCGAAGATCGTCGGCTTAGACTCGTCGAGGTGCGACAGGCGCTCCTCCGCCAGGCCATAACGCCGTCCGGCATCCTGCAGGAGCTCTTGATCGACGTAGCGGTAGCCGCACTTCTGACCAAGCGCCATGCCGATCTCGGGACCGCCAGCGCCCATCTGGGTGGAGACGACGATAATGGCCATGGGTTCACCCCCGCCGATACTTGTCTCGAACGGCCGTCGGTGCGATCGCGATGCGCTTGCCAGCGACGTCTTCGAGGACGTACACCTCATCCGTGAGCGAGCCGCTGGCGAAGACTTCGAAGACGTCGAGCGCGGCCTCGAGCGTGCTGTCGGGGCGCTCGGCCATCATCGCGTCTACCGCGGATACCGCGAGCCTTGCCATGCCGGCCTCCCGGAAGTGGCGGCAAGAGTAGCCGACGCTCCCGGTCTCTGCAACGCCCGTCCTCAGCCGGCGCGCCGATCGGCGCGGTCGATCGGTGGGAGCGTGGACGAAGCCAGCGGCGCGCGGTCGAAGGCCGGAACGAACGAATAGGCGGGCCACGGGCCGGTTGGGACCACGGCGACCCCCACCGCGTGCGACGCCACCGGGGCGATCCGGGCAAGAAAATCGGGTAGCTCCGCGCGCGGCAGCAGGAAGGCGACCGACGCGACGACGTTGCCCGCCGTCCCGGCGGGGCGATAGCGCCACTGGGCGAGGGCCGCGCGCTCGACGATCTGATCGGCGAGCTCCCGCAGGCGTCGCTCGTCGGCGGCGTCACGCGTGGCATCGACCGATGGCCCTCCCGACGGGGTCGCCTCGAGCCGCAGCAGCTTCACGCTCATCTCGACACATCCCCGCACGCTGGCCAGCGCGCCGTCGAGGGCGGGGCGCTCCCGCACGAGCCAGTCGTCGAGGTCGCTCGATAGGAGCGCGGTGCCGTAGCGGAAGGGGACGAGGCCATCGGCGTCGAGAGCCGACGCCACCACGTCATGGTGAAGCGCAAGCGTCGTCGGGCTCGCCGGTGGAACGACGGACGCGGCGCTGGAGAGCAGCACGAGACCCGTGCGATTGCCGCGCTCGACACGTTCGCCGACTACGGGCGGCGGTGCCCGCCAGCCGGACGGTAGACCTTCGACGACCGCATATAGATACCGCAGCAGCATCCCCGCTCCAGTGCCCCGCGCGACGGGCGCCGACGGTCGGGTTCGGGCCGAGTGGCCCGAGGGTACGGAGAGCCCAGGCCGTCGTCAAGGGTCGTGCGATAATCGGCGCGTCGTGCAGCGGCTCCAGCTTCTGATCGCTGCCCTCGTCACGGCGGCGGGCGTGACGCTCGCCGTTCCCGTGCTGGCCGGGCGTCCGGTGCCCGTCCTCGCCGCCGACATCCCGGTCGCCGTGCGCGCGCGCCTGGCCCCCGTCATCGACGACGCGTCGGTATCCACACGTGTGCAAGGCAACTCCTTCGTCGCGCGCCGGGAGGTCTTCGAGTACCTCATCGACCACCCCGTCTTCGCGACACACGTGACCCGAGCGGTCAGGTCCGCTCGCTATCGCATCTGGCAGACCCCGAGCGGTCTCATGCTCGACGACGGTTGGGGCGCGGTGGGCGCGATCGAGGTCGTGTACGGCGCGCCGGGCGTCCGCGTGATCTACGCCAAGGGCGAGTACCAGCAGACCATTCTGCCCAACATTCGCGGCCAGGCCGTCGTGACGCTCGACTGGACTTCGACGACGGGCCCGGACGGCAAGCACATGATCGCGCCGGCTGTCGGCGCGTTCGTGAAACTGGACAGCCGGTTGTTCTCGGTAGCCAGCGCCCTCGCGAGCTCGGTCGCCGCGGCCAAGGCAGAGAAAGAAGCCTCGCGTCTGGTCCGGGTGTTCGAAAAGACGACCCGCGCGCTCAACGACAATCCCGCCGCCGTGCTCGAGACGCTGCGGCAGCGCCCCGATACGCCCCAGCGGGAGCTCGAAGAGTTCGCCCGGGTCGTCCTCAGCGCGCCGGCCGCGACCGCACGCTCGACGGCGCGCTGAGCCGAGCCAGCTCGTTGCGCGCGCGGACGAGTCGCGCACGCGCCACGGGATGGTCGGGCCGCTTCGCGAGAAATTCGCCGGCGGCCACCGCAAGGCCGTGCCAGTCACGCTGCGCTTCGAGCGCCTCCCACAGATCGAAGTGGGCGCGCGCGACCTCGAAGTTGAGCGCGAGCGCCGCCCTCGCCTCGGTTTCGGCTTCGGGATAGCGACCGATAGCGAGCAGCACCCCAGGCAGCGCAGCGCGGGCCGTCAGCGAGTCGGGCTTCAGGCGAATCGCTTCGCGGTAGATGCGCTCGGCCTCATCGAGCCGCCCCTGCTCCGCGCACATTTCGCCGAGGTCGCAATGCGCGCGGACGTAATCACGCTTCAGCGCGATCGCCCGGCGAAAGGCGGCCTCGGCCTCCGCGACGCGTCCTTGCCAGTAGAGAGACACGCCGAGACCGCGGTGCAGCGCTGGGTGATCCGCTACGTGAAGCGCGTCGCGATATGCCCTCTCGGCCTCAGCGTGACGTCCCTGGCGTCCGAGCCCGAGCGCGAAGTTGGCGTGAGCGCGAACGCTCGTCGGCTCGAGGCGTACCGCCTCACGCAGCACACTTTCCGCGTCCGCGTGCCGCCCCTGACGCCCGAGCGCGACGCCGAGCTCGTAGAGGAGATCTCCGTCGTCCGGCCGCGCCGCGATAGCGCGGCGCAGCTCGGCTTCCGCCTCGGCGTTGCGGCCCAATGCGCTGAGTGCGACACCGCGTCCGGCGTGAAAGTCGGCATCGCGCGGGCGAAGGCGCAGCGCGTTCGCGTACACGTCGGCCTCTTCGGCGCGACGGCCGCGACGGCGTAGCGCCTCGGCCAGCGCCACGTGGGCGGCGACGAAGCTCGGGCGATGCTCGAGCGCCTCGTGCAGCGCACCGATGCCGTCGTCGCTGCGGCCGTGACGCTCGAGCGCAACGCCCAGGTGATACCAGGCACGCGCGTCGTCGGGCGCCAGCCGCACGGCTTCCCGCAGCGCGTGGGCGGCCTCGCCGTACCGCCGGCGACGACGCAAGGCGCGTCCCAGAGCGACGTGCACGCGCGCGTCCTTCGGGCGGTGACGCGCGGCTTCGCGATACGCGCTTACCGCGTCGGTCAGGCGGCCGGCACGCTCGAGAGCGACGGCGAGGCCCAGGTGCGCACGCGCGTCGGTGGGCGAGGCGCGCAGCGCGTCGCGAAAGGCCGCGGCCGCGTCGTCGAGTTGGCCGGCGTCGAGCAGCGCACGGCCGAGGGCGAGCGCGGTCGGGCTCGGCTTCGACGCAGCGGCATCGCGTAGCGTGTCGACGGCGTCACCCGGCCGTCGTTGGCGCCGCAGGACGCGGGCCAACGTGTCGACGCCGAGCGGATCGTCGGGATGGCGCGCGAGCACTGCGCGTGCGGCCGCCTCCGCACCGTCCCATTCCTGCAGCCGCTCGAGCGCCCATGCAAGATGCAGCCCGGCGCGGATGTGGTCGGGCCGCAGGCGCAGGACCTCGCGAAACTCCTGCGCGGCCTCGCGATCCCGTCCGAGCTCGAACAACACGCCGCCGAGCGCCTCGTGCGCGGATACCGCAGATGGCGCGACCACGAGCGCCGCGCGGGCCTCGGACTCGGCATCGGCGGCGCGGCGCAAACGGCGAAGCACGACGACGAGGTCGAGCCGGGCACTCAGGTCATCGGGCCGCACAACGATCGCCTCGCGAAGCGAGGTGGCCGCCTCAGCGAACCGCCCCTGCCGCACCTGCGCGCGCGCGCGGTCGCGACAGGCGTGAAACTCGTCCATCAGCGCGCGGGACGCGGCCGATCGAAGATGGTGGCAATCATGTGGTCGAGATAGCGAAAGTCGAAGGGCTTGGGGACATAGCCCCACGCGCCCGTCTTGAGCGCATCGGCCGCCAGCGACACCTGCTCGTTGGCGGTGACCATGATGACGGGAATCGTCTCGTCGATCTTCTTGATGTCCTTGAGCACCTCGACGCCGTTCATCCGCGGCATATTGATATCCAGCAGCACGGCGTCCGGACGCTCGCGTAGCACGGCGGTGAGCGCATCGGTGCCGTTCGTCGCGGTCTCGACGTCGTAGGCAGGCTTGAAGTGCTCGCTGAGCACTTCGATGATCAACGGCTCGTCGTCGACGATCAGGAGGCGCTTGCGCGGCGGCGGCGTCATGGCATCGGACCGGCGAGACGTGTTCGACTGCGGGCCACGGCGCGATCGTAGCACGAACCGCGCGTGCGAGAGGCGACGAAGGACGCGCGAGACGGGCGCGGTGTAACATTCCGCGCAGAGGGATACCCGAATGGTGCTGGCAGCCGAGTACGACGTGCCGATCCCGTACATGCAGCGCACCCGCGAGTATTACCTGAAGCTCGGTTATCCCGCGTATCGCTGGGCGCACTTCACCGACGTCCCGTTCACGCCGCTCGCGACACCGCTGGCTCAGGCGCGACTGGCCCTGATCACCACCGCCGCCCCTCACCAGCCGGGCCTCGGGGATCAGGGCCCGCGCGCGCCGTACAACGCCGCCGCGAAATTCTATCGCGTCTATTCCGAATCCACTGACGCGATCCCAGATCTTCGGATCTCGCACGTCGGTTACGACCGCGTGCACACGACCGCCGAAGACCCGAACACGTGGCTGCCGCTGGCCCAGCTGCAGCAGGCCGTCAAGGCGGGGCGCATCGGCGCGCTCACGCCACGCCTGCACGGTGCGCCGACGAACCGCAGCCAGCGCGTGACGCTGGAAACGGACGCGCCGGAATTGCTGCGTCGCTGCCGGGAAGACGGCGCGGACGCGGTCCTGCTCGTACCGAGCTGACCCGTCTGCCACCAGACCGTGAGTCTGGTCGCGCGGCACCTCGAGGCCGATGGCCTTCCCAGCGTCATCATGGGATGCGCGAAGGACATCGTGGAGTACTGCGGTGTGCCGCGGTTTCTCTTCAGCGATTTCCCCCTCGGCAACAGCGCGGGCCGGCCGTTCGACGCCGAATCCCAGGCACTCACGCTCGAACTCGCTCTGCGCGTGCTCGAGTCCGCGCCCGCCGCCCGGACGACCGTGCAGTCACCGCTGCGCTGGCGCGAGGACGCCTCGTGGAAGCTCGACTTCTCGAATCTCGACCGGATGACGCCCGAGCAAATCGCGGAGCGCCGGCGCGAATTCGACGAGCTCAAGTCGGTCGCCAAAGCCAAGCGCGACGCCTCATGAAGCCGTTTGCCGGCATTCGCATCCTCGACTTCACGCGCTATCTGGCTGGTCCGTACGGAACGTATCAATTGGCGCTGCTCGGCGCCGACGTGGTGAAGATCGAGTCGCACGAGGGCGACGAGTCGAGGCACCTGCTCGTGAATCGCGAGTGGGCCGATCGCAAGATGGCGTCGTCGTTCCTCGCGGTGAACGCCAACAAGCGCAGCATCACGCTGGATCTGCGCAAGCCGGCCGCGATCGAGATCATCAAGCGGCTCGTGCGCACGGCCGATGTCGTCTGGGAAAACTTCCGGCCCGGCGTCATGGACCGTCTCGGACTCGGCTACGACGCGCTGGCGGCGATCAATCCCCGGCTGATCTTTTGCGCGGTCTCCGGCTTCGGTCACACCGGCCCGGAGCGGACCACGGCGGCCTTCGACGGCAAGCTGCAGGCCATGTCCGGAATCATGTCGATCACCGGAGATCCGGCGGGCGGCCCGATGCGCACGGGCTTCGCCATCTGCGACACCATCGGCGGCATGACGGCGGCGCTCGCGGTCTCCAGCGCGCTCTATCAGCGCCAGCAAACGGGACGAGGACAATTCGTCGACGTCGCGATGCTCGATGCCGCCCTCGCGTTCATCCCCGGGCCGGTATGCGAGTACACCGTGGCCGGCATTCCGCAGCGGCAGATCGGCAACGGCTCGGTGAGCCGCAAGCCGACCGCGAGCCGGTTCCGTGCGGGCGACGGCTACATCGTGCTGGCCGTGTTGACCGAAAAGCAGTTCGCGAACCTCATGCGGACCATCGGCCGCGCGGACGCGCTTGACGATCCGCGCTTCAAGGATTGGCGCTCGCGAACCGACAACGAGCCCGCGCTTCGCGAGATCATCGAGACCGCGCTCGCCGCGGACGAGCCCAAGGCCTGGGAGGCGCGGCTCACCGCCGCCGACGTGCCATGCGCGACCGTCTGGAAGATCGAGGAGATCACGCAGCACCCGCAGCTGGGCCACCGCGACGTGATGCAAACGATCGACTCGCGCTTCGGGCCGATGCGCCTGGTCGGCGCGGGGTTTCGGCTCGCGCACGGCAGCCCCGGCATCGAGCGCGAGCCGCCGACCCTTGGTGAGCACACCGAGCAGATCCTCGGCGAGGCCGGTTACGGCCCGACCGAGATCGAAAAATTGCGCGCCGATCGCGTGATCTGAACGCCCGCGCCCGATTCGTGCCTCGGGCGCTTTGCCCACTGCCGTCGCCCGCCGCGCTCTGAGTTCGGCGGTTTTCGCGGTGTTTCCGCGTGGCACTCGCCTTGCCTTGTCGTGCGCCGAGATCGAGAGGTTGCCCGACAAGAGAAGGAGGACTAGACCATGACGGAAGATGCGTTCGTCGCCGTCGGTGTTCTGCTCGCGTCGGCCATCTGCGGCTTCTACATCCTTCACGCGATCCGCGATATCGCGCAGCTCGCTCCGGCCGATGACCTCTGCGCCACGGCCTCGCAGTGCCTGCAGCTGGCGCTCGGCTACTGAACGACGCAGCCCTGCGCGCGCGGGCACTCTAGCGCCGTCGTCGGAGGCGCCAGCATGTGCGGCCTGCTGGCGACCCGTGCACTGAGCGATCACTTCGAGCGTGTCACGGTGGTGGAGCGCGATGTGCTGAAGGACGGCGACGACGCGCGCAAAGGCGTGCCACAAGCCGTGCACGCTCACGGCCTCATGGCCAGCGGTTACCGCGTGATGGACGCCTACTTCCCCGGGATGATGGACGAGCTCGAAGCGCTGGGAGCGCCGCGCGGCGACGTGGTCGGCGACTTTCTCTGGTTTCAGTACGGTCGCTGGAAGCTCCGCCATCGTTCGGGCCTGCGTGGCATCACGGTCAGTTCGCCCGTGTCTGGAGGCCGCGGTCCGCCGGCGGGTCAAGGCGCTTCCCAACGTGACCTTCCTCGAAGGTGCCGAGGGCGTGAGCCACGGCTCGACGCGGCCACGAGCCGTGTGACCGGATTCGTCGTGTACCAGCGAGACCGCGACGCCCCGGAAATCCTCGAAGCCGATCTCGTCGTCGATGCAACCGGTCGAGGATCGCAGTCGGCGCGATGGCTCGAGATGTGCGGCTTTGGTCGGCCGGAAGAAATCACCGTCAAGGTCGACGTCGGATATGCCACGCGAACATTCGAGCGGCGAGACGGTGACTTCTTCAACTCGATCGGCGGCATCATCGCCGGCACGGCGCCGGCAAGCACCCGAGCCTGCGATGTCCGCCGTCCACAAGCTCGTCACGTCCGCGCCGCCGCTGACCGATATCGTCAGCTACCGCTTCCCAGCGAATCAGCGGCGACTCTACGAGCGCATGAAGCGTTTCCAGCCGGCTACCTCGTGATCGGCGATGCGGTATGCAGCTTCAACCCGATCTACCGGGCAGGGGATGTCGGTCGCGGCCACCGAGGCGCAGGCGCTCGGCGAGAGTCTCTCCTCAGGACTCGACGGCCTCTCCCAGCGGTTCTATGCGAAAGCCAGTCGCATCATCGACATCCCGTGGACGATCGCGACGGGCGAAGACTTGCGCTACCCGCAGGTGCAGGGCCCGCGCCCTTCCGGCTTCGGGCTCGTGAATCGATACCTCGAGCGCGTGCACGCGGTCGCGTCCGAAGATCCAGCAGTGTGCCGAAAATTCTTCGACGTGCTGAATCTGCTCGTGCCGCCACCCTCGCTGATGGCTCCGTCGGTAGCGTGGCGTGTGCTGGCTCGACGACGCCCAAAGGGCGAGAGCTCTCCGAGGGGCGTGATGCGGCGCGAGCCGGATCCTGTGATGAGCATAACTGCCAGCGGCAGGTAGTCTCGTAACCCGCTTCCCGTCAGTCCATCGCTGGCTGCCCTACTTCTCTCGGGGCGCTCCGCGCCCACTGTGGCGCCGTGCGATGTGAAGCTCGCTCGAGCTCCGTTCGGGTAGGTGCGGCGCCCATCCTCACGCGGGTGCTCGATCGTGGATTCAAATCTGAATACCAGCTCCGACGAGCTCCGAATACTCGACGTTGTCCCATCGAATCGATGTTGTCTGGGTTTTTCGTGGCCCAGACAGTCGGTCGAGGAATTCATTCGCGAATAAGCATGAGCTGAAACATCTCCCGAATCTTGTCTCGAGCCGTGCAGCAAGTCGCCGTCAACACTGCGCTGTTGAGCGTTGTTCGATCTGTCGCGTGAGGCTGGCACGACGCGTGCCCTCGCTCCGCTCTCACGATGCCTCGTTACGGCCGCTATGGCTTCGACACGCGTTCACGTTCAACCGCACACGAATGCGCGAATCCGGCGATCAGGAAGATCTGCCGGCGCTGCAGACACGCGCGCCGCAGGGTCGCGCCGCCGCAGCGCACATCACGAAAGCCACGGCGAACCGATCCCAGGCGTCATTGAGCCTGCCTTATGGGAATGGCGATTTGAAGCTGACCCTCGGGCGAGAAAGAGAGAACGCGATATGCGACGGATATTGATCATCATCTTCGTTCTGGTGTTCGGGCTCGGCCCAACGCTGGCATTGGCGAAGGACGGAAGCGGACCCGGTGCGTCCGCGGGTGGTGGCAACAGTGGCAACGGTGGCGGCGCGAGCGCCGGGAACGGCGTTGGCGGTGGAGATGGCGGCGGCCATGGCGGCGGCGGTGGTAATGGCGGCGGCGGGGGCGCCGGGAATGGCGGCGGCGGCGGGGGCACTGGCGGCTCTGGTGGCGGCGGCAGTGCGGGCGGCGGCGGCGGTACTGGAGGTTCCGGCGGCGGCGCTGCGGGCGGCGGCGGCGGTACTGGAGGTTCCGGCGGCGGCGCTGCGGGCGGCGGTGGCGGTACTGGAGGTTCCGGCGGCGGCGCTAGCGGCGCCGCTGGCGGTGGCGGTACTGGAGGTTCCGGCGGCGGCGCTGCGGGCGGCGGTGGCGGTACTGGAGGTTCCGGCGGCGGCGCTAGCGGCGCCGCTGGCGGTGGCAACGCGGGCGGTGGCGCGGCCAGTAGCGGTGGATCGAGTGGCGGTGGCGCTGGCGCAGCGGGCGGCGGTGATAGTGGCGGAGGCGCAGGCGGAGGAATCAGCACCACGACCGTGAGTGGCGCGCCACGCGACGATGTCAGTGTCGCGATTGCGGGCACTAATATCAACGCTCTCGGCTTCCGGCTTGTCCGTTATGCGCGTCGGGGAACGGCGTTGCTCCGACCAAATCAAGAGTGGACGCACGACGTGTTCACATTCTGTAAGCCGGGAGATGCGTCACTCAGCGTTCTCCGACCGGACGGAAGCTTCAGCTTCGATGCGGTCGATGCGGTCGCTGCGCGTAGCCTCATGCGTTGCATGACGGAGTACGGCTTCAAGTTCGATGGCGTGAGCGGCGAATCGACCAATTTCGGCACCCGGTAAGAGTTGCTCGAGGCGACGACGGCCACGGGATCGGCTCACGATCATCCGTGGCCGTCGCCGCCTTGTCCAACCCGTTCGCCCGCGCAACCCCTCTAGGCAACTTTTGCGCGGAAGCGATCTCACAGGGCGTATCCCCCCGATTTCCACTGCTTCTCGACTTGGTAAGGAACCTGCACATCCATCTGGCCGAAGCCCGGAGCGTCACAGCGACTTCGCTCACACGTTGCCGGCTTCGTCCCATCTCGCGCCGCTCGCGTCCGCTTGACGCGACACAACCTCTCCCGGAAGTGGGGCGCGAGCGTGACGGATGGTCTCTGTGACGAGGGATTGACGCTGACGGCGCTGGTCGACGGCGCCGTGGATGGGCTGCTGCTTCTGTCCCCGACCGGCTTCATTCTCCGAGCGAACGACGCCGCGGCACACCTGTTCGGGACCACCAAGGAGCAACTATGCCAACGTCAGCTCGGCGAGCTGATGCCGCGGACCGGTTGGGAACCTGGCTTTGTCGCGAAGGCGATCTCCGGCGGTGGCATCGTGAGCCGGTCCTGCGATCTGCGAGGCGAACGTAAGGTACTGCTCTCGGCCCGGGCCACCACACCGCAAGCCGGCGGCCAGCGATTTGTCGTCGTGACCGTCCGGGACATCAGCGGTGTCGAAGCGCTGGTGGGACACATCAATCCAAGCACGCCGCGATCGGCGAACCGGTGGTCCGAGCTCCGATCGAGAGCGATATCAGAGAACGATTCCGACTCGGTCATCGCCGAGAGTGCGGCCTTGCGGGCCGTCAAAGAAAACGTCCGCGACTTCGCCAGCGTCGATTCGCCGGTGTTGCTCGTGGGCGAGACCGGAACGGGTAAGAACGTCTTCGCTCGCATGATTCACCGGGCCTCGAAGCGCGCTATCGGGCCGCTTCGCGAGGTGAACTGCGGCGCGATCCCGGCGGGCTTGATGGAGAGTGAGCTCTTCGGCTATGCGCGCGGCGCATTCACCGGCGCGGACGCGAGGGGCAAGGTGGGCGTCGTCGAGCTCGCCCACAACGGAACGCTATTACTCGACGAGATCGGCGATCTTCCCCAGCCACTCCAGGTGAAGCTGCTCACGTTCCTGGAATCCGGGGAGATCTGGCCCGTCGGGGCGGCGAAACCGAAACATCTCGATGCCCGCGTGATCGCGGCGACGAACGCGAATCTCAGTGAAATGGTCACTCAGGGTGGCTTCCGCAAGGATCTCTTCTATCGCCTCAACGTGCTCATCATCACTGTGCCGCCGCTGCGTGAGCGCTCTGAGGACATTCCACCGCTCGTCGAGATGATGCTGCGTACCCTCGAGCGGAAGCTCGGGAAGCGCCCCCGACTGTCCAGCGACGCGCTCGCGGTGCTGCTTCGATATCCATTCCCCGGCAACGTTCGGGAGCTCTGGAACCTCGTTGAGCGGCTCGTCGTCTGCGCCAAGACCGACACCATCGACGTCCCGGACTTGCCGCTCGATGTTGTCGACTCAGCTCTCTCCACCGGCGCGCCGGCCGAGCCGGCCTCGCTCAAGCAGCTGGTCAAGAAGCTCGAGGCGAGGATCGTGCGCGACGCGCTCACCCGCTATGGCACCCAGAGCAAGGCCGCGAAGCACCTGGGTGTCGGTCAAGCAACGATTGCGCGCAAGGCGCGACTGTACGAAATCGGCACCGCGCTCGCGCGGCAATCCGCTTCTGAATAGCCGCCCTGACATGCTGATTCATCGGATTGCGGGGAATGTCGCGCCATTTCGCGAGCCGGCAGAGGGCGAGCCGACGCCTGTGGGACCCGTCATCATTCATTTCCGAATAACGACTCCGCGACGTGACTGCCGCAATTGGCGGTCTCGTACGCGCATGCTCGCGTCGTTGTTGACGTCGACCGCTAGCGAGCGGCCACACGCGCGTCTGGCACAGCATGTGCCTTCTGCTCAGCTCACGAAATTCGGTATGGCCGCGACGAGGTTGATAGCGCGGACGTTCACCAGATCAAAGGATGCTCATCGATGACAGACGTCAGAGGAAAGGTGAAGGCGTTCATCCTCGTCAAGGTTGATCGGGCCGAGCAGAGTGTCTCGCGCATTGAGGAAACTCTCGAGCCGCTCGGCATTCCCGTCTCGATCGTCGACACGGGCCGGCAGCTCCACTGGGCAACCGCCGTCGTCGTCGGCGTACCGGAGCAGCGGCTCGCCGACGCGATGCTCGCGCTGGAGCTCAAAGGGTTCTCGGACGTAACGGCATTTCAAGGCGAGGCGAATACGAACGCCACTCAGCGTGGTGTAGAGCAGCAGTAACGATCAACCAGGAAAGGGGGGAAACCTATGCTCACGATGCTCACGATGCTCACCAGTCTTATCCGGCCGCTTCGCAACGACCGTGGAGTGGTCTCGATGGAGTGGATCATTCTCGGCGCGGTCGTTATGGCCGCGATCGTGCTGGCATTCGCTCCGACGTTTAAGACCGCGCTCACGACCGCGGTTACCGCGATCGGCAACGAGCTACAGACGCAGATCACGGCCGCTGGGTCGTAACGGAACAAACGTGATCGGATGGCCGGGGAGCGCAAACCGCTCCCCGGCCGGATACGGATATGAACATGTTGAGACGGTACACACGGCTGACGGACGAGCGGGGAGTGGCGAGCCTGGAGTTCGTGCTCATTCTTCCGATCCTGCTCTTCGTGATCTTCATCGGCGTCGAGCTAAGCCGCGCATGGATGACGCTCAATCTGCTCACCAGCGCGGCCCGCGAGGCCGCTCGGGCGGGCGTCGTCGCCGCTCCGGCCAACGTGGCCGCAGCCGGCAACGCGCGACTGACCGCGATTCTCGCGCCCGTCGGGGGATGGTTCGGCCCCGGAACGAGCTGCAGTCAGAACCCGTGCGTGAGCGATGCGCAAGTGACCGTGACCGTCTCGGTGAACTTCAACAGTGTGCTTCCCAACATTTGGATATTGCCGCAGCCGCTGGTCCTCACGCAGACGGCCAGCATGCGCTACGAGTAACGGAGACAACGCGATGCCCCGACGTCTCATTCTGGTCCTTGTCGTAGCTGCCGTGGTCGGCCTGCTGGCCAGCACGCTCGTGTACAGCGTCCTGAAGGAAGTGTCGCGCGGGCAGGACACCGACACCATCGTGGTGGCCGCCGTCAACATGAACATGGCGGAGACGGTCACGTCCTCGCACGTGAAGCTCCTCCCCTGGCCGTCGAAGTCCGTGCCGAGCGGCGCGATCCGCACGCTGGCCCAGGCAGAGGGTCGGGTCGTGCGCGCCTCCATCGTGGCGGGTGAGCCGATGCTCGATGGCAAGCTTGCGCCTCAGCTCGCCGGCAAGGGCGGGCTCATGCCGATGCTCGTTCCCGAAGGGCAGCGCGCGGTCACCATCAAAGTCGACGACGCCATCAAGGAGAGCGGCTTCGTGCTGCCCAACAGCCGGGTCGACGTCCTCGTGAGCATGGCGAAGGACAAAGCCTCACAGGACCGCATCTCCAAGGTGATCATCCAGGACGTCACGGTTCTCGCGGCCGGCCAGACGGTCGAGCTGCGGGACAACAAGCCGGTGACCATCACGACGGTGACGCTCGCACTCGACCCCGCCCAGGCCGAGCGGCTGGCCCTCGCGCAGTCCGAAGGCAAGCTCACGCTCGCCATGCGCAACCTCCGCGACAACCAGATCGTGCAGACGAAGGGCGTGACGGCCGCATCGCTTCTCAGCGACGCCTCGGTCACGGCCGCCGCACCGACCAAAGGCGTGACTCGGCAAGCGAAGGTGAGCGCGCCGCTGGCGCCGCCCCGGATCGAGACGTACTCGGTGACAATCCTGAGAGGCAACAAGCCGACGGAAATCATATTCACGCGCGACGGGCAGGACTGGTCCGAGCAAATTCCGAGTCGGAAGTAGCGAGGAGAACGATCATGAAACTTCACGGAGTCTTGTGTGGGGCGATCGCCGGCGCCGCGCTGGTCGCGACGGTGGCGAGCGCGGGGGAGCCGGCACGGCTCTATGTCACGATCGACAAGGCCGAGGTCGTCAACTTTCCATCCGCGCCGTTCAGCAAGGTGGCGGTGACGAACCCGAACATCGCCGACGTGCACGTCGTGACGCCGACGCAGTTGCTCCTCAGTGGGCGTGTGGCCGGCACCACGTCGCTGCTGGTGTTCTACCCCGGACGCATCGAGTACTTCGACGTCGTCGTGCAGCCCGGGCCGGTCGGCAATTCAAAGGCACGCCTCGTGCCGACGCAATCCCACGTCATCGAGGTCCAGCGCGGAGCGAAGGTCACGGAGCAGCTCTTCGTCCGCGACGAGGACCAGGCGTGGGTGCAGCTGGGCGATCAGAACGGCAAGGCCGAGCCCAGGGAGGCGCCCGCAAAGTGAAGCGCTTGATCGCGGTCACCACGCTCCTGCTGCTGGCGGTGACGACGGGTGTGTGTCCCGTCGCCGCCCAGACCGAGCCTGGACTCGTTCGGCTGGACGTTACGATCGGCAAGTCCCAGATCATCGACCTCAAGGATCCGTTCATACGGGTCTCGGTCACCAATCCGAACATCGCCGACGTCTTCGCCATCACCCCCAATCAGATCCTGGTCAACGGCAAGGCAGCCGGGGTGACCTCGCTCGTCGTCTTCTACCCGGGCAAGACCATGTTCTTCGACCTCGTCGTGCAGGCCGACCTCGCCCTGCTGGGTGAGCGCCTCAAGCAGGTCGCGCCGCGCGACGATATCCAGGTCCAACCCGCACAGGACGCGATCATCCTCAAAGGCACCGTCGCCAGCGAGAATCTCATAGACGCAGCCGTCAACGTCGCCTCCGTCTTCGCGCCCAAAGGCCGCGTGGTGAATCTCCTCGCGCTCGCTGAGCACAACCCACCGCAGGTCATGCTGCAGATGCACGTCGCGGAAGTCTCTCGCGATGCGCTTCGCCAGCTCGGCTTCAGCATCCGGGCGCTGGGCGACACGATGCAGGGCGCCTCGTTCCCGGGGACGGCGTTCTTCCCACCGCTCGGCCTGCTGAGCATGGTGCAGAAGTCGGGCTTCAACAACACCGTCGTAGGCCAGAACACACCGGCGTTTCAGTTCACGTCGCCGTCGGGCGGGAGCGGGTTCTTCCTCTCCAACGGCCAGCGTAACTACGCCGGCATCGTGCAAGCTCTCGCCGAGCGGAATCTGTTGCGGACGCTCGCCAAGCCCAACCTCGTCACCCAGAGCGGCAAGGAAGCAAAGTTCATCTCCGGCGGCGAATTCCCCTTCCCCGTCGCGCAGATCAACAACACCGTCACGATCGAGTTCAAGGAGTTCGGCGTGAGCCTCTTGTTCACGCCCAACGTCATGGACGGGGAAATGATTCAGCTGAAGATCCGGCCGGAGGTGTCGAGCCTCGATTTCAGCCAGGGCCTCGTCGTGCAGGGCTTCAACATCCCGGTCATCCGGAAGAACCAGGCCTTCACCCAGATCAACGTCAAGGACGGCGAGTCGTTCGCGATCGCCGGCCTCCTCAACAACCAGGTCCGGCAGTCCGTCGGCAAGATTCCGCTGCTCGGCGATCTGCCGATCATCGGCGCCCTGTTCCGCAGCACGAGCTTCCAGAATAACGAGACGGAGCTGCTGTTCATGGTGACCGTGAAACTGGTGAATCCCGCGCCAGCCGGTTCGGCGAGCGTGCCGGATCCGACGAAGCTCATGGAGCTCCGCGACAAGGAAAAGCGTGAATTCACCCTCATGCCCGGCTTCCCGGGCGTCGGCGAGGTCGTCGAGCGACCGTTCGGGAAGGAGAGCCTCACGCCGCCAACGGAGCAGAAAAAGTAATGTCGCCCTCGGCGCTCCGAGTCGGCGTTGTGGATTCAGAGCCAGACGCGCGCGCGGCCGCCCGCCGGGTGCTGAGCGCGATGCCGTCCGTGGCCATCGTCGGCGAGTACGGGGACGTCGCCGAGGCCGCCCAGAAGGCGCCGGCCGCCCGCCCGGACATCTTGATCATCGAGGTGGCCGCTGACGGGTCGGCGTCGGCTATCGAGAGTCTGGCCCGTCGGCTTCCCGGCACGGCCCTGGTCGCCGCGGCGGCCGACGCCTCGCCCGAGTTCATCGTCCAGGTCCTGAGAGCCGGCGCGCTCGAGGTCGTGCATCGTCCCGTCGAGCAGCGAGAGCTGCTGGCGGCGCTCGACAAAGTCGCCCGGCTCCGCGGCCGAGCGGTACAGAGGCAGCCGGGCCGTGTCACTGTGGTCTTCTCCATCAAGGGCGGCCTGGGCAGCACGACGCTGGCCGTGAATCTCGCCGTCGGCCTCACCGAGCATTCCGCCGTAAAAAGTGCCCTACTCGTGGAGCTGAATACGGGACCGTCGGACGTTGTCACGTTTCTCGATCTCCAGCCCCGGTACAACATTGTCGACGTCCTCGAGAATGTGGATCGCATGGACGAGTCGCTGCTGCAGGGACTCACGACGAAGCACGGCAGTGGACTCTGCGTCCTCCCTGCACCGTCCAGGGTCGACCGCGGCGCTCTCCTCGGTGATCGTGTGCATGCCGCGGTGGATCTTCTGCGGATGCACTTCGATCACGTCGTGCTCGATCTCCGCCACGATCTCGATCCCGGAACCGTTGCAGCTCTGGAAGGCGCCGATACGGTGCTGTTCGTCACCACGCTCAACGTCGCCGCGCTGCGCTCGGCGGCGGCGGGTCTCGCCGCGTTTCGCCACCTTGGCCTCGATCTGAAGAAGGTGAAGGTGATCGTCACGCGTGACGGCACCGGCGAGGACGTCACGGTCAAGCACGCGCGCGAGGCACTGGGGATTCCGGTGTACTGGAAGGCGCCCAGTGACTATGCGGCGGTCGAAGGCTCGATCAACAGCGGCCGGCCCGTCGTGACGACGTCGCCTCGCTCGAAGTTCAGCAAGAGCGTGCGCCAGCTCTCCGAGGCTCTGTCCGGGGCCGCCCATCCATCGACGCCCTCCCTTTCTCAGCGGTCGGTGTCCCTGCTCACGGCCGCATGGCCGATCAACCGACTCTCGGGAGCCTCCTAGACATGGGACTGTTCGGTCGCAACGACTCTCGCACGGCGCCCACCGAGGCGGCGACGCCGCCAGTGGCCGCGACGAACGGCGACGCCCCGCGGGGACCCGACACGGCTCGCTACGAGCTGAAGGCGCGTGTCCACCGACAGCTCATCGAGCGGCTCGACCTCACCAAACTGAACCTGCTGCCCCCCGAGACGGTGCAGCAACAGATTCGGCGGATCGTCGAGGACATGCTCGTCGACGACGAGACACCACTCAGCCGTCAGGAGCGCGAGCAGATCGTGATCGAGGTGCAGCACGAGACCTTCGGCCTCGGTCCGATCGAGCCCCTCATGCAGGACCCGACGGTCAACGACATCCTCGTGAATGGTCCGCGCGACGTCTACGTGGAGCGGCGCGGCAAGCTGCAGAAGACGAGCGCGATCTTTCGGGACAACGCACACCTGATGCAGATCATCGAGCGCATCGTGTCCGCGGTCGGTCGACGGGTCGACGAGTCGTCGCCGATGGTGGACGCGCGGCTGAAGGACGGCTCGCGCGTGAATGCGATCATTCCGCCGCTGGCGCTCGATGGGCCCGTGCTCTCCATCCGGAGATTCGCCGTCGATCCGTTCAAGATGGCGGACCTCCTGACGTTCGGGACCCTGACCGGCGCCCTCGCGGAGGTCCTGCGCGGCGCCGTCCGCGCCCGACTCAACATCCTCGTGTCGGGCGGGACGGGCGCGGGCAAAACCACCATGCTCAACATCCTCTCGAATGCCATCCCGGCTGACGAGCGGATCGTGACCATCGAGGACTCGGCCGAGCTGCAGCTGCAGCAGGATCACGTCGTCAGGTTGGAGACCCGGCCGGCAAACGTCGAGGGCGCCGGCGCCGTGACGCAGCGCGATCTCGTCAGAAACGCGCTCCGGATGCGTCCGGACCGGATCGTCGTCGGCGAGGTGCGCGGCGCCGAGGTCCTCGACATGCTGCAGGCCATGAACACCGGCCACGACGGCTCGCTGTCCACCGTGCACGCGAACTCGACGCGGGACGCCCTGTCCCGCATCGAGACGATGGTCCTGATGTCCGGCATCGCGCTGCCGGTGCGCGCGATGCGCGACTACATCGCCTCCGCGCTCGATCTGATCATTCAGCTCAGCCGGCTCAGCGACGGCACTCGCAAGCTCGTCCGGGTCACCGAGATCGTCGGCATGGAGGAAGACGTCATCACGACGCAGGACATCTTCCTCTTCGAGCAGCAAGGGGTCGACGAGCAGGGTCGCGTGCGTGGGTATCACCGAGCCACCGGTGTCAGGCCGCGCTTCTGCGAGCGCCTGGAGCGCGCCGGCATCCAGCTGCCGCCCGACCTGTTCGACCCGTCCCGGAGGCGCTACACGTCATGACGATCGCCGTCGTCGCCGCGCTGGTCTTCATCGGCATCTTCGCCACGATCGTGGGCTTCTGGTGGGTCCGCGCCGCCGGCGAGCGGGTGCGACAGCGCCTCGCACATCCGATGACCGCAACGACGACGGAGCATCAGCTCTTGCGGAAGGACCACGCCGAACCGTCGGCGCTCGAGCGGCTCGTCCGCCGAAGCGACCTCGTGGCGCAGCTCAGCACGCTGAGTGTCCAGGCGGGCTCCAATCAATCCACGACCGATGTGCTGCTCGTCATCGGGACGTGCGGCCTCGTGGGCGCGACGCTGGGCTGGTGGCGTATCGGCAACCTCGGCGGTGCGCTGCTGGCGGGTCTGCTCACCGGGGCGATGCCGGTGCTCTATTTGGTAATCAAACGGAGCCGTCGCCTGAAGCGATTCGAGGAGCACTTCGCAGACGCAGTGGACATGATCTCGCGCTCGATCCGGGCGGGCAATGCGCTGAGCGCGGCGATCCAGATGGTCGGTGAGGAGATGGCCGACCCGATCGGGCACGAGTTCCGCCACGTCACCGAGGAGATCCGCCTCGGTGTCGAGCCCGGCGAAGCCCTCGCGCGTCTGCACGAGCGGATCGCGGTCGAGGACGTGGAGTTCTTCTGCAACGCCGTGCGGATCCAGCGAGGCGCCGGCGGCAATCTGGCCGAGATTCTCGACCGTCTGAGCGACGTCATCCGCAAGCGATTCGAGCTGCTGAGCCACGCGCGCGTGCTCTCGGCCCAGCAGCGGTACGCGGCCATCTTCGTCGGGTGCAGCCCGATGCTGTTCTCGGTCATCTTCTATTTTCTGTCGCCGGGATACTTCGATCCACTGATCGAGTCGCCGGCGGCGCCGATGCTCCTGGGCTCCGGGCTTGCCCTCGAAGTCGTCGGCTTCCTGATCATCTGGCGCCTGGCGCGAATCAAGGTGTGAGACCGTCATGACGACGCTGACGCTGCTCGTGGCCGCCTTCGTGCTCGTGGGGGGCATCACGTTCGCGGTCGCAGCTCTGCTCTTCCGGCTCCTGCCCGCCATTAAGGCGGAGCGGCTCGCGGCGCCGGCGGGCGGAGGTGCTCGCGGCGACGTCTCGATCCTCAGGTGGGACGAGCGCGACGCCGCCGGATGGCGTTCGCTCACCGAACGGCTTGGCCGCTGGCTCACCGCGCGTGACGCAACACTGCTCGGTCGATACCGCCAGCGCCTCGTCACGGCAGGCTTCCACGACCCGCGGATGGTGACGGTGTTCCTCGGGGCAAAGGCCGGAATCGGTCTGCTTCTTGGATTGTCCTATCTCGTCTACGGCGCACTGGTGCAGCGCGCGCTGCCTAACCTCCTGCCCGTGTCCATCATTCTCGGCGGCCTCGGCTTCTTCGTGCCCGAAGTCTGGCTGCGACTGCGCAGCCGCGCGCGTGAGCGTCAGGTCCAGCATGCGCTGCCCGACGTCCTTGACATGCTGATGGTCTGTGTCGAGGCCGGAATGGGATTCGACGCCGCCGTCGCCCGGGTGGCCGAGCAGGGCGCCAAGAAGAGCTCCCTGCACGGCGAGCTCCTGCGCATGCATCTCGAGATTCGGGCCGGACGGCCCCGCGAGGAGGCACTGCGCTCGTTGGCGGACCGCGTCGGCAGTCAGGAGCTCCGATCGGTCGTCGGGACGTTCATCCAGACCGATCGCCTCGGAACGCCGCTCGGTAAGACGCTGCGCGTCCAGGCGGAAGCCTCGCGCGTCCAGCGTCGCCATCGGGCGGAGACGAAGGCCCAGATCGCTCCACTCCTGATGTTGATCCCGACAATTCTGTTCCTAATGCCATCGTTCATGCTCGTCGCGGCGGCACCGTCGCTCCTGCGGATTCTGCAGATCCTTCAAACGATTGGAAAGTGAGGCGGCTCGGATGATTGGGAATGCGTTGAAACTCGCCATTGCACTCGCACTCGTGACCGCTACGGCCGGCCCGGCTGCCGCGCAGTCGATCACGGCCGAGGTCCGCACGTTCGCCGGGCAGACATACCGCCTGACCGATATCACGCTCGAGGTGCTGTACACGATCGTGCCGCCCAGGAGAGACGACGCCGGACCAGCGGAGACGGCTCCGACCACAGGTCCGCGCACTCCGATGCTCTTCGGGTCGGCGGCGCAGATCGGTCGGTTCCTGAACGGGGGGCCGGATCCGCTGCAGGGCCAGAGGCAGAGCGAGGCCGTAACGCTTCGGAAAAACGGCGTGGACGTACAGATCCCCCTCGGGGCGCTCGACTCCCTGTCCTTCACGCGGGCTCGCATCGTCAGTACCTTGCCGCCGTACGTTGCGGCCGAGCATTACCGGCACGCGGCGACCGCCGTGCTCCTCGACGGGACCCGTATCGACGGAGATTACGTGAACCTCGGTACGACGTTCTTGCGGGGACGGACACCGACCTCGCGCGTCGACATTCCGTGGCAGGAGATCGAGACGGTGAGGTTCACGCGATGATCCGCCGGCGGAACAGCCTCGACATGCGGCGGTTACTGGCCGATCAGCGGGGCACCGCCGTTCTGCTGACGATCGGCATGATGGTGTTCATCCTGGCCATGGTCGGCGTGGCGGTCGATCTCGGCTATCAGTTCGCGGCCATCGGCGAAGTCGAGAAGAGCATGGAAGCGGCGGCGCTCGCCGGCGCGGGAAATCTGGGATTCAACGACACCGCCTTCCCCGCCGCGCGGGCGGCCGCGGTGCAGTACGCGACGCTGAATCCCTACCACAACCCGGGCGCGAAGGTCATCCGCCTCGACCCCAATCCGGCGAACGCACCGAACGGCGAGGTCGTGCTCGGAGTCTGGGACAACGCGAGCGCTACGTTCACTCCGTCCGTCGACGGCACGGTCGTCAATGCCGTCCGCTGCCGGAAGACGACGACGGTGCCCACCACGTTCCTGCGCGTGCTCGGCATTCAGACGCTTCCGGTGTCGGGTTCTTCGATCGCCATCGCGAATCCGCCCGCCTTGCCGCCGCCGAACACCTGTGTCTTCCCGATCGGTCTCAGCAGCTGTCCGTTCCAGAACAACCAGGTGTTCACGTCGGGCGGCTGCGGCAAGACGATCAAGTTCATCACCAGCAACGGCAAGGCCGACTCGAGCAACACCGCGGCCTGGGTGAACATGAGTGGATCCGGCACGCCAACGCCGCCGACTCTCAACGCCCAGATCGACGCGGCCAAGGCGGGAAATTGCAACCCGAATCCGCCCGCGGTCGGCTCCGAGATGGGCACGAACAACGGCATGGCCGCCAACGTCTTCCAGAATCTCAAAACTGCGTTCGTCACGGAATTCAACCAGTCGGTCGCCCAGGGGACGAAATACACGATCAAGGACACACAGGGCAACGTCGTCTACAACGGGCCCGGCTGGCAAGTCTATGTCCCGGTGATTCAGACGAACTGCACCGCCAACGGCACCACACAGGCCATCCAGGGCGATCACCAGCTGGTCGGGTGGACGCGTTTCGTCATGACGCAGGCGTATGACACGACGGGACAGAGCACCGGCTGTGCCGTCAGCAACCCGGCGGATAGTGCCACTGCCAGCTACTGCACGAACCCGCCGCCTGAGCTCAAAGGGGGCTCGAGCCGGTCGATCTTCGGTTACTACGATTGCGGCATCATCAACTCGCCTCCGACGCTTCAGCCTGTGCCGCGCGCGGCGATCGGCAACAGGCTGCGGCTCGTGAAGATGTACCAATGAGTTGGCGTGGAGGAGCACCCGCAGCGGTCCTCGCCCTCGTCGCCGGTATGGCCTCGGGCGGCTGCGTGGCCGCGGCGCCGCTGATCTCGGCGGCGTTCTCGGCCGCGCCGCTCATCGGCAGCCGGACCGTCGAGCGGACGGTAGCCGCCGACAGACCAATGGCCTGGCAGGCGGTGGAGACGACACTCGCGGACCTGGCCTTCCGCATCGAGGGCCGAGAGCAGGAGAAGGACGAGTGGCGCCTCCGCGGGGTGGCCGATGACGTCTCGGTCGAGGCAAAGCTGGAGCCCGTGACGTCGAAGCTCACGCGTGTCTCGTTGCGCGTCGAAACCGGCGGTCCCTTCGCCGACCGCAGAACAGCGGAAGTGATTCACGACCACATCGTGAAGGTCGTCCACGCCGCTGGCCGCCCGGCGCCGGTCACTGAGTCAGCGTCCACGAGATCGGACGAGGCAATTCGGTCGCTGGAAGCGGAAGTGCGGAGACTTCGGACTGACATGAACGACCGAAGCCGTGCAACACGGCAGCCAGACAACTCGGCATCGAACCAGGTGCCGGCGGCGCGTGTCGAGCGCTCCGCCGTCGTGACCCCACCATTGTCTGCGGCCTTCCCGAGCGTTAACAGACCCGCCCCGCCGATTTCGGTGATGCAACCGGCCGGCGTCATTGCTCCGGCCGCGGAAGGCGCGCCAACCGTCAAGCGACCGACGGCGCCGGGCGTAACGGACACCTCATCGTTAACCGACCGCGTGGGGCCGGCTCGTCCCGCCGAAGCACTCGTGCCGGTCGCGCCTGTGAGCCAGTCGCGAAGCGGCAGCTAATCATCGCCGGACATGCCCGGCGCTTCGAATCGTCGCTCGAGGACCCCGTCGCCGGGCTCGCGCCTGGAGCATCGCGCAAGCCTGAGCCGCCGCCGTTCCGGCGCCTGGATCGTCTCACTCACGCTACATAGCCTGGTGCTCGGCCTGCTTCTCAGCGTCGGCGCTCTCGAACCCGCGCTGCCTGTACTAGAAGTTTTCACCACCGAACCGGAGTCTGACCTGGCGACGCCGGCGCCGATCGCTCGGCAGCCGCGAAGGGTCGAGTCGGCGAAGCCGCGTCCAGCGCGCACGGCGCGGTCGCTGCCGCCGTCGATTCAACCAGCGACGCCGAAAGCCACTACCGAGCGGGCGATTCCGCCCAGCGACAGGCCGGTGCGCGAATACGCGTTGGACGAACGGCCGCAAGACGCCGACAGCGCCGGCGCTGGGCGCGAACCCGTGGCCGTCGCGTCGGCGCCAGTGGCGCCGCCGACGCTTACTCCGGCTAAGACGTTGACGGCGATCGAGCCACCGTCTGAAGCCGAGCCCGTGGGCGACGACGCGCTCGCGGCCAAGACCAAGCAGTCGGGTGATGGGAGGGTGGAAACGGCTGCTGTGACTGCGCAGTCATCGCCGGCCATGCCCGGACCCGCTGTCGGGCAGCCACCGGTCGAGCCGCGGGCGCCCGAACTCGCGGCAAAGGTGCCCGAACGACCGAGCGCGAGCACTGCGTTGTCGTCGTCGCCCGAATCACCGACGGAGTCACCTACAACGGCTCCGCGCGAAGTGCCCGACGGTGCTCCTGCGCGGTCACCCTCCGCCCCGACCCTCACTGCCCAACCGACTCCTGCCCAACCCACGAACGAGCGATCCGCCCGACCCGCGCCAGACGCGACGGCACGAGGTGCGTCGCGAAGCTCAGGCTCCAACGCCCCCATCGGCGTGGTCATCACGGGCCCGGTCGACGGCTACACAATCGGCCCGTCTGATCCGCCGTTGGTCGTCGTTCAGGGCGAAGTGGACGATCCGAGCGTGTCGGAAGTCTCGCTGGTCACGGGCACGCAGCGCTTCTCCGTTCCGGTGACTGCGGGGCGCTTCCGGCACGCAGTGCCCGTGCTCGAGCCGACGGTTCGTGTGCGCGTCGAGACGACGCCGATCGACAACCGAGTACGCGGAAGCGCCACCGTCACGGTGCATGCGCCGCCCACGCCGACGATAGCCGTGCTGTTGTACTGGCCGAATGACACCGCCGTGCCGGTGGACCTCGCCGCCGCCTGGCGACCCAGGTCGGATCGACTCGACGACACCGTGCAGCGGATATCGCTCGGGATGGCGCAGGACGATACGAGCCTCACGATGTACTACCTGCGCAATCCCAAGCCGGGCGTCTACACCTTCGTGCTCACGTCGACGGCGACGGACGCACGGCTTGTGCAGCCGGCGGTCCATGTTCCTGGCGGTATCGGCGGCCCGAAGATGTTGCAGTCCGTGTCGCTGGACGGCATGCAGCGCGTTCTGGTCGCTCGCGTACTGCTGCCGCACGGCGTTCTGTGGGAGCAGGACGACTGGTTCAGCGGCCAGAGCGCCAACGGAAACATCGTCACCAAGTTCCGCTTCCCCGACGGCATCAGCTGGTCAGAGCGGGCTGGAGGCTCTCGGTGATCGGCGAGGCCGTGGCGATGCTCCATGGCACGCAGAATCGTGACGGAGGCTGGCCATCCTCCCACGGTCGAGCAAGCAGCACCGAGTGCACGTCGCTCGCGACCTTGGCTCTAGCGCGCTTGGACGCAGGCGAGCGGGCCGCCGCGGACCGTGGGGTGCGCTGGCTCGTCGCCTGCCAGAACGCCGACGGCAGCTGGCCGCTTCATCGCGAGACCGGGACACCGTCGTGGACGACCGCCCTCGCGACGCTGACCATCGCGTCGATCACCGACGAGCCGTCGTGCGCGGGGCGTGGCGCGCGATGGCTCCTGCGCCAGCAGCCGCGGACGCCAGGGATGCTCGCCTCGTTGGTGTACCGGGTGGCTCCGCAGGCTCGCGTCGTGCAGCTCGATCCCGAGCTGAGAGGCTGGCCCTGGACTTCCGGGGTGTCGAGCTTCGTGGAGCCGACCGCATACGCGCTCCTCGCGCTGAAGCGGCTGCGGCCGCGCCTCTCCGGCGCCGAGGTCGGCGCACGTATCGATGAGGCCGAGCGCATGATCTATGACCGGATGTGCCGCGACGGCGGCTGGAACTACGGCAACTCGGCAGTGCTCGGAGCCGATCTGTGGCCTTACGCGGACGTGACGGCCCTTACGCTTCTCTCGCTGGCGGATCATCGCGGCCGACGAGAGAACGAGCGAAGCCTCGCAGCGTTGCGACGGATGCTCACGCAAGTCGATTCGGGATTGGCCCTGTCGTGGGCCGCCCTCTGTCTTTCGGCGTATGGACAGGACGTCGCGCCTCTGCTCAGACGCCTGCACCTCTCTTGGACTCGCACCCACTTCCTCGCCGACACGAGGTCGATCGCGCTCGCCGTCCTCGCCGCAACCGACGGCGCTCGGGCAGTGGCCCCGTGACGTTCGGACTGCCTCGTCGCGCGTTTCTGAGCGGCGCGCTAGTCAGCGCGGCGCTGGCGGGCTGCTCCCGGCCCGCCCGGTGGGACCGCAGCGTCGTCCACCAGGGATCGCGCTCGCGTATCGCCATCGTCCCGGCGAGGGACTACGACGACCGCCTCGTCGAGATCGTGCTGCGCGGCGTGCGGATGTTCGCCCTCGACGTTGCGCGCAAGACGGTCGTGCTGAAACCGAACTTCGTGGAGTTCGACCCCGCCGGCGTCGTCAACACGCATCCCGCGCTCGTTGCGGCCGCCATCGAGGCGTTCCGACGGGCGGGCGCGCGGGAGGTGATCGTGGCCGAAGGGCCCGGGCACCATCGTGATACCGAGCATCTGTTGACCGCATCGGGCCTCTACGGCGTGCTTCGCGAGGCGCGCGCGCGCTACGTCGATCTCAACGGTGACGACGTACGAGCCGTGCGCGCGCGCAGCCACTACACGGGTCTCGGCGAGCTTTATCTGCCCGAGACCGTGTTGAAGGCCGACTTGCTGGTCTCGATGCCGAAGCTCAAGACGCACCACTGGGCGGGAGTGACGCTCTCGATGAAGAACATGTTCGGGTGCCTGCCCGGCTCGGTCTATGGGTTCCCGAAAAACGTGCTCCACTGGGCGGGAATCACCGAAAGCATCGTCGACATCAACAGCACGCTGCCCGTCCGACGCTTCGCGATCGTGGACGGGATCGTCGGAATGGAGGGCAACGGCCCCATTCAAGGTGACCGCAAGCACTGTGGCGTCCTGGTGTTCGGCGAGGACCCCGTCGCCGTCGACGCCACGTCCGCACGGCTCATGACGATCGATCCTCGGCGAGTTCCGTATCTCGCGGAGGCCGGTCGTTTCCTCGGTCATCTGGCGGAGGATCGCATCGAGCAGATCGGCGAGCCGATCGATCGGTTACGTCAGGATTTCACCGTGCTCCCCTCCTTTGCCCACATGAAGCGCTTCGCATGACACGCCGCCGCGACCTGATCGTCGTCGCCGCGCTGTCGATCATCTTCGCCGGCGCTGGATGGGCGGAGCTGAACGAGGCCGGGAAAGCTGCATACTCCAGGGGCGACTTCGCGGAAGCCGAGCGGCTCTTCCGGGAGGCGATCGCCGCGGCGCCGCGCGAGCCGATGCCACACTACCATCGCGGCGTCGCCCTCACCCGACTGCGACGCTTCAGCGAGGCCGCCGCAGCCTATCGGGAGGCTCTGCAACTCGATCCGCCGGCGGCCCTCGCGTCGGCAGCCCGGGCAGGGCTCAGCGCGGTGGAGCCGGCGAGCCCGCGGCCTCTGCGGGACGACGGGCTCGCACCGCCAGCGCGGGATCGTTCGCGAACGCATCGCGCCGAGGCGCCGTCCGACAGCGTGCGGCTTCAGCGCAAGCTCGGCAACTGGTTCGTCGACGTCGTCCTCAACGACATGCAGCGCGCCACGTTCCTGGTCGATACAGGGGCCACCATCTGCGCGATCACGCCGGCGCTCGCCGAGGCGCTCGGCATCCAGCGCGACCCGGAAAGCGCGCCGATTCTGATCCACGGCGTCACGGGCTCGACGTACGCGCCGGTCGTCATCATCCCCAGTCTTCGCGTCGGTGACGTCGAGACGCAGAACGTCCGGGCTGTGATCATGCCACTACGCGGGATGCAGGGCATCCTGGGGAATACGTTCCTCGCTCGCTACACCACGACCATCGATCCGGTGCAAGGCGTCCTCACGCTCAGCCCCCGCTGAGGCTAGCGACGGCCGGGCTGGTAGTTCTTGAGGCGCTCTTCGAACGTCTCGTCGCCGCGGCGGCCGACCCAGCGGACGTACCAGCGCACATCGGGTGAATACCAGTATTCGTCGGAGTCGCGTCGCTCACCTTCGCGCATGACCTTCATGGTCTTGAATCTTCCGGCCGGGACTTCGATCTCTTCCACGCCGACGACCGTGAAATGATCGTTGAATGTCCGGCGCCCGTTCGGATCCTCGAACGTTCCCTGGTGATCCCAGCGTTGATTCGGCACCAGCGGCCACATGAACCATGGCTGCGGCGGCACCATGCGGGCTTCGACGCGGGCCTCGCGGACCGCCGCCGCCCAGTGCAGGTCTTTCGTGTAGTAGTGCTCCACGTCACCGAGGCGGAGGACGAAATAAGAGACCGCGTTGACCGTCTTGGTCTCGAAGACTTCGATCGTCTTCGTGCCTGATTCCGTTCCGCTCGTCCAGTCGTAGGCCCAGCGATCTCCCGGACGCCACTGCGGGGCCGCAAAGGTCACCGGCGCGACAGCCGGCGCCGGAGCCGGTGCGCTCACCGGGGTTGGCTGTGCCGACGTGCACGCCGTCAACGCAAGGAGGAGACCGGCGCGAGCGAGCCTCACGAGGTTGCGAGACAGCTCATCGCGAAGAATTCTAGCAATACCAGCGCCGGGCGGGAAATTTGTCCCGCCGAACCACGGCTACGGGACGGCTTGCCGAATGTCGCTCGAATGCAGGACCCACGG
The DNA here is from genome assembly GCA_036781225.1 of Gemmatimonadales bacterium. GTDB lineage: Bacteria > Gemmatimonadota > Gemmatimonadetes > Gemmatimonadales > GWC2-71-9 > 20CM-2-65-7. The sequence continues at coordinate 10,269 of DAIQBJ010000003.1, read as the reverse complement.
GCCGCTGCACCCGCCATGCATGATCTCAGAGGCCGAATCGTAGCCTTGTCCCAACGTGACCGTCATGACGACGGCGGATATGCTCGCGCCGACACCGCACAGAACCACGCGTGATGGGACATACCAGAGGTTGGCCGCGACCGCGCCCACCTTATCGTCAGTGCCGACCGGACGCGCGTCCATCGGCGCCGGTGGTGTGTGCATTGCGCAGCCCGATGCGAGCGTGGCGATCAATATAAAACTCACGAGCCTATATGGGGTCATCGCTGTCCTCCGCCGCTGGCTGTCTTCAAATTTTCGGCGCCGCAGGTGGCGGCGGCGGCACCGATGATGGATCGGGCACCCAGACCCACTGATACGGAACGTTCACGCCATTTCCCTGAAGGTGATAGCACCCGCCGACGTAGCAGAAGATCGGCGGCGGCGGGGGCGGTGATGCCTGATACGGAGCAGCCGGCACATCAGGCGGCGGCGCGGGATATCCCGGGTAAGGATTGTCGTCGTAATACGCCGCCGCGTCCGCAGCGTCCAGGAATGCGTTACCAAGGAGCACGGGAGCAAAGCAGCAGTCGAACCGACCGAAGCCCTGGCCGCGATGGAAGCCGCCGCGGAACGCGCCGTGATCAAAAGCGCCGCCGTGCCACCCGCCCTGAGACGCCCCCCGGCCGGCGCCGGCGGACGGTAGCGGGTGCAGCGTGACGCTCAGCAGCGCTACGAGCGCGAAAGCGATTGCCCGCAGAACCATTGCCAACCTCCCCGGATGCCGACGTGTTCGCAGTATAGCCAAGCGTCAAGTTCCAGACTCATACAGCTGTGCTGGCCAGAGTGGCGAGTACGGGCGCACTCAGCCGCTGGCCTGTGTTGCGATGGCGAACAGTGGTGTCACTATGCCGGGCCGACGGGGCACAGATCGCGGCGACTCTGTGCGAAAGGCTCAATCCTCGGAACGTTAGGGGCTCCAGGTCGGTTGGCACCGTCTACGCAATCCACGATTGAGCAGCGGGCAAGCCGCCGACGAAAGGAGCGCTAGCGAATGGATGCTTCCAGGCTGACCGCCTGGGTCGTCGCCCTTGTAGCGGTTGCCATCGGAATTGCTGTGATTGCCGATGAGACCACGTTAGTCGAGCAGTTGACACGACTCGACGAGCCGACCCTCGCCGCGCATCTCGACGCACTCATCCAAGATACAAAAGTGATCAGCTGGGGGGCGTTGTCTCTCGTGATGGTGCTGTTTCTGTCGTGGATCAAACTCCGCTAGCGCGGCGAACCGGGTCGACGGGCCGACGGATTTCTCGGACCGCGGCTAGCAACCGTGACAGCTCACACGAATCAGGACCGACATACGTCACCAACAGACCAGTCCGATCTGAGATCGAGCACTGAAAGGCCGTTTCGTCCGAAGTCGAGGCTCGGCGCGTCGCCGTAACAGTTGTCAGCCTCAACGCACGATCGAGCACCCGCCAGCCGCTATAAACCGCCACGGCGGTGGCCGCGGAGAGCACGGAGAAGAGCAACCACGACAGCGTCAGAGAGGGGGCAAAGCTCAGGGCGGTCACCGCGAGGACATTCACGATCAGCGCCGCGATCAGAACCGCGAGATCTTGATTCATTGCTCCCCGCCGTCTGAAGCCTCGTGCCCCTCCCGTGAACACCGAGACGCCGCGACGCGCCCGGGGCGCGGATGATTTCATAATCGACCGCCGTTTGCTAGCTCTTCGGCGCTGTGACGGCCGCGCCCCATCCGAAATGGGCCGAGCGAGGGACAACGCTCGCAAGAAGCAGCGCGACAGACTCCGGCCGAGATTCTCTGCTCGTTACGACAATGAGACGTGCCGACTCGAACCGATCGACAACCCGTTCGGCCCGAAAGTGTTACCCATGTCCCCGGAATGAACTGTTACCCGTCTGTCCGGAATGGACCCTGATTGACTGGAGCCGGGGGCGGGAGTTGAACCCGCGACCTACTGATTACGAACCGGATCCCAAGCCCATCAGCGCGACTCAGGATGATCTAAGCGCGCGTGGAGCATAACCGTAGGCGGCTCGGAAGAGCAGCCAGCATAACCCTGCATCGCGGTCGGGCGGTAGCAGCGTGGTAGCGTTCCCAACCAAACTGGCAGCCGGTGCACGAGAATGATCTAGTCCCGTCATTGGCCCAGTCACTGACATTTGGGCAGAACTCAAAGTTTTGATAGTCCGGCGAGTAGACGCGGCAGAATCCGCTGGTTCCTTTCGTCGAAAATTGGTCGGTATAGGAGATTTCGCCGTAAATGACGAAAGTCTCGCGGAGACCGGCAACCCGCGAGAGCGCCTCATTGACTTGGGGCGTGATTCGAATGGAGAGCGAGATCGAGTCGTCCGGTGCAATGAGGACGGGACGATTAGCGTGGCTAGGCGGCACTTTCGCAAAAGAGGCGGCGGATCACTAGGTCGGCCTCGCAGAGGCGGAGATCAGTCGATTTCGCGGCCCAGCGCCCACGCAACCGCCGGATCCACCCAGAGACGGTCTGGCGTGTAGAAGAGCGCGTGCCCCCGGCCAGCGTCGAAGATCATTTCCTTGAATGTGAGCCCTGGGGAGTTTCGGAAGTAACGCGAACAACTCGAAACGCCACTGTCGTACCGGTCGTACATCGACAGAACACGACCTTGCGCCCGACCGAACGCCTGAAACCCGGTCCGAATGCCGTTGTCCCAGGAGGGCGGACAGCCCGCGAGCACGACGAACCGTACGTTGGGATCGGCGATCGCGGCCGTCGTCAGGACCGTGATGACCCCCCCCTTCGACATACCGGTCACGGTGATGTGATCCGAGGGAACGCCGGCTGCTCGGAGCCTCGCGACCTGGCGGGCAACCGTCAGTGCATAGGCCTGGACATCGGTGTCGTTCGACCGTGCCTCGCTGATGACGACGAATTCACGATCGGCAAACGCCTCGACCGTCCAGCGCCAGTAATAGCCGGTGCTCACGGCGCCGGCGGGGCCGTACCGTTCGACGACCCAGCCGTGCATGTGGAAGAGATAGCGGGCGCCTGGATCGATCTTCGCCGGCACGTCGTCGAAGATTTCCCGGTGTGGATGAACCGACATCGAAGCGCAGGCAGCTACACCAACCATAGTGGCCAGTACTAACAAGACGATCGAGCGTCGAATCATATCGATCGTCTCCGACTCGACCGTCGCACTACTCGATCACCTGATCCGCGCACAGCAGCAGCGATGGCGGAAGCGTGAGGCCGGGCATCATAGCGGCCAATCATCCCTCCTTCTTGAGCTGGTTGAAGGATAGCCAACATCAACGCCCTCCGGCGGCGGTGCCCCCGTCCGTGGCTCCGGTCCCCGCACCATAACCTCCCGGACTCGGACGCCGGCCAACCCAGGGGCCGACGGCACAGCTCAAGGCTTCACGCGACGGTTTCTCCTGGCTTCTGACGCAGGCCGCCGAGACTTTACCTTTTTCATCAAGAACATGCTATGAGAACTTCCGCGCAAAATCCATGTTCAATCCGCTCTGCCGGGACTAAAATCTGATTCCGCGATGAGGCGCGCTCTTGCCCTTCTCGGTTCGGCGATGTTTCTGGTGATTGCACCGGGTACCCTCGCCGTCTACGTCCCCTGGACATTTACGCGTTGGCGGATGGCTCCGCCGCTGCTGGGCTTTGTGCCGTTGCGAATTCTGGGCGGACTGATGATCGCCGCGGGGCTGCCGGTGCTCCTCGATTGCTTCGCGCGCTTCGCTATTCAAGGCCTGGGGACACCCGCCCCGGTTGCGCCGCCGCAGCGGCTGGTTGTCACTGGGCTATATCGGTACGTGCGAAATCCCATATACGTGGCCGTGGTATCGCTGATCTTCGGGCAGGCGCTGCTTTTCGGCAGTGTTTCCCTGCTTGAATACGGGCTGGCAGTCTGGCTGGGGTTTTTTGTCTGGGTGCTTCTCTTCGAGGAACCGACATTGCGGGGCAAATTCAGCAAGGAATACGAAGACTATTGCGCGCGAGTGCCGCGATGGATTCCGCGATTCCGAGCGAGCGGCTAGTAGCGAGCGGCTAGCAGCTAGTTCCCCATGGTGCTGCATGAACCTCTCCACCCCATCTTTTCCCATATAGGTTTCCAGCCGCGCGGGATCGGTCTTGCGCAGATCGACCAGCACCAGGCCGTCAAGAGCGTTAGAGAAATTCCTGTGCACGTTGAAGGCCAGGAGTTCGCCGCCGATCTTGAGGTACTGGCGCAGCAGCACCGGGACGCCTTTTCCGTCGCCTTCGATCTCGCGCCACCAGCGCTCTAGGCCGCGCATCTTACGCCGCCACCCGTGCGCGCACGCGGCCGAGCAGGGGAATCGTCAGACCGTGTGAGGCGCGAACCGGTAGCGCTTCTGCTCGAGCTCAGGAGTGAACCTGATCCGCCCGCTGACCAACTTCCGCAGGAGTTGCTGAGCCTTCCTTTACTTCACCTACTCCGCCAGCCGCTCCCGCTCCTTCCGCATCACTGGAGTTTTCCCCGCTGGATGCGGCGCCGGAGGTCCTCGAGCTCGTCGTCCCTGACGATGAGCAAGGCAAGCGCCGCCTCCGCTCGAGCCTCCCAGCCCATTGCGCCTAAGGCCTCACGCCAAAGATCGAGCGCTCGGAGCAGCGTCTCCTGCTCGCGCACGGTCATCGTTCAGGCCCTCCTCCTGATTTCGATCGGGTGCCGGCGGGCGGAAATGGCGGCGATCATCCGCTCCATCCTCAGCTCGTGAGCTGCCGGATCCAGCGGACAAACGGGACGAATGCCACGAGCACTCCCGCGAGAACGGCCGCAAGCAGCACGACGCGGATCGCATCGTAGAATAACCACTCCGGGTGCCGGTGCATCCGGAAGACCCACCAGATGAACGCCACCAAGAGCAGGGCCAGTCCAACATAGACGACACCCTGCGCCACGCTCACCACCATCAGCACCAGCTTGAACAGATCGGCCATCGTCATGGGCCACGTCATCCGAGCAGCTCCGATAGCCGCATGCCCAGCGCTCGGGCGAGTCGCCGGACGACGTCGAGCGACGGGTTCTTGTGCAGCCCGAGCTCGAGCTGGGCCACATAGCCCGGGTTGACCTTGGCCTTGAAGGCCAGCTCCTCCTGGGTGAATCCTTTCTTCTCCCGAAGGGTACGAATCACCTGATCGAGCCCCTTGGGTGTCATCCTTACTCCTGGTAAGTAGCTATGTCACGCGAACGTCCCGGGCGACTCACTCGATCACCTGATCTGCCCGCTCCAAGAGCGATGGCGGGATCGTCAGGCCGAGCGCCTTGGCGGTCTTGAGGTTGATGACCAGCTCGAACGTGGTCGGCTGTTCGACGGGAAGATCCGCCGGCTTCGCCCCTCGTAGCAGCTTCTCGATGTAGCTGGTGAGGCGCCGGTCATATTGCGGCCGGTTCGGTCCATACGACATGAGCCCGCCGCCCTCCGCGAACGTCCGGAACATGGAGATCGCCACGATCCTGTTCTTCAGTGTGAAGTCGCCGGTCCGCTTGGAGTTGCGATCGACAAGGGGCGAGGATAACTGGATGAGGTCTCTTAGTCCTCCTCTCACTCCACCTCGGAGCGCCGCGTCGAAATCGTCGGAGCTTCGAACCTCAAGGACTTGTACGTCCATTCCGAGATCCCGGGCCGCGGTCTTCGCCGCGGCTAGTTGCCAGGGGCCGGTAGTCGCGTCCCACAGGAGAGCGACGCGGCGAACCTTGGGGTCCGCCTCTCTGATCAACTCCAGCCACTTCCCGGTCAAGCCGGGGTGATCGAGGAACAACCCGGTCACATTGGCGCCCGGCCGAGCGAGGCTGGCAGCGAAGCCGCCCGCGACAGGGTCAGTCTCGAGGTCGAATGCCACAATCGGGATCGTGCCGGTGGCATCCCTCGCGGCCTTCAGCGCCGCTGGGCCGAGGGCAATGATGAAATCGACCTTTCGTTGAACTAACTCCGCCGCGAGGGCCGCCAGAGCCTCGGGCTTTCCACCCGCGGATCGAATCTCGAGCGCTATCGTCTGGCCTTCGATGAGGCCCGCGTCGAGCAGACCTGATCGAAAGGCAGCTATCGCGGTGGATTGACCGGTAAAGCCTGAATTCAGAATGCCCACCACCGGCACTTTCCCCGCCGGCTGCGCCTCGGCGGCGAACGACGCGGCGAGGAGACTGCCAGCCACGGTGCCGATGAACGCTCGTCGGTCCACTCCCAGCCTCAGGTGGCCGCCTTGTTTTAGGAGAAACAGGCCTGGCGGCCAGTCGCGACCTTACTACAGCCAGGTCACGTGCGGGAGTCGTCCGGGGCAGACGCTGGGCGGAGGAGAACTAGCCGGGTGGACGACCTGTGCGCCGCAGGGTGAACGCCGGCGGACGCTCGAGCATCCTCCAGCCCCCTGAGGGCATTGCGGGAGACAAAATGTCCACCGCGCGGAGCGGGAACCGATGGCGAGAATGCGCCCCGCTCCGGCGGCGGACAATCGAGATGAGCTGCTGCTACGCCCCCCCGCGCCCCTGAAACTCACACACGGCCAAGTTTTGGACCCAACGAGCCTCCATCTTCTCGCAGATCTGGCGCCCCGACCTGGGTGTACCCGGTTGACAGGTGTCCTGCGCGTACGTGCCGCCAGCCGCCTCACAGATGCTCTGCGCGCTCTGCGTGTGTGTCGTCGCACACCCGGACACGAGCATCAGCGCCCCGCCGACCGCCGTCGCCTGAAGGACGATTCTGAGATACATACGCTCCTCCTTTTCCTCGCCATCGCTCGCAGGTGTCCTGTACTCTACGCGGGCGACCCTGAAACCTCCCTGAAGTCCCCCTGAAGAAACCCTGAATATTCATCACAACCCGCAAGGCCGACAGGAAGTCCTAGCCAAGTCCGGGAAGGCTGGGGTAAGTTCGCCCCGCTTGGCCGTCCATTCGCCCGATCCCTCCCTAGACGGGCGGTCAGGCGGGGGTTCCTCGTGGAACGACGCGCGCTCCTCGGGACAGTCACTGGCGGCCTCCTTGCCGCGCCGCTCGCCGCCGAGGGGCAGCCGGTGCAGAGGATCCCGAAGGTCGGGTACCTCAGTCCGAACACTGCAGCCGGTGCGGCAGTGCTTGTCGAGGCACTCAGGCAGGGGATGCGGAAGACCGCCAAGACCCTCGGCCTGACGATCCCGCGGTCGCTCCTTCAACCGGCGGATCAGGTGATCGAGTGATGGATCGCCGGACCTTCATAGTTGCCCTGACCGGAGGTCTTTCCGCAGTGCCACTCCCGGCCGGCGCTCAGCAGGGCCGGAAGATCCTGCCCCGCGTGGGATTTCTTGGGAACGGTAGCTCGAACGCCGGGACGGAGCCGCTCGACGCGTTTCGGGGGGGACTGCGCGAGTTGGGTTGGAGCGAGGGGCAAACGCTCACCATCGAATACCGCTGGGCAGGTGGTCACAGTGAGCGCTTACCACAGTTGGCGGTCGAACTGGTCGAAGCCCGGAGCGACCTCATTGTCGTATCGGGCGGCGTCGGGGTCGAGGCGGCGCGACGAGCTACAAACCAGGTCCCGATCGTCATCGCAGCGATCTTGGCCGACCCGGTGGCTGCCGGTTACGTATCGAGCCTGGCGCGCCCCGGCGGGAACATCACGGGCATCGCAGCGGAGTACGAGGACATCGTCACAAAGGAGCTTCAGCTCATCGTTGAGGCGATTCCCGGCCTGTCTCGGCTCGCCCTCCTGTGGAACAACGTCAGCGCGCGCCGCGCGACGGCCGCGGCCGTGGTGGCGGCAGCCGAGGCGCTGGGTCTCAAGGTGCGGATGCTAGAGGTCGGACAGGCGGCCGAGTTTGAAGGGGCCTTCCGCACCGCCCGTGATGGGCGCGCGCAGGCCATCCACGTGCTACCGAGTCCCTTCTTCAACTTTCATCGGCGCCTTTTGATTGGGCTGGCTCAGCGCTACCGTCTACCTGCGATGTACGAATTCCGCGACTATGTGCAAGACGGGGGGCTGATGTCGTACGGAGTGGATCTGTCTGCCATGTATCGGCGCGCGGCAGGCTACGTGGACCAGATTCTGAAGGGTGCAAAGCCCGGAGAACTTCCGATCGAGCGGCCGACCACGTTCGAATTCGCCCTCAATTTGAAGACCGCCAAGGCGCTGGGCCTCGGCATCCCGCAGTCTGTGCTGCAGCGGGCGGATCAGGTGATTGAATGAGTGACAGCCGCCCGAGGTGTCCGAATTGTGCGAGCGACGACGTCCTCAAGACCGTGCGAGCCGTGGCGTGTGAGGCGATGGTTGCTCTGCTCCTGGCCGGAACCCTGCCCGGGTGTTCGATATCACCTGAACGGCAAGAGGCTCTCCGCCGGGCGTGGGCAGAGGGAGAGGCCGAACAGGCCCAAGAATGCCAGCGGCATGGCTTCCGCTATACGGCCGGTGTCTGCACCGGCGCCGGAGGAGGCCCCTGATCCATGGGGGACCGACCTGGCGCTCTTCCTGTCACGGGGACTCGGGCGCGACCACCCATTCGGCATTGAGTATGGTCACTCGGTAGTCGGCGGCGCCCGCAGCCATGGTGATGCAAAACCGCCCGAGGCCCTTCGAGGAGACCTGCCCGAGAACGTCCCCATCCCGTCGCGTGATCACGCCACCGCGCTCGTCCACCCCTTCGACCCGGACTCGAACGCGCTTGGCGTCCACCGGTCCGTCGTTGATCACCCGCCCACACACCGCCTGGAACCCTTGAGCGGGCGCGTCCAGCTCCCATGCGATCCGCAGGGGGCTACCGCCCACACGTTCCTGGGCCTGGGTCGTCGATGAAAGAACGGCCAGCAAGCTCATGAAAGCCAGATGCCGCATCGATCTCATACGCACATCACTCCTGTTGGCCTCTTGCGTTCGCTTCTGGCAGTTACTCGATGACCTGATCCGCGCGCTGCAAGAGCGACGGCGGGATCGTCAGGCCCAGCCCTTTGGCGGTCTTGAGGTTGATGACCAGCTCGAATACGGTCGGGCGCTCGATGGGCATCTCGGCGGCTTTACCGCCGGCCAAGATGCGAGCCACGTAGACCCCACAATGACGGAACATATCCGGCAGATTCGGTCCGTACGACATCAGCCCTCCGGCGTCGACGTGGGACCGATACACGAACATCGTGGGCAGCCGGTGCGCGACCGCGAGATCCGCAATCTGTCGGCGATGCGCCAGCCCGAGGGGTGACGAGAGGAGCAGGAGGGCGCCCGCCTTGCTCCGTGCGGCGGTTCCGAAGGCTCCCGTCAGATCATCCGCGTTTCGGATCTCGAGCGTCTTCACCTGAACCGACAGCGCCCGGCCGGCCGACTCGGTGGCGCGAAACTGGGAGCCATTGACCTCGGGATCGCCGAGCACGGCCAGGCGAGTCAGCTTCGGGCGCAGCTCCTTCAACAGCTCCATGTGTTTCCCGCTCAGGTCCGCCAGATCGAGGAACATCCCGGTCACGTTCCCCTCGGGCCGCGCCAGACTCTGCACGAAGTGCGCGACGATGGGGTCGGTTTCCAGATCGATGGCTACGATGGGGATCGTATTGGTTGCCTGCTTGGCCGCCCGAACGGCGTGCCCGCCTCTGGCAAAGATGACCGCGACCTTGGCGCGGACCAGCTCGGCCGCGGCAGCGCGGAAGAGCTCCGGTCGGTTCCTGGCATCCCGATGCTCGAACGTGAAGGTTTTCCCCTCTTCGTAGCCGCCCTCTCGGAGTGCCGCCAGGAAGGCATCCCAGTTCTCGGGCGGCGGCTGGGGGGTGCTGTTCGGACCCGCAATGGCGAGATGGCCGACACGGGGAAGACTGGCCTCCGCCGCGAGCGGCACGGCGAGGAGTCCGCCGGCCAGGCTGCCAAGAAACGCCCGTCGATCCATCCCGCCGATCCTCCCTCTGGCCGCGTGATAGGGAGACGTGACGGATCGGCCAGCGGGGTGAATCTATACCAGCAGGCGTGGAGCGAGCTACACCTTCTTGCCAATGGAAATATCAGAGCCGGATGACGGCGACTCCCTTCGCGGCCAGCCAGTCCGACACCTTGCTCCACCCGACGGGGTCGCGCTCGGCCCACGCGTCCAGGGCCTTGGCGGGCACGACGACCCAGGGGAGGTTGTTGCGCGCCACCCGCTCGACGAGCCAGGCTAGATCGGTGTTCGTCTTAAGGTCTGCGAGGAGGGCGTCAACAGGGCTAGGCTCCGTGGGTTCCAAGATCTCACCCATGAGTTCTCCGCTCGGTCTTCGACCGGTTCCGCTACACCCAGTGAGTGGAAGTACCGGTGGGGTGATGACAACGTTCA
>DAIQBJ010000002.1:0-57305 GCA_036781225.1 Gemmatimonadales bacterium | reverse complement strand
TGCGAATCTGCTGCAGATCTTCGGGCGTCAGCGTGACCTTGGCGGAGTCGGCCTGCTTGACGAGCAGCTCGCGCTGCGTGATCGCCTTGAGGAACTGGTTGATTTGGTCGTCGGTGGCCTGTGGCAGCGCCTGCACGACCGACGGGTCCATCGCTGCCACCCAGCGCACGAGGTCGCGCACCCGGACCGCGCCGCCGCGGTAGTTGACCAATGTCCTGCCGCTCGTGCGCGAGGCGTCGATGTCCTGCATCGCCGCGCGCACGTAAGCGGGCGCACGGCTCACCGGCTCGATGCGCCGCCTGATCGACAGACTGTCGAGATACACTGAATCGCCGTGGAACTGCAGTCGCTCCTCGATGCCGGTACGGAATGAATCCCGCACTTCAGCGAGCGGCGGCCGGCGAATGATGTGATAGCCGAAGGGACTCTTGATGACCGCGCTCACCCCGCCGGGGGCAAGCTGCCACGCCGCGTCTTCAAATGGCCCAACGAACTGGCCGCGGCCGCTAAGGCCGAGCGACCCCCCCTGAACCTTCGATCCGGGATCGTCCGAATAGCGGCTCGCCAACTGAGCGAATCGCGCGCCCGCCGATCGGGCCTGGGGCAGCAGCTGGTCAGCCTGACGGCGCTTTTGCGCGTCGACGTTCGGGGCGGCGTTCGGCGGCACTTGAAAGAGAATGTGCTGAAAGATGCGCATCGCCCCGGCTTCGTACGCCGAATCTACCTGCTTGTCGCTGAAGTCGGTCCCCGCGTTCAGCTTGTCGTGGAAGTGCTCCCACTTGAGCTGCGACACCACCGGCCACATGGCCGACAGCATCGTCGCCGAATCGTTCAGGTTCTGGCCGGCGGCCAGCGCCTGCGCGAAGAGCGAGTAATCGACCCAGATGTGCGACAACCGGCTGAACGCCATGGGATCGAGCGGGACCTGTTTCCCGCTGCTCGCCCATGTCGCCATTCGCTCCACGCTCAGCGTCTGGTCGTTGGCGCGCGCGACGACATCGGCGCGCGGGGTGAAGGCATCCCGCAGGCCGTTGCATCCCAGCACCATCAGGGGCGTCAGCACCAACAACACCAGACTCAAACGTCGCATCCCGTTTTCCTCTTTCCTTAACTAAGCGTGGTGATCGCGCAGAACGGCCGTGAGCGCCCGGACCAGACCGGGGCCGATCGTTTCTCCGCCCAGCCGGCGGAGCCTGAGGGACAGCGGCACCGCGCGCCGCACGTCCGCTTCGAACTGGACGGCCTCGAGGGCCACCTGCAGTCCGGCCAGCCGCGGCGCCGCATCGCGCCGGAACGTCAGCCGCGCTTCGTCACCCTTGATGAGGACCGTTTCCAACCCCGCCCGCGCGCCCAGCGCGCGCAGTTCGGCAACGAGTAACAAACGCTCGGCATCCGGGGGAAGAGGTCCAAATCGATCGCGCAGCTCCTCGCGAACGGCTTGAATCTCACATGCTTGCTCCGCCCGCGCCAGCCGCCGATACAAATCGAGCTTCGCGTCGTCATCTGGCACGTAATCGTCGGGGAAGTGCGCGGGAGCATCCAGCGTGACGTCCGGCGGCGCCCACTCTTCCCGCTTCGCCCGTCCCCCGTCCCCACTCTTCAGCGCGCGCACCGCCTCTTCCAGCCAGCGAAGATACATGTCGAAGCCGACGGCCTGGACATGACCCGACTGCTCGCCTCCCAGCAGGTTACCGGCGCCCCGCAGCTCCAGATCACGCAGCGCGATGCGATACCCCGATCCCAGATCCGTATGATGCTCGAGTACCTGCAAACGTTCCTCCGCCTGTGCATCAACCAGGTCGGGAACGAGGAGGTAGCAGAACGCGCGGCGGTGGCTGCGCCCCACGCGCCCCCGCAACTGGTAGAGCTGCGCCAGGCCAAAGCGGTCGGCCCGATCGACGATCATCGTGTTGGCGTTCGGGACGTCGAGCCCCGATTCGACGATCATCGTGGACACGAGGACGTCAACGTCACCCCGCACGAATCGCCCCATCACGGCCTCAAGGTCCTGTTCGCGCATCTGCCCGTGCGCAACCGCCAGGCGCGCGCGCGGCGCGAGCGCCTGAACGCGCGCGGCGATCGTCTCGATGGTCTCGATCCGATTGTGAACGAAATAGACCTGCCCCCCACGGTCCAGCTCCCGCGCGATCGCCTCCTCCAGCAACGCGTCGTCCCAGGGCTCGACGAACGTAAGCACCGGCGACCGGTCCTTGGGCGCCGTCTCGAGTAGCGCGAGATCGCGCAGCCCCGCGAGCGAGAGATGCAGCGTGCGCGGGATGGGCGTCGCGGTCAACGTCAACACATCGACGCTGAGCTTGAGCGTCTTCAACCGCTCCTTGTGCCGCACCCCAAAGCGGTGCTCTTCATCGACGATCAGCAGGCCGAGATCCTCGAGCGTGACGTCGGGAGACAGCAGCCGGTGCGTGCCGATGACGATGTCGACCTGACCCTGCGCGATCCGCTTGAGCAGGGCGCCCGTCTCTTTGGTGCTGCGAAACCGTGACAGCACCTCGATCCGGACGGGATAGTCGGCGAGGCGTTCGCGAAACGTGCGGCCGTGCTGCTCCGCGAGAATCGTCGTGGGCACGAGCACCACGACCTGCTTGCCGGCCTGAACCGCCTTGAAAGCCGCGCGGACCGCGACTTCCGTCTTGCCATATCCCACATCGCCGACGAGCAGACGGTCCATCGGGCGCGGGCGCTCCATGTCACGCTTCACCTCATCAGACGCGCGCCGCTGATCAGGCGTGTCTTCATAGAGGAAGGCAGACTCCAGCTCGCGCTGCCACGGTGTATCCGGCGGGAAGGCGAAGCCCACCGCCAGCTGTCTCCGCGCATACAGATCGAGCAGCTCCGCAGCCATGGCGCGGATCGCGGCCCGGGTCTTGTCGCGCTGGCGCTGCCACGTCGTCGCGCCCAGCCGGTGCAAGCGAGGCGGCGGCGCGTCCCCATCACCGTCTCTGCCGACGGTCCGATATGGCTCCAGCTGATCGATGCGGTACAGCGGCACATTCAGGCGAGCGCCGCCTTCGTACTCGACCACCGCGACGTCGAGGGTCTCGCCTTCCGCACCGACCGCGATCGTCTGCAGCCCCCGGTAAATGCCGATGCCGTGCTCGAGATGCACCACATAACCGCCGGGCGTGAGCGGGCGCGAAGCCGCAGTCGAGACCGCCGTGCGATAGCGGCGCGGCCGGCGCAGCCGCCTGGCTCGGCGGAAGATCTCGTGGTCGGTGAGGACGCGCTGCGCCGGCATGATGAATCCGCCATCGAGTGCGCCGACGGCCAGCAGTGCCTGATCGGTGCCCAGCAGCTCCTCGAGCCGCTCCAGCTGGCCCTCGTTGTCGCAGAGAATGACGGTGGGCGGTGGATTCGCAACGACTTGCCGCAACCGCTTCAGATCGCGGTCGATGTGCTCGGGCGGCGCCAGGGGAAAGCGCCGCTCGAGCTCCGCGTCCGATAATGCGAGCCGGCCGAGATGAGCGAGCACCGATCGCCACGTCACCGGATCGACCAACAACTCATCGCGCGGAGGGGGCTCTTCACCCATGCGGCGCGCGACCTCGAGATGATGCGCCGCATCCTGCCAGGCGCGCTCCACCTCGCGCTCCACCGCCGACTCCTGATCCACGACGACAAGCGTGTCGGAGGGCAGCAGCTCGAGCAGATTACTGCGCTGCGTATCGCCCTTGACCGTGACGTGCTCTGATTTCACCGGCAGAACCGTGACCCGGTCCAGCGCGTCACCCGAGCGCTGCGTGTCCAGATCGAAGCTGCGGACCGAGACGATGGTATCTCCCCACCACTCGATCCGCGCCGGCGCTGCCATCCCGAACCCGTACACATCCAGAATGCCGCCACGGACGCTGTACTGGGCGACTTCGGTCACGGTGGGAACGCGGGCGTATCCCATCGCACCGAGGCGCTGCGTTGCCTCGGTAAGTCCTTGTTCCTCCTTGGACGCCTGGAGTACCAGCCGGGACTGGGCGAGCGCCGCCGGTACCGCGGTGCGCTCCGCGCTGGCACGCGCCGTGGTGACCACGACGCGTACGGTTCCCCCGCCCCCGAGACGGAGCAGCGCCTCCAGCGTCTCGATTCGCTCACCGGCCAGCTCGTAGTGCGGCTCTTCTGCGCCGAGCGACTCGCGCTGGGGATACAGGGCGGGAGCGTCGGACCCGAGCAGCGTCTGCAAGTCGGCGAGCCAGCGCTCGCCATCCGCGGGCGTCGGAGCGACGACGGCAAACAGTCGCTGCGGCAGCCGTCGCACGAGCGTCGCGACGAGCACCGCCGCACTCGAACCGGGCAGCCCGCCGACGCCCGCGCGCTTGCCGGCGGCCGGGAGCTGTTCCAGCAGCGCCCGTGTGGCGGGAAGTTCGTCGAACCTGTCCAGCAGAAAATCGAGGGGCATTAGCGCGTGCGGGTTGCAACTCCCAGCTCGGTGGCGGCCAACAACAGGGCGAGCACGAGTAGCAATCCGCTGCCGTCGGCCCGCCGGGTGCCGGAGAAGCGCTCAGCGGCGAATCCGGCATCGCTGAGCACCTCGGTGCGATCCCGACCGCCTAGTGCTGTCACTGCGAGCGCAGCCGGCGCCGGAGTGAGATCGGATTCTCGTGGGTCGGGGCCGAACACGGTTGCAGCAATCGTGTCCGCTCCGCGCACGCTGAACTCGACGCGCGGCGCGCCCTCCGCGGCAGCGACGTCGGCCTCACCGCGGACAATCCGATTCACCAGCGCATCGACGAACGGCACGAATCCCGGCGCTGCCGGTAACGCGGTCCAGGTCGTGTCGAGCCGGCTTCCCAGCAGCACGATGTTCCCCGTTCGCACAATCCATGGATCTCCATTGACGGTCGCGAGGACTTGATCTCCTCCCTGGCCCGCGCTCACCGCTCCCGCAAGGCGGTACCTTCGCGTCACTGCGACGCCCTCGATGACGGGGATCTTCGGCGCCGCAATGGGGCCCGGCGTTCCGGTCTGATCCCAGCGCCACGGAACACCGCGCGCCACGAGCGCTCGATTCGCCTGCCCGACGAGCGCGGGATCCGCGGGAGGCTGCGTAATGGTCTGCACCCCCGACAGCGGCTCACCGCCGGTAAAGACGACGTCTGGTCCACTCGTTACACGCTTGCCTTCGCGCAGCACCGCCAGGGCCGCCGCCAGAAACTCCCCCGCTCCCGGGGTCGCGGTCACTCGCGCCGGTGGTGCGACCCGCCATGCAAACGGCCGGCGGTCGTCGGCGCGCAGCTCGTCCGGCTCGAGCGCAGCTTCGCCCACCCACCAGCCTGCCGGAAGTGACTGCGCCGGCAACGCGACCGTCACCGCCGAGCCCGGCGTGGCCAGCCCGCGCGCCGCGATTTCCGCGCGATCGCGACGGCCAACGCCGATTCTGATGGTCACCGGAACCGGTTGCAGGGCCGCATCCGCCGTGCCGGAGAGATCCACGATCGCCGCGCCCTCGGTCACGCGCACGTCCGCGATGCCGCGGTTGGGGACCGCTCGTCCCGGTTCGAGCGCCAGCACGCGCACGCCACCCGGCACGTCCGCTCGACCATCCGCCAGCGCCGTCCGTTGCAGGTCGCTCAGCACCTGCACCTCGCGTCCCCGAAGCGGCTGCGCATTGACCAGACGCGCGGCGCGCTCGACGGCCTGTACGAGATCCAGCCGCAGCCAGCCGGTGGCGATGCTGTCCACGCTGGCGAGCAGTGCTTCACGAGTCCCGCCGCGGAGCACTCCATCCGCCAACATCAGCCACACACGATCGGCGGAAGTGGTACGACCGATCGAGCCGCGCGCGGCGACCCGCAAACGGTCGAGAACCGGTCGCCCATCCACGACCGCACCGGAAGACGGAGAGTTATCGAGTATGACCACAACGGCCGTCGGCTCGTGCGCCCCGCCACCCGCCCCCTTCATCCGTACGAGTGGTCGCGCCGCGCCCAGGACGATCACGACGATCAGGATGGTCCGCAGAATAAGAAGGAGCAGATGGCGCAGCTTCAGGCGCCGCGCGCTCTCGCGCTCTGCCACCGTCAGATACCGCACGGCGGGAAACTCGAGCTCCGGCGGAACTCGACGCTGCAGCAAATGGAGCAGCGCCGGAATCGCCGCGGCGGCGAGTCCCAGCAATGCCAGCGGATTGACGAATGTCACGTCAGGAGGCGCAAGGCCATGCCGAACGGCAGGTCGGTCTGCACGTGGTGGTACGCAATGCCGCGCCGCCGGCACGCTGTTCTCCATGCGGCGATCTCGCGGCGCACGGTATCCGCATACGCGCGCGCGAGCTCGCGTGGCCGCACGACGACGCTCACCGCTGACTCGGGATCGCGGAATCGCACCTCGGGAGGGCCGCCGAGCTCGACCTCCGCCGGATCCATGAGATGAAAGACGATCACCTGATGACCTCGGTGCCGCAGATAGCGGAGCGCGGTCAGCGCGAGCTCGCGGTCGAACAACAGATCAGAGAGCAGCACGACCATCCCCCGCCGCGTGAGTAACGCCGTCAAGCGCTGCAGTGCGGCATGTGCGGCCGTACCCAAGCCATCGGGGGTGTCGAGCAACCCGCGCACGATGCGAGTCCATTGACCGGCCTTCACGCGCGCGGGAATGACTTGACGCACCTGCTCGTCGAACGTCACGAGTCCGGTCGCGTCCCGCTGGCGCAGCAAGATGAGCGCAAGGGCCGCCGCCAGCCGGTCGGCGTAGGCGCGTTTGGTGAGACGATCGGCGTTCCCGCGCCACGCCATCGACCGACTCGCGTCGACGAGAATCATGGCGCGCAAATTGGTTTCCTCCTCGAACTGCTTCACAAACAGGCGGTCGGATCGGGCGAGGATGCGCCAATCGAGATAGCGCAGCTCGTCGCCGGCCTGGTACGCCCGATGCTCGGTGAATTCGACGGAGAAACCGCGGAATGGCGAACGGTGCACGCCCGCCAGAAATCCCTCCACCACACCCTCGGCGACGATCTCGATGCCACCCAGGCGAGCCACTTCTGCGGGGTCGAGCAGATCTAGCCGCGGCGCCATGAAGTGTCCTTACCTGGGGACAGAAGCAATTGGCTGTTTGACCGGCAAGTCATTATACCAATATAATTTAGGTCGATTTTAGCCTTGGCACAGTCTCTGCCTAACGGCTGGCCGGGAGGCATCTATGCTCAGTCACATCGCGCTACTCGGTCTTGCTCTGGTACCGGCTCCAACCCACCGGTACTCCACGGTTTACCGACCCCGTATCGAGCTGTCCACGGGCCGCGGCGACAACGCCGTCTATACCCGCGGCGAGCGCGTCCGCGTGTACTTCCAACTCGATCAGGACGCCTACGTCACCATCTTCCGCGTGGATACGGATGGTCGTGTCCGGGTTCTGTTTCCTCGTGAACCGTGGGAAGACAACTTCGCCCGCGGCGGCAGGGAATTCGAGGTCGACGGCCACCAGCTGAGCAGTGAGGCTTTTTCGATCGATGATTATCCGGGCGTCGGCTATCTGTTTGCCGTCGCGTCCGCCGATCCCTTCAGGTACGATGACATCGAGGCCAATGAGCACTGGGACTACCGCGTAATCGCGGACGGTCGCGTCCGCGGCGATCCGTACGTCGCCATGACCGATCTGGCGCAGCGTATTGTGCCAGAAGGCTACGTCGACTGGGACTATGACGTCGTGTCGTATAATGTCGAGCGGCACTATGACTATCCGCGGTTCTTGTGCTATGACTGCCACTCGTACGTCAGCTACTCGTACTGGGACCCCTATTACACGTCGTGCGTGCGTTTCCGGATGTACGTGTACGACGATCCCTGGTACTACCCATATCGCTACTATGGCGGCGATCGCGTCGTCTTCGTGCGGCCCTATCGCCCCCAGCCACGCTTCATCTTCAAGGACTGGGGCAACAGCCGGCCGAACCGCGAGGAGTTCGTCACTCGCGAGCGCGAGCGCCCGGTCAACGACAACACGCGTCGGGGCGTAACCGGACGCGACCTCGGCGGTGCCGGGATCATTCCTCCGCCTAACGTACGCGGTGGCGACAACGGCACCCGCAGGGGCAGCGACCTCCGCGGCCGCGACGTTAACAATGGCGGCATCCGCAGTACTCGCGATAACGAGCCCGGCCGCGGTCAGGACCGCCCTGATCGTCGGGATAATCTGAACAAGGGAGATCGGTCGGAGCGGCGCGACCGGACCGATGATGCGACTAAGCTGGAGCAGCCACGCATTCAGCCGACGGTCCGCGGTGATGATCAGCGGCGGATCGAACCCCGTGTCGTCGAGCCGCGACGGGAGGACACTCGTCGCGACCAGCCGCAGCGCGTCGAGCCCCGAGCGGAGCCGCGGCGCGACGAGCCGCGCCGGGTGGAGCCACGTGCAGAGCCTCGCCGCGAGGAGCCTCGCCCCGCAGAGCCACGCACCGAGCAACCGCGGAATCAACCGCGAGCCGAGCCCCGGAGGGAGTCGCCGCCTCCGCCACCACCACCTGCTCGCAACGAGCCAGAGGTCCGGCGCCGCAAGCCCTGAACCTCAGACTCAAGCCGGACGCGCCCGATCGTAGTCTCAGACGGTCGGGCGCGTTAGCTTTCGGTCCCTTTCCCTTATCTGGGGTCACCGTGCGTCATTCGCATCGCCTCCTTCTCCTCTCCGTCGCGTTGTCGCTGCCGTTGCCAACTGTGATCGCGGGTCAGACGTCCACGAACGCGGCCGTGCAGAAGGCGGTGCAGTCCATTACGACCGCAGACATCGGGCGGCGTATCGGAATCATCGCCGACGATTCGATGCGCGGGCGTGACACGCCCAGCCCGGAGCTCGACAAGGTCGCAGCCTATATCGCCGGTGAGTATCGGCGTTTCGGGCTAAAGCCGGCCGGCGACAGCGGGCACTTCGAACAGCGCTATTCGCTGGATCGCGTGCAGATCGTGCCCGAGAGCTCGGTCGTGCTCGTGCATGGCGGCGGTGATGCCTCGCTTACGTACGGCACGGACTTCGTCTTCGGCGACAATCAGTTCGAGAACGGGGATTACGCGGGCGAGCTCGTGCTTGTCTCCGGGGCGGTGGGGGGCGCGCTGCCCGCGGACACGGCCGCCCTGGCGGGCAAGATGATCATCCTGGCGACCGGCCCCCGCAACCGCGGCGAGCGGCAACGCGTCCTCGGCTGGAAGCCGGCGGGAATCGTGCTGGCAAGCCCGGCGTCCGATTCCATCTGGTCTCAGTTCGTCGCCAGGACCACACGTCCCGGGCTGCGAGATCCCAGCCGTCCCGTCAGCTCACCCCTGCTTATCGCGGTGCGCGGTGCGGCGCTCCAGCCGCTGGTCGCGCGGCTCGGCGCCGATTTCGCTGCGACGCAATCCGGCAGCACGTTCACGGTGAAATCCTTGGGCGGCGCCCAGCTGCACGTCCACGCGCGCATTCAGTCTGTGGAGCGCAACTCCGCGCCCAATGTCGTCGCCGTCCTCGAAGGTAGTGACCCGCAGCTCAAGAACGAGTACATCGTCTTCAGCGCCCACATGGACCATATCGGCGTCGCGGGCCCCCGGGGGAGCGGCGGTTGTCGCGCGCAAGGTGCCGACTCGATTTGCAACGGCGCCGATGACGACGGCTCGGGGACGGTCGCGGTTGTCGAGTTGGCGAAAGCGTTCGCCCGGCTCAGTCCACGCCCGAAGCGCTCGCTCATTTTCCTGAACGTGAGCGGCGAGGAGAAAGGGCTGTGGGGAAGCGCGTACTTCGCGGAGCATACGCCGGTGCCGATGCAAAACATCGTCGCCGATCTCAACATCGATATGATCGGTCGCAACTGGAAAGACACGATCGTGGCAATCGGGAAGGAGCACTCGGACCTGGGCGCCACGCTGAATCGGGTTGCGGCGGCGCATCCCGAGCTCAATATGCACGCCATCGATGACATCTGGCCGCAGGAGAACTTCTACTTCCGGTCCGATCACTACAACTTCGCGCGCAAGGGTGTCCCGATTCTCTTCTTCTTCAGCGGCACGCACGCCGACTACCACCGTCCGGGTGACTCGCCGGACAAGATCGATGCCGAGAAGGAGTCGCGCATTGCCCGTCTGATATTCTATCTTGGTCTCGACGTAGCCAATGCGGCGGCGCGCCCCCAATGGAATCCGGACAGCTACAAGCAGATCGTGACGAGCCAGTGAGGCTCTAAAAAAGGTGGTCCCGTGCGGGTGCTGGTCGTAGAAGACGACCCGGAGCTCGCCGGTTTGCTGCGTGACGGGTTGCGCGAGCACCGCATCGATCCCACTGTCGCGCCGAGCTTCTCCGACGGACGCGATCAGGCGCTCGCGGGCGACTACGACGTCGTGATTCTCGATGTGCGGCTGCCTGGAGGGACGGGGTTCGAATTGTGTGCGGAACTACGACGCAGCGGCGTCAGCGTGCCCGTGCTCATGCTCACGGCTCTCGACGCAGTTGACGATCGTGTGCGCGGCCTAGCCGTCGGCGCCGACGATTATCTCACCAAGCCATTTGCATTCCGGGAATTAGTCGCCCGGTTGCATGCGCTGGCGCGTCGCCGCGCGCTCGCCGTCGCGCCCGCCGTCGTGCGCGTGGCGGATCTCGAGGTTGACGTGGCCTCCCGACGGGTATGGCGCTCCGGTCGCGCCATCGATCTGACCGCGAAGGAGTTCGCGCTGCTCGAGTTGTTGCTGCGCCATCCCGGCCAGGTGATCGATCGCAGCTCGATCACCGCGCACATCTGGGACAGCAATCACGATCCGTTCGCAAACGTGCTCGAGGTGCTGGTGCGCCGGCTGCGCGGCAAGATCGATGATGGCTTTGAGCTCAAGCTGATCACGACCGTTCGTGGAGCCGGTTACCGATTAGGGGGCTGATCGACACATGACGCAACCCCTCGATCGCCTGCGACTGCGGCTGACGCTCTGGTACACGGGGGTGCTGACATTGATCGTCGCGCTGCTGGGAGGCGGCATTTTTGCCGCAGTGCGACATCAGATGTCGAAGCGGCTCGATGCGTCCCTCAGAGCGGCCACAGCGGCGGTGATGCAGGCGACGTTGATCCGTGAGGTGGAGCGCGTTCACGCGCACGCCGGCGTCGCCGATGCCGTCGCCGAGCTCCGGATCCCCGAACGCACGCTCTACCTGTTCGACACCGCCGGGAATTCGCTCGTCCCCCCCCAAGCGGACGCCTGGATCGAAAGCGCAGCTCGGCAGGCGACACTGGAGGGAGCGGCCGACGTGGATCTCGACGAGCCGGGCGGGCCCGAGCTGCGTCTGCACGCCGAGCGTTTTACCGGTGGCACCGGGACCGCATATGTCGCAGTGAGCGTGGCCGACCGCCAGGAGCTCGAAGAAGCGTACGGCTCACTCATCGTGACATTCGCTGCCGCCGCGCTTGTCGCGCTGTTGCTCGTCGCCGGCGGCGGCTATCTCCTGGTCCGCGAGTCCACGACCCCCATCGCCCTCTCGATGGAGCGGGGGCGGCGTTTTATGGCCGACGCAGCGCACGAGCTCCGCACGCCGGTCACGATTCTTCGTACCCGTACAGAGGTCGCGCTGGGACAGCCCCGCGATGCCGGCCGAGACGCGGCCGCCTTCCAGGCGATTGGGCGTGAAGCCGAACGGCTGGGAGGAATCGTCGGCGACCTGCTGACTCTGGCGCGGGCGGACGCCGGCGAGCGCAAAGTGGTGCGCGGATCGCTGTACCTGGACGACATCGCGTCCCAGGCAGTCGCCGCCGCACGAGCGTTGGCGGAGCGCAAAGGCGTGTCGCTCACCGTCGGCTCCTTCGAGGAGTCGCGGATCCTCGGGGACGCGGACCTGGTAGAGCGGCTGGTGCTCATCGTACTCGACAACGCCATCAAGTACACGCCGCCCGGCGGTAACGTCCGGCTGGACGTGACAGCTCGCGACGGGCGGCGCTCGGTGGTCGTGTCCGACAGCGGCATCGGGATTCCGGCCGATCAGCTGCCGCGGATCTTCGAGCGGTTCTATCGGGGCGAGAACGCGCGCAGCCAATCAGAGGGCGCCGGACTTGGCCTGCCGATCGCGAGGTGGATCGCGGATCTACACGGCGCCCGGATCGGCGTTGCATCGGACATGACCGGCACGCGCGTTCAGATCGATTTCCCTGCCGCCGTGTAAGGTTGCCGTAAGGTTCGACTCGTAGGTTTCTCGCCATGCGGGAAGCCGTTTCCCTTCTGTTCATTGTTGCCCCGGTGCTGTTGTGCGCGCAGCAGCCGGTGAGCCGCGTCGACGCGGTCGCTGCCGCGCTCGCGCGCGGCGCGCGCATCGCCGTGGGCCGGGCAGACACGACCGCTGCGCTGGGCGGCGTGCGAGCCGCTCGCGCGTTTCCCAACCCGATCTTCTCCGGCAGCTACACGAAGGACCCGCCGAACTATCATGCGCTGGCCGATCTGCCGCTCGATATGCCGTGGCTGCGATCGCCGCGGATCGGCGCCGCCGAGGCTGCCCGCGATGCGGCGGGCTATCGATTTGCTTACGAGCGTGCCGCGATTCGCTTCGACGTCGACACCACCTATACGCGCAGCCTCGCGACCGCCCTGCATGCGCGCCTGTCGCGTCGCACCGCTGATGATGCCGACA
Source organism: Gemmatimonadales bacterium (assembly GCA_036781225.1). Classification (GTDB taxonomy): domain Bacteria; phylum Gemmatimonadota; class Gemmatimonadetes; order Gemmatimonadales; family GWC2-71-9; genus 20CM-2-65-7. Next base: position 44,735 of record DAIQBJ010000002.1, on the reverse strand, counting down.
GTCTTCACAAGATTGCCGAGCTCCGGCGCGACGTCGGCGACGTGAGCGAGCTCGATGTGCTACTGGCGGCGGTGAATGCCGGCCAGCTCGAGAATGTGGCGCTCGATGATTCGCTCGCCGCGCTCACGACGCTCCTGTCGCTCCAGCTGCAGATGGGGCTGACGGGTGACGCCCCGGCGATCACGCTGCGTGACACGCTCGTTGCTCCCCCCTCTCCCGATTCTTCACTCTCCCCAGCCACCGGCGAGCTGTTCCCGGTCGCTGCGGCCGCCGCCTCGCTGCGCTCGGCGGAGCGAACCGTCAGGTTCACGCGAGCAAGCCTGTTTGCGCCGAGCTTCGAGATTGGCTTCGACAAAGGCGATCCTGGCAGCTCGACACCCAGCCAGCTGTTGCCGGTGATCGGCTTCTCGCTGCCCGTCCCCCTCTTCAACTGGAGTGGCGGTGAGGTGACCCGCGCGGTGGCCGAGCGCGATCGAGCGCGCGCCGAGCTGGAGCTCGCGCGTCGTGAGAGCGACGCGGCGGTGACGCGGGCGCGCCGCGAATTGGCTGCGGCGCGGGACCGCCTGCGTCGCTCGGCGGCGCTCGTGGAGAGCGCCAGTCGCGTTGCCGCGATGTCTCTGCAGGCATACAGCGAAGGGGCCGTCCCGCTCGCGAACGTCCTCGAAGCGCAGCGCAATGCGCGGGAGATCGTGGCGCGCTACATCGACGACCTGGCGGCAACGGACACAGCCGCGCGGATGTTGCGCTGGCTGACCACTGGACCTGGCGAGCCATGAGCAGATCATCAGGAATCGTGTTTGTACTGCTGGTCGTCACTGCCTGCAAAGGCGGGGCGAAACAGGACGCCGTGGAGGCGACCGCGGTAGGCGTGGGAACGGCAGTGACTACTCGAGAGGCGTTCCCACAGTCGATCAATGCAATCGGGACAGTCGGCGCGCGGCCGGGCCGCTACGCCGCGCTCGCTCCGCCCGGACCGACTCGTGTCGCACACATCTTCGTAGTCGCGGGCCAGCATGTGGCCAAGGGTGACTCGCTCATCGAGTTCGAGCACGCGCCGTTCGATGCCGCGGCGCAGAGCGCGGGGGCGACTCTGGCGAATGCCGAGCGCGCCGCCGCCCGCGCCCAACGCCTCGTCCAGGCAGGCATCCTGCCCCAGAAGGACGCCGACCAGGCCGCGGCCGACCTGGCCGTTGCGCAGTCGGCCGCCGTCACGGCCCGGCGGGCGCAAGAGCTCGCCACCCTCCGCGCACCGCTCGCGGGCGTGGTCACGCGCATGAGCGCCGTGATGGGCGCGTCCGTCGATGCGGCCCAGACTCTCGTCGAGGTAGCCGATCCCACCGCGCTCGACGTGCTCTTCAACGTTTCGCCGGCCGAGGCAGCGCGCATTCACGCCGGTGACACGCTCTCTCTGAAAAGCGGTGAAGGCACCGGCGCGGAAGATCTCGGTTCCGCTGAGATCACGAACATCGGGGGTGCGGTCGACTCCGCATCGCGCGCCGTTGCGGTGCGCGCGCGTGTGACCCGGACGTCCCGGGAGCGAGCGCTCCGCATCGGCGAATCGGTGTCCGGACATATCGTGACGGGGGTGCACGCGAACTCGGTCACCATTCCGATCGAGGCGCTGGTGCCCGAAGGTGAGGGATTCCGCGTCTACGTCGTCGACTCGGCCGGCATCGCGCACGCGCGTCCGGTCACCGTGGGGGCGCGGAGCGAGAACCGGGCGGAGATCACGAGCGGCCTCGAGGCGGGCGAGACCGTCGTGACGACGGGTGCCTACGGCGTCACCGACAGCGTGAAGGTGCGCGCGTCCAAGCCGTGAGCCTGTTCGATATCCTCAGCCGGCAGCGACGCTTCGTCTACCTCGTCGTCGGCATCCTCAGTGCGGCCGGGATCTGGGCCGCGCTGCGGCTCCCCTCCGCCATCTATCCTGAGCTGCGGTTTTCACGCATCACGATCGTCGCGCAGGGGTCCCCGCTGGGGGCTCGGCAGATCGTCTTCAGCATCACTCGTCCGCTGGAGGAGGCGGTCAGCATCGTTCCCGGAGTTAGCCGCGTGCGCTCGCACACGATTCGCGGCGCGGCCGAGATCGCCGTCACCTTCACGCCCGCCTCCGACATGGATCGCGCGCTGCAACTAGTGCGCGCGCGCGTGAACCAGATCCAGGGGGCGTTGCCGAGCGACCTGGACATCCAGATCGAGCAGCAGACGCCCTCCCTGTTTCCGATCCTCTCCTACAACGTCGAGGGTGGCGACGCGGCAGCACTGTACGACCTCGCGCGCTACGAGATCAAACCGTTGATCTCGCGGGTGCCCGGCGTGGGCCGAGTCGACGTCCAGGGCTCGGACGTGCGCGAGATCGAGGTGATTGCCGATCCGGCGCGACTCATCGCGCACGGAATCTCCTATGGCGATCTCGCCGACGCGATCCGGCGGGCCATCACCGTTCAGGCCGTCGGTCGGGTCGCCCAGGACTACCGGCAATATCTCATCGTCACCGACCAGGAAGCCCACGCTGTCGCTGACATCGGCGACGTGGTCGTGCGTGGTGGATTGCACGTGCGGGACTTGGCCACGGTGCAGGTCGGGACCGAAGACCATGTCCGCATCATCGCCGGCGACGGCCGGCCGGCTGCGCTCATCAACATCACCCGCCAGCTGGGCGGCAATACCTTGGCCATCGCCGACAGCGTTGCGCGGATCACGGCAGCGATCGCCCCCACGCTTCCTCCTGGCGTTCACCTCAAACCGGTCTACGACCAAGCCCAGCTCGTTCGCGCCGCGGTCCATTCCGTGCGCGACGCGATGCTCGTCGGCGCGGCGCTCGCGGTGCTGGTCCTGCTCGTGTTTTTGCGGCACGGCCGAATTACCGCCATCAGCGCCACTTCTATCCCGCTGACGCTCGCCATCACGGTGTTCGTCATGCGCATGCTCGGGCAGACCTTCAACCTGATGACCCTGGGCGCGATGGCCATCGCGATCGGCCTGGTCATCGACGACGCGGTAGTCATCACCGAGAACATCGCCCGTCACCTGCGCCTGACGGGGGGGGAGGATCGGGAACAGGCGATTCGAAGCGCGGTGCAGGAGCTCATCTGGCCGGTCACGACGTCCACGCTCACGACGGTGGTCGTGTTTCTGCCGCTCGGTCTCTTACAGGGGGTCGTCGGCCAGTTCTTCGCCGCCCTGGCCACCACGCTGACGGTCGCCGTGCTCGTTTCGTTGATCCTCGCGCTCACCATCATCCCGTTACTGGCCGAGCAGTTCGTGACGGCTCATGAAGTCGAGCCGACACGCGCCGGGTTGCTCGCGAGAGCGCAGGCGGCACTGGATACCCTGGGCGACCGCTATGAGGGGGCTTTGAGATCGGTGCTGCGGCATACGCGCCGGATCGTGATCGCAGCGGTGGCACTCGTCGTCGTCGGCATCGGACTGTGGCAGCTCGTCGAGACCGGCTTTCTCCCCGAGATGGACGAAGGGGCCTTCGTGCTCGACTACTTCACGCCCGGCGGGACGGCGCTGGCGGAAACCGACCGCGAAGTCAACATCGCAGAGCGCATCCTCGCTGCCACGCCGGAGGTCGAAGGCACCTCGCGCCGTACCGGCGCCGAGCTGGGGCTGTTCGCGACGGCGCAGAACACAGGCGACATCGTCGCGCGCCTGAAACCACCCGGTCGTCGGTCGCGCGACATCTTTGCGGTCATCGACGACGTGCGCGAGGAAATCACCGCCGCTGTCCCGCGAATGCGTATCGAGTTCGTGCAGATTCTGTCGGACGTGATCAACGACCTGGCCGGCAACGCGAAGCCGGTCGAGATCAAACTGTTCGGGGAACGGCTGGACTCGCTCGAAGCGTACGCGCGCCGGCTGGAACCGGGCCTCGACAGCGTTGCGGGGCTGGAGGACTTGTACAACGGCGTGAGCGAGCCGTCGCCCGAACTCTTGATGCGTGTCAATCAGGCGGAGGCTGGTCGCGTCGGTCTGACGCCGCAGGATATCGGCGATGTCGTGAGCGGCGCGCTGCTCGGCACGCACGCGGGCGAGATCAGGAGTGAGGACCGACCCGTTGCGGTGCGCGTGCGCGCTCCGGACTCGGTACGCTTCGATCCCCTGCGACTGCGCGCCCTGCCCGTTACGGGTAGCACGCCGCTCGGCAGTCTCGCGACCTTCACGACCGCTGAAGCGCGCATGAATCTCGAGCGCGAGAACCAGCAGCAGATGATCGCGATCACCGCGGACGTGAGCGGCCGCTCGCTCGGCGGCGTGATGGGCGATGTGCGGCGGGTGCTCGCCCAGCAACCGGCACCCGCCGGGATTCGCGTCGCCCTCGGCGGCCAGTATGAGAGCCAGCAGGAGGCCTTCCGCGCGTTACTGCTCGTGCTGTTCCTCGCCGTCGTCAGCGTGTGTGCGGTGATGGTCGTGCAGTTCGAGTCGTTCGTCGAGCCGTTGGTCGTGCTGCTGGTCGCCCCGGTGTCCTTCGTAGGCGCGCTCCTGCTGTTGCTGATCACGGGGACTGCCCTCAACGTCGCCTCGTTCATGGGGCTGATTCTGCTGGTGGGACTCATCGTCAAGAACGGCATCATCCTGCTGGACTTCACACGCTTGCAGATGCGTAAAGAACGCGTAACGCTCGACGTGGCAATTCGTGAGGCGGCGAGGGTGCGTCTCCGCCCAATCCTGATGACGACGCTCTGCACCCTGTTCGGGCTCCTGCCGCTCGCGCTGGGAATCGGAGCGGGAAGCGAGCTGCAACGGCCGCTGGCGCTGGCCGTGATCGGAGGGTTAGTCCTTTCGACCCCGATCACTCTGTTCGCTGTGCCGACACTGCTGGTCGCGATCCGGGGACGGGATTTCAGGCTGCAGTGACCATCCCGGGAGTGCGGTGGTCTCAAATGGCGACACGACCACCCTCATTCCTGGAGTTTGCACCATGCGTGTTATCAACAAGATCGCCCTCATTGCCGGACTCTCCCTCGTAGCAGGGACGGCCAGCCTCTCGGCTCAGCAGCCAATGCGGCAGGTTCCCGACAGTCTCGTCGGGAAGGCCAAGGTCAGTGAGGATTCGGCTCGCGGAATCGCTCTGAAGCGTGTTCCGGGGACCGTCGAAGGCGTCAAGCTGTACGAGAAGAGTGGAAAGCTAGACTGGGTGTTCGGCATCAAAGCGAACGGCAAGAACAACGTCGAGCGGGTGACTATCAATGCGATGACCGGCCACATCGTCTCGGTGTCGGCGGCTTCGTCGTCTAAAAAGCATTCAACAAAGTAGCATTCGTAGTCGCGCGTTTCATCTGCTGTAGTAACGATTGCATCGCCTGCTCCGGCGGCAGCCCCACCAGGGCCCGCCGGAGTTTGTGTTTCGCCTCGATGGTTTTGGCATCGGCGAGCAGCTCTTCGCGTCGCGTGCCGCTCGCGGCGATGTCCACGGCCGGATAGATGCGCCGGTCCGCCAGATCACGCGTCAGCCGCAGCTCCGCGTTACCCGTCCCCTTGAACTCCTCGAAGATGATGTCGTCCATCCGGCTCTCGGTTTCGACGAGCGCCGTCGCGATCACGGTGAGCGATCCGCCACCGGGGGGGGGCACCGCGCGCGCCGCTCCGAACAGCGCCTTCGGCTTCGCCAGCGCATTCGCGTCGAGCCCGCCTGTCATCGTGCGGCCACTTCCTCGCCCTGTCGTGTTGTGCGAGCGGGCGAGGCGCGTCAGGGAGTCGAGTACGATTACGACGTCCCGCTGCAGCTCGACCTGGCGGCGGGCGTGATCGAACACCATCTCGGCCGCGGCGACGTGGCGCTCGTGGGGCAGGTCGAAGCTCGATGCGATCACCTCTCCCCTGCCCCAATCGACCATCTCGGTGACTTCTTCGGGCCGTTCATCGACCAGCAGAATCAGCAGCAACGCCTGCGGGTGGTTTTCCGCGACCGCCTCCGCGATCGCCTGCAGCATCATCGTCTTTCCCGCCTTGGGCGGCGAAACGATGAGCGCGCGCTGGCCAAATCCGAACGGGCAGACGAGATCCACGACGCGCTGGATGTCCGCCGTGCGCGGGCTCGAGGCACGCTCCGTTTCCAATGTGAGAGGACGGCTCGGGTGGACCGCGCCGAGCGACGCGAAGTCGGGCCGGCCATCGAGCTGCGCGGCGGGAAGACCGTTGACGGTGGTGACCTGGCCATTCTCGAGAACGATCAGATCGCCGCGCCGCAGGCCGGGCATGCGAACCGGCGGATCCCCCTTCGCGGGGAGATAGCTGTTCGCCGCCAGGCGGAGCGCGCCGCCCTTCTGCGAAGGATCAAACCAACCGGTTATCGGAGCCATGCGGGGTGGGTACCGGGAAGAAAGATAGAGCATCCGCCAGCCGATGACAGATCACTGCTGGCTATATTTACCGCCGCATGCGACAGGATCACATCCGCAACTTCTGCATCGTGGCGCACATCGACCACGGCAAATCTACCCTCGCTGACAGGCTGATCGAGCTCACCGGCACCCTCGACAAGCGGCTCATGCGTGACCAGGTCCTCGATACGATGGACCTGGAGCGCGAGCGTGGCATTACGATCAAGCTGAACGCCGTACGGATGAGTTATCACGCCAAAGATGGCCAATTGTACGAGCTGAACCTCATCGATACGCCCGGGCACGTCGACTTTACGTACGAGGTGTCGCGGTCCCTGGTTGCCTGCGAGGGTGCGATTCTGGTCGTGGACGCGTCTCAGGGGATCCAGGCACAAACCCTGTCCAATCTACTGCTTGCCATGGATGCAGGGCTGGAAATCATACCCGTCCTGAACAAGATCGATCTACCGGGGGCCGAGCCCGAGAAGCGGGCCCACGAGATCCACGATCTGATCGGCACCAAACCGGACGAGATCCTGAGGATTTCGGCCAAGGAGGGGCGTGGCGTCCCGGAGCTCCTCGAGGCAGTGGTGCGCAGGGTGCCGGCCCCCCGCGGCACCCATGAGGCCCCCCTGCGGGCCCTCATTTTCGACTCCTATTACGACCGCTACCGTGGCGCCATTCCCTCGATTCGGGTAGTCGATGGGGTGATCAAGCCCGGCATGAAGATCGCCTTCGGCGCCCATCGCGACGACGTCTATGAGGTCGACGAAGTGGGGTATCTGCAGTTGGGGCACAAGCCGGCCGAGCAGCTCGAGGCAGGAGAGGTCGGTTACGTCGTCGCCAACGTGCGCGGCGTGCGCGAGACCCGGCCGGGCGACACGGTGTTCGACGCGGAGCATCGCGACGTCCCGTTGCTCCCCGGCTACCGCGACATCCAGTCGATGGTGTTTGCGGGTCTCTACCCTACCAATGCGGAGCAGTACGAGGAGCTGCGGGACGCGCTCGCAAAGCTGCAGCTGAACGACGCGTCACTCCATTATGAGCCGGAGACGTCGGTCGCGTTGGGATTCGGTTTTCGGTGCGGCTTCCTGGGCTTGCTGCACATGGAGATCGTGCGCGAACGGCTGGAGCGCGAATTCGATCTCGACCTGATCAGCACGGTTCCGAACGTGGAGTACCACGTCTACCGGACCGACGGAACGATGGAGCTGGTCGAGAACCCCAGCCTCCTGCCGCATGGCTCGGAAGTGGATCGAATCGAGGAGCCGTATGTGAAGGCACGGATATTCGCGCCATCGGACTATATCGGCGGCATCATGAAGCTCGGCCAGGAACGGCGCGGCGTCTATCGGGGGATGCAGTATCTCGATCCCACGCGCGTCGAGTTCGATTGGGAGTTCCCGCTCGGGGAGATCATTCTCGATTTCTACGACAAGCTGAAGACGATCTCGCGCGGCTACGCCTCGCTCGACTACGAGTTTCTCGCGTACCGGCCGGGCGAGCTCGTGAAGCTCGATATGCTGCTGAACGGTGAAGCGGTGGACGCGTTCAGCGTTATTATCCACCGGGACAAGGCGTACGAGTGGGGCCGCAAGATCGCGGAAAAGCTGAAGGAACTGATTCCGCGCCAGTTATTCGAGGTCGTCATTCAAGCGGCGATCGGCACGAAAGTCATCGCCCGCGAATCGATACGGCCGCTGCGCAAGAACGTCACAGCCAAGTGCTACGGCGGTGACGTTACCCGTAAACGCAAGCTGCTCGAGAAGCAGCGAGAGGGGAAGAAACGCATGAAGCAGGTAGGCACAGTGGAGATTCCACAAGAAGCATTTCTCGCGGTGCTGCAAGTTGACTAGGCGCGTGGTTGGACTACTCGTCCTCGCCATCACCGGGTGCAGCCCGGTGCTCAATTACCCGAGCCGCCTGGGCCCGCGGTACACCGGCGTGGCGCCTGCGCGGCCGGACTCAGCGCTTGGGTCGCGCGTGTTGCGCGTGGTGACCTACAACGTGCAGTGGGGCAAGCACATCGATCGGGCGATCAACGTGCTCACGACGCGCGCCCCGCTGCCGGGTGCGGACATCGTCGTGCTCCAGGAGATGGACGCTGAGGGCACGCGACGCATCGCCGAGGCGCTGGGGATGTCGTGGGTCTACTATCCCGCCGTGGTTCACCCCAAGGCGGCGCGCCAGGACTTCGGGAATGCGGTCCTCTCGCGCTGGCCGATTGTCGCGGACGAAAAGCTGATGCTCCCGCACATCGCCGGGCAGCGACACGCGCAACGCACCGCCACGGCGGTCACGGTGCTGGTCGATACGCTCAAGGTTCGTGTCTATGGTACGCACCTCGGGACGCTCAGCGACATTCGCCCCTCGAAGCGGCGTGATCAGGCGGACATGATCATCGCCGATGCCGCCGCATATCCGTTCGTCATCGTCGCCGGTGACATGAACAATCACGGCATCGGGAAAGAATTCGTGGCGGGCGGCTATCAATGGCCGACCGAACACAACGGCTTTACCAGTACATTCTTCAACTGGGATCACATTTTCCTGAAGGGCTTCAGCACGCCCGAGCCCCGGAGCACCAAGGTCACCGGGATCGTGCGCGACACGCTCGGCACAAGCGACCACGACCCGGTGTGGGCCGTGGCGCGGCTTCCTTGAGTTCGCAGACCCTCGTCATTCAAACGGCGTTCCTGGGCGATGTCGTGCTGACGACTCCATTGTTGTCGGCACTCGCGGCACGTTCCGGACCCGTCGATGTCGTCACGACGCCGATCGCCGCGCCGCTGATCGAAACGCATCCAGCCGTCAGGCAGGTGATTCCCTACGACAAGCGCGGGGTCGATCGTGGCTGGGACGGCTTACGGAAGCTGGCGGGGCTTCTCAGTGTCGAGCGGTACCGCCACGCGTATATCCCGCACCGTTCGCTGCGGACCGCTGCGCTCGCATGGCTAGCCCGAATCCCTTCGCGGATTGGGTATTCGGGTACGTGGTCTTTCCTCTATACAGAGTCACGCCCCAAGCCGAGAGCCGGGCACGAGAGCGACCGGTTGCTGGCCCTCGCGGAGGAGCCTCCGGCGGCCTATCGTCCCCAGCTACGCCCTACGGCGGAGGATGAGCGAGTAGCGGCCGGCCTCGTTCAGGGAGAGTTTGTGGCCCTGGCACCCGGATCGATCTGGGGCAGTAAACGCTGGCCGTATTACGCAGCGCTCGCCACCAAGCTGGCAGAGCGCGTGACGGTCGTTGCCGTCGGGGGCCAGGATGACGTTGGGTTGGGAGATGAGATCGTGGGGGCCGTCCGGGCGTCGGGTCGACCGGCCGTCAATACGTGTGGGCGATTGACGCTGCGACAATCCGCAGCTCTGATTGGCCGTGCCGCGGTGCTCGTGACGAACGACAGCGCGCCATTGCATCTCGCAACCGCAATGGGCGTTCCGATCGTGGCGCTGTTTGGACCGACCGTCACCGAGTTCGGATTCGGGCCGCTGCGCGCTGGCGACGTCGCGCTGGGGGTGGAAGGATTGCTGTGCCGGCCGTGTTCGCCCCATGGACCATTGCATTGCCCGTTGGGACATCATCGCTGCATGCGTGACCTCAGCGTCGAGGCCGTGATCGCAGCAATCGAGGAGATCGGTGCGCTACGTCGTCGGAGTTGATGTCGGTGGAACGAACCTGGTCGCCGGAGTCCTCGCCGAGGACGGCTCCGAGATCCATGGTGTCGTCTCCGAACCGACCTTGGCCGCGCAGGGCGCGGATCCGGTGATCGCGCGCATCGTCAAGCTCGCAAAGGCGTCGATCAAGGAGGCCGGAAAAAAGGTCGAGGGTGTGGGGATCGGCTCACCCGGTCCGCTGAACACCAAGACCGGCGTGGTCCTGCTCACGCCCAATCTCGGCTGGACCAACATGCCGCTGCGGGACCGGGTGAGCGAAGGCCTCGGTCTCCCCGCGACGCTCGATAACGACGCCAACTGCGCCATCTATGGGGAGTGGTGGCGCGGCGCCGCGCAGGGCGCGAAGTACGTCATCGGGCTCACGCTGGGCACCGGTATCGGCGGCGGCATCGTCATCGACGGCGAGATCTACCATGGCGTCACCGATGTCGCCGGCGAATTCGGGCACGTCTCGATCGACGCGAACGGCCGGCACTGCAAGTGCGGGAACTACGGCTGCATCGAAGCCTATGCGTCCGGCCCCGCGATCGCGCAGCGCGCGATCGAAGGCATCGAGTCCGGCACCGAGACGTCGCTCGGGCAATACGTCAACGGCGATCTCACCAAAATCACGGCACAGATCGTCTACGAGGCCGCGAACGACGGCGACGAGTGGGCGCTCGAGGTGGTGCGGGAGACGGCGTCGCTGCTGGGCGCCGCCGTGGCGAGCTTTCTGAACATCTTCAATCCCGAAGTCGTGGTGATCTGCGGCGGGGTCACGCAAGCGGGCGACCGGCTCTTCAATCCACTCCGCTGGGAAGTGAAGCGACGCGCGTTCAAGCCGGCGTGGGAGGCCTGTCGCATCGTGCCGGGCACCCTGCCCGGCACCGCGGGTGTGTTTGGCGCCGCCGCCGTCTTCATCCAAAAGCACTGGGGGCTCGGGGGGCTCGGGGGGCTCGGGGACGGAGGCAAGCGCTGAAGCGCGTGGGCGTCATCGGGTCGATGGTGTGGGACACGATCTATGGTCGCGATCCCGCGCAGCCGGCGGTCCAGGAATGGGGCGGCATCTCCTACGCACTCTCCGCACTGGATGCCTCGCTCCCTGACGACCGGGAGATCGTGCCGCTCATCAAAGTGGGCCGTGATCTCGCCACGAAAGCAAATGAATTCCTTCGGACGCTCCACCACGTGCCACGCGCCGCCCGTTTTGTGGAAGTCCCCGAGCCCAACAACCGCGTCACGCTCCGCTATGAATCGGTGGAGCGGCGCTGCGAGCATATGAGCGGCGGCGTTTCCCCCTGGACTTGGCCGGAGCTGGGCCCGCTGATTCGCGACGTCGACGCGCTCTACATCAACTTCATCTCGGGTTTCGAGATGACGCTCGAGACGGCGCAGATGCTGCGCCGTGGCTTTCCGGGCTTCATCTACGCGGACCTGCACAGCCTGTTCCTCGGACGCCAGCCGGACGGCCTGCGTGTGCCGCGGCAGCTGCCTCAGGCTGCCGACTGGTTCAGCTGCTTCGATGTTGTGCAGCTGAACGAAGACGAAATGGGACAGCTGGGCAGTGATCCGCTGGCCACCGCGGCGGAGGCGCTGCGTCACGGCTGCATGTCACTGTGCGTGACGCTCGGGTCTCGTGGCGCGGCCTACTTCACCGGCGATCCGATCCGCACCGAACGGATTCCCGCCCCTCCAATCGATCCACCGGCGTTCACCCAGGTGAACGATCCCACCGGATGTGGCGACGTGTTTGGCGGCGCCGTCGTGGCGGCGCTGCTCTCCGGCGCCGCACTCGAAGACGCTGTGCGCGCGGGCACCCGGCTCGGCACGAGAAACCTGACCCATCGCGGCGCCACCGGGCTCCGGGATCATCTCATGGGAAAGCTCTCGGTGGCATGACGCGACTCGTCGAGGTGCCGACGCAGTTCGACGATCGCTCCTTTGACCAATTCGCCGCCGCGTACGCTCAAGCAACCGACGGCGAGCGACTGCTCTTCGACGCGCACGCCGCCGAGTGGGCGTCACCGTACGGGCTCGTGGGATTGCTGGCGGCGGGCGAGGCCGCGGCTCGCCACGGCGAGCGGCCGTTGCTGACCGCGCCCGCCAATCCGGATGTCGTGAGCTACTGGGCCCGCGCCGGATTCTTTCGTGAGGCGGGCGACCTGTTCGAAGTCCACGGCAAGGTGCCCAGGACCAGGCCGGCGGTGGAGAGTGACGTGTTGCTGCCCGTGACACCGGTGCGGGCTGCGGAGGACGTGCACGCCGTCGTCAGCACCATCCAGCAGCGCGCGTCCGCGATCCTGAGCTCCGAGCTGGGACTCGATCCGAAGGCGACGATGGGATTCGCTATGGCGCTTTCGGAGTCATGTCAGAATATTGTGGAGCACGCCGGCACCGGCGGCTGGGTTGCCGTGCAGGCGTACAACTGGCGGCGCAAGCTGGCGCGCCGGGTGGTCGTGATCGCGGTCGCAGACGCCGGTGTGGGCTTCCGGCATTCTTTGGAGCCCACGCAGGCCAAACGATTCGGCGAGCGGTGGGGCGACGCGGCGGCGCTGGAAGCGGCGTTGATTCAAGGCACGAGCCGATTCCGTGACCCCGGCCGCGGGCAAGGTCTCGCGGGCATCCGCCGCTATCTCGCCCGTTGGGAAGGCAAGGTCGCGATCCGCAGCGGCACCGCGCGCATCGCGATCGTCCCCCGCTGGGACGACGACGTGCCGTTGAAGGATGGGTTGCCGGCGTTTCCGGGTTCGCAGGTCCTGCTGATCATTCCGGAGCAAGAGTCTGGAGGGGGGGGAGGGTCGTCGCAGCAGTGATTCCTCATATCATGGTTCAGGCCGTGCTCCGGCAATCGGTCTCCGGGTTCTATACCGACCTCGTCACTCGGCCCACCGGACGCGCAGTTCGTGAAAACATCGAGCGCGACCTCGCTCCCGGCACCATCGCGGTGATGGACTTTACCGGCGTGGGCTGCCTCGATTACTCTTGCGCCGACGAGATCGTCGCGAAGCTGGTGCGCGATAAAGTGAAAGTGCTGCTCCTGCGCGGGCTCACGGAGGCTCACCGGGAGGCCATCGAGCCCGTCCTGGCGGGTGCCGGCCTCGCGGTGCTCTGCGAGCGGCCGGACGGCGCGCTCGAAGGTCTGGGGGCGAGTGAACCGGCGCCGGCCCTGCTGGACGAGCTGGTCGAGCGGCGACTGGCCGCGCGCAATCCCGGAGGCTCCATCCGCTTCACCGCGGCGTGAAACGCCGCCGGCTGGGCCTCTCCACCCGCGCCATTCACGGGGACCCGAAAGCTCTCGCCGACTGGACCGCCGTCGCCCCGCCGCTGTATCAAAGCGCCACCTTCACGAACCCGGTCGGCTCGACCGCCGAAGTTCTCTACAGCCGCTACGGCAACAACCCCAATCAGGTCGACATCGGCAAGAAGCTCGCGCTGCTGGAGGGGGCCGATGCGGCGCTGTTCGTGGCGAGCGGCATGGGCGCCGTGGCGCTCGCGCACCTCGCCGTGCTCCGGCCGGGCGACCACCTGCTCGCGAGCGAATGGATCTACGGCGGCGTATACCGCCTGTTCCGCGAGGAGTTCGGCAAACTCGGCATCGACGTGTCGTTCGTGAATCCCACGCAGCAGCGCACGTGGAAGCGCGCGATGCGCAAGACCACGCGCGCGGTTTTCCTCGAGACACCCACCAACCCGTTGATGCGCGTCATCGACCTCGAGCCGATCGCGGCGCTGTGCAAGGAAGAAGGACTGGCGCTCATCGTCGATTCGACGTTTGCCTCGCCCGTGAACCTGCGCCCGCTCGAACACGGGGCCGACCTCGTGATCCACTCGGCGACGAAATACCTCAACGGCCATAGCGATGTCATCGCGGGCGCCGTGGCCGGGACGGACCAGGTCGTGGACGAGGTGCGGCGCCTGATGCAGGTGTGGGGGCAGGCCATCGACCCGTTCGCGGCCTGGCTGATCGATCGGGGCTTGCGGACGCTGACCGTTCGCGTGCAGCGGCAGAATGAAATCGGTGTCGCGGTCGCGGAGTGGTGTGCCAAACAGGACTCGATCACGAAGGTGCATTATCCCGGGTTGCCCCAGCACCCCGATCACGAACTGGCGAAACGCATCCTGGGTGGATTCGGCGGCATGCTCGGCATCGAATTGAAGGGCGGCGTGCGCGCGGTGGAGCGGTTCCTCAAGGCGCTGACGATCGCGGCGCACGCGCCGAGCCTGGGTGGCGTGGAAACGCTCGTATCGGAGCCGCGCCTCACGTCGCACGCGAGCCTCACCGCCGACCAGCGCGCGCAGGCTGGCATTCCCGACGGATTCCTGAGATTTTCCCTGGGACTGGAGGATCCCGATGATCTCATCGCGGACTTCGCCCAGGCTCTGGCGCGACATTAAGTGATCAAGTTCACGAACGTCTTCAAGGCCTTCCCGAAGGGGGGCCTGGCGCTCAAGGACGTCTCCTTCCACGTCGCCAAAGGCGAATTCGCCTTTCTCACCGGTCACTCCGGCGCCGGGAAGTCGACGGTCATGAAGCTCATTTACGCCGAGGAGCGTCCCACGTCGGGCGAGGTCCGCGTGTCCGGGTACAACGTGAACGAGATGCGCCCGCGCGACGTCCCCCTGCTCCGCCGCAAGCTCGGCATCGTCTTTCAGGATTTCCGGCTGCTCGAGGATCGCACCGCCGAGGAGAACGTCGCGTTTGCACTCGAGGTCACCGGCGCGCGCAGCTCCACGATCGCGGCGCGCGTCATGCGGGTGCTTACGCAGGTCGGCCTGGCCGCCAAGGCGCAGGCTTACCCCCGCGAGCTCTCGGGCGGGGAGCAGCAGCGCGTCGCCATCGCCCGCGCGCTGGTGAATGAGCCGACGGTGCTGCTCGCGGACGAGCCGACCGGCAACCTCGACGAGCGCGCCACGCGTGGCGTCTTCCAGCTGCTGCGCGACATCAACGCGAGCGGCACGGCCGTCGTCATGGCGACGCACGACCTCGACCTCGTGCGCCAGGCACCCTACCGCGTCATCGAGCTCCAGGAAGGAGCGCTGGTCTACGACTCCGCGGTCGATGAACCGCGTGACCAGGCCGCGGCGCCATGAACCTCACCCTGCGGGAAGCGATGCTCACATTCAAGCGGGCTCCGCTCCTCTCCGCGCTCTCGGTCACGACGATCGCGTTTTCGCTCTTCGTCCTCGGCTTGTTCGGGCTCGTCGTCGTGAACCTCCAGGACGCCCTGCGGGCCATCGAGGAGCGCGTCGAGATCGTCGCCTATATCCTGCCGGGAACGCCGGCCGAAGCCACGGCGCAGGCGCTCAAGGACATCCAGGCCTTTCCAGAAGTGCAGGCGGCCAACTACGTGTCCGAGGATGACGCGCTCGCCCGCGCGCGGGCGGAGCTGGTGGAGCTGCGGGATGTGATGGAGGAGTTGGAGCGCAATCCGCTGCCCGCGTCGATCGAAGTGAAGCTCAAGCCGGGATTTCGCGACGCCGATCACGTCAGCATCGTGGCGGAGCGGATGCGTGGCTTTGGATTCGTGGACGACGTCCGCTTTGGCCGCGACTGGGTGGAGAACGTCGACCGCCTGCGTGGCCTAGCCGCGGCGGTGGGGATCGTCGTCGGCGCGGCATTCGCAGTGGTGGCGATCATCATCATCGGCACGACGATCCGCATGGCGGTGCTGCAGCGCAGCCGCGAGATCGCCATCATGCGGCTCGTGGGCGCGACCGACGGGTTCATCCGCCGTCCGTTCCTCCTGCAGGGCACCATCAAGGGGCTGCTCGGTGGGCTGGTCGCGGTCGGCCTCTCCTTTGGTGCGTACCTCCTGATCAATCGGTATCTCCTGCAATCCGCATTCTTCACGCGGGGGCAGGCCCTCGCCATCGTCGGTTTCGGCGCGCTGATCGGATTGCTCGGCAGCGCCACGAGCGTGGGTCGACACCTCAAGCGCGTATGAAAAAAGCCGTGCGTGGTGCCTGGTGCGTGGTTGCTCTGCTCACAGCACCGCCCCTAGCGGCCCAGCGCCCGACGTATCAGCAGCAGATGCAGGACAACCAGCGCCGGCTCGAGGACATCAAACGCGAGCGGTCGGAAGTCGAGCAAGAGCTGTCGCGGTTGCGCACGCAGGCCCACTCGCTCACCGATGAGATCTCCAACATCGAGCAGCAGAAGCAGAGCACCAATCGCATCGTCAACGAACTGGACCGCCAGATCACCGGCCTCGGCGGGCAAATCGATCAGATCACCGTCGATCTCCTGATCGCGCAGGATGCGTTGCTCGAGAAGCGCGCGGTCCTGGAACGCCGCTTCGTCGATATCTACAAGCGCGGGCCGCTCTACAGCTGGCAGGTGTTGTTCGCAGCGGCGAGCTTCGGCGATCTGTTGTCGCGCTACAAATACCTCTTCCTGGTGAGCCGGCAGGACCGGCTGCTCACCAACGACATGCACAAGCTGCAGGACCGGGTGGCGCGGCAGCGGCAGCTGCTCGTCGAGGCGCGGGAGGCGCTGGCCAGGCGGCGGCGCGAGCGGACGGACGAGCTGGGCCGCTACCTCGCGCTCGAGCAGGAGCGGGAAGCGAACCTGCGCGAAACGCGCCGCAACGCCCGCCAGGCCGAACAGCGGCTCTCGCGGCTCGAGAAGGACGAGCGCGCGCTGAATGACCGGGTCGAAGCGCTCGAGCGGGCGCGCCGGGAAGCCGAGTCCCGCGGCGCGGCGAGCGCCACGGGGTCGATCACGACCGCCGACCTGGGAGGACTCGATTGGCCCGTCGAGGGGATGATCATCTATCCGTTCGGTACGACGACCGGCCCCAACAAGACGCGTATTCCACGCCACGGTATCGGAATCCGGGCGCCAGTGGGCACCGCGGTTCGGGCCGTCGCGCCGGGTACGGTGAGTCTCGCGGGATCACTCGGTCTCTATCTCACGTCCGTGCTGATCGACCATGGCGGCGGTTATTACACGGTCTACGCGTATCTCAACGACGCGACCGTCAAGCAGGGTGATCGCGTGATCCGCGGCCAGGTCATCGGTCATGTCGGTGGCGAATCGAGCGATGAAGGTCCGCATTTACACTTCGAGATCCGGGGCCAAGGCGGCATCGCGCTGGATCCGGGCAACTGGCTACGCCCCCCTTCTCGCACCGCTCGGCCCTCGACACCACGCTAGCACTCGCGGCCGCCGCCCTGCTGGTTGCATGCGGTGGCGCGAGCAATGTCCTCACCGTGGCCGGCACGGTCGAAATCCGCGAAGTCCGGCTCAGTCCGCTCGCGTCCGGGCGCCTGGAGCGCCTGCTCAAGGATGAAGGGGATTCGGTGCACGCGGGGGACACGGTCGCGGTTCTTAACCAGCCCGGCCTCTCGGCCCTGATCGAACAGCGCCGCGCGCTTGCCGACGCCGCGTCGACGCGCACCGCCGAAATCCTCGCCGCCCAGGCGGACAGCCAGCGCACGGCCAATGACCTGGCGCGGGCGCGCGTCCTGGCGAGACAGGGGATTGCTTCACCGCAGGAGCTCGAGCGCATGGAGTCGGCCGCCGCGGCCACCGCCGCGCGCTTGCAGTCCGTGCGTGCATCGGTCCGCGAGTCCCAGGCCGCCCATGCCGCCACCGAAGTCACCGAGTCGATCCGCGACGAGTTGACGCTGGTCGCTCCCGCCGACGGGATCGTGCTGACGCGCTTCGCCGAGCGCGGCGAGATGATCACCGCCGGGGTGCCCGTCGTTTCGATCGGCCTGGTAAAGGCCCCGTGGGTCCGCGCCTACGTGGGCGAGCGGTTCGTGGCTCGGCTCAAGACCGGCATGGCCGTGACGATCCATGTGGACGGCTACCCCGGCGCGCCGTTCCCCGGACACATCACGGAAATCGCGCCACGCGCCGAATTCACGCCGCGCGCCGCCCTGACCGAGCGGGAGCGCGCGGATCTCGTGTTCGGAATCAAAGTCGCGATCGATGACACCGGTGGACGCCTGAAGGCCGGCATGCCGGTACGGGTCGAAATACCGCTGTTGCCGTGAACGACGTCGCCGTCGAAACTCGCCACCTCACCCGCCGCTACGGTCCCATCGTCGCCGTGCGCGATCTGAATCTCAGCATCGCCAAAGGCGAAGTCTTCGGACTGCTGGGGCCCAACGGATCGGGCAAGACCACGACCATTCGGATGTTGTGCGGCCTGATTGCCCCCACCGAGGGCACGGCCATCGTCGCCGGCGTCGACGTCCGCGAAGCGCCCGACAAGATCAAAGAGCTGATCGGCTATATGTCGCAGCGGTTCGGCCTGTACGAGGACCTGACGGTCGCCGAGAACATGGATTTCTACGGCGGGATCTACGGGCTCGAGGGTCCCAGCCGCCGCGGCCGCATCGCCGAGGTGGTCGCGTTTCTCGGATTGGACCGCCGTCTCGACCAGCTCGCCGGAACGCTGTCAGGCGGTTGGAAGCAACGGCTGGGGTTGGCGTGTGCCCTCATGCACCAGCCGAGCGTGCTGTTCCTCGACGAGCCGACCGCCGGCGTCGACCCCGCGGCCCGCCGCGGCTTCTGGCAGACCATCCATCGGCTGGCTACGGAACAAGGCACCACCGTGATCGTCACGACCCATTACATGGACGAGGCGGGTCGGTGCGGGCGCGTCGCGTTGCTCAGCCAGGGGCATCTGATTGCGCTGGGAACGCCCGATGAAGTCGCGCAGCAGGTCGGCGGCCAGGACCTCGAGGATGCGTTCATCATTCTGCAGCAGCGGGACGAGCAGGAGCAGCAAACGTGAGGCTCTTCATCCCGATGTTCCGCAAGGAATTCATTCAGATGCGCCGCGACCGGCTCACGCTGGGCATCATGGTCGGTGTCCCCGTCATCCAGCTGATGATGTTTGGGTTCGCGATCCAGACCGACGTGCGTCACATCCCGACGGTCGTCTTCGACGAATCGCGTACGCCGACCAGTCGCGACCTGATCGCCGCATTCGAAAACACGGGCAACTTCCGCATCGTGGCGCACGTGGACGGACGCGATGCGCTCGACGAGTGGATCGGGAAGGGCGACGCGCAGGCGGGCATCGCGATTCCGCACGACTTCCCGCGCGATCTGGCGCGCGGCACGACCGCGACGATCCAGGTCGTCGTTGACGCCTCCGATCCGTTGTCGTCGCAGGCGGCCCTGGCGGCAGCAGCCGGCGTCGCCCAGATCCGTAACCTGGCGATCCTGTCGGCCGCGGCGCACCGCACGGAGCTGCCGCTCGAAACGCGAGTGCGGCCGCGCTACAACCCGGGCTTACGCAGCCCGAACTACATCGTGCCGGGTCTCGTCGGCGTGATTCTCACCATGACGTTGGTCCTGGTAACCGCCATGGCGATCGTGCGTGAGCGCGAGCGCGGCACGCTGGAACAGCTCATCGTCACACCGATCACAAAGACAGAGCTCATGCTCGGCAAGATCGCGCCCTACGTCGGGGTTGGCCTCGTCCAGATGACGACGGTGCTGCTGCTCGGCCGATTCGTCTTCGATGTGCCGCTGACTGGTAACGTGCTCCTGCTTTACACCATCGCGTTCATCTTCATTGTCGCGAGTCTGGCGATGGGGCTGTTTGTCTCGACGCTCGTACGCACACAGCAGCAGGCAATGCAAGCCGCGTTCTTTTTCGTACTCCCCAACATCCTGCTGTCAGGATTCATGTTTCCGCGTCAGGCGATGCCTGCAGTATTCCAATGGATTGGGGCAGTGCTGCCGCTGACGCATTTCCTTAAAGTGCTGCGCGGAATCCTGCTGAAGGGGGTCGGCTTACCCGAGCTGTGGCGGGAGATCGCGATCCTGTTGTTCATGGCGACGCTGCTCATTGCGCTTTCGGTGAGGCGATTCCAGAAGACGCTGGATTAACTTGTGTCCCCCACGACCGCGATCCGGTCGGGCGCGTCCTTGGCGTTCTGGAGCGCTCCTTCCCCAAGCGTGAACAGATCCTCGGGCCGGAGCACCTCGCTGTGGGGATACGCCACGACGCCCGCGGAAATCGTCGGCGTCTTGGTGGGACCGAGATCCGCAAACGTATGACGGGTGAAAACCTGGCGCAGCCGTTCGATGAACCGGCGGCCACCCGGTCCATCCGTCTCCGGAAGCACACAGGCGAACTCGTCACCACCGTAGCGAGCGACGAAGTCCGGCGCCCGCAGCTCACGCTGCAGAATCGCGCCGATCTCACCGAGCACGCGATCGCCGGCGGGTTGGCCCTGACGCTCGTTGATGTCCCGCAGGCGGTCGATGTCGATCAGCACGAGTGCGAAGTGAAGCGAGTAGCGGCGCGCGCGCTCGAATTCATCG
Organism: Gemmatimonadales bacterium; assembly: GCA_036781225.1. Taxonomy (GTDB): domain Bacteria; phylum Gemmatimonadota; class Gemmatimonadetes; order Gemmatimonadales; family GWC2-71-9; genus 20CM-2-65-7. The sequence continues at coordinate 24,462 of DAIQBJ010000002.1, read as the reverse complement.
CGCAGCCGCCGATCGAGCGCGTCGAGTGAGGCGCACCCCGTCAGCTCGTCCGTGGTCCCGGCGCTGATCTGCCGGCGATAAATCGCCGACCGCCGCTCTTCGTTCTCGAGCACCCGCGCCGCCGCCTGCGCGATCGTATTCGCGAAGGCGACGTCCGCCGCCCTGAGCTGCGGATCGCCCTTCTCGGTGCGCAAAAAGAAGACGCCGGCCGCGCGCCCCTGCACGAACACCGGCAGCGCCACAGCGGCCTGCACGTTCACCTCGACGTGCTGCTGGCTCCAATGCCGGCGGATCGTCGCGAACAGCGGATCCTCGTGCACATTGTGAATCACGACGGGACGTTCCGTGCGGATCGCCTCTTGAATTTCGGGATAGCGCGCAAGATCGACGCGCAGATCGCGGATCGCCGGGTTCTCGTACACCGCCACGACTCTGCCCTTGTCTTCCCCCGGTGCCGTCAGTACGAACGAGCAGTGCGACAGGCCAAACGCCTGGCCGACGCGCCGCACCAGTGTTTGAAAGATCTCATCGGCGCGGAGCGCCGAGGACACCTCCTGAAAAATGTCGAACAGCAGATCGCGGGCGCGCAGCGCTTCCTGCGCCTCGCGGACCTCGGTGCGCATGCGGATGTGGACGTCCAGTCGCGCGCGCAGCTCGGGGAGGTGAATGGGAGCAACCAGGGCGTCGCGCGCACCGGCCAGGAGCGCTTCAGTCGCCGTGTTGAAGCGGCCCGCGCCCAGCAGCACGAACAGCGGCGCGCCGCCGTACTCCGGGCGCGTCACGAGCGCGCGCACTTCGTCGGCGATGCTGGTGAGGCCGGGATCGGGAGTGTACAAAATGAAATCGGGTGGAGGGCCTGCCGCGGTTTCGGTTACCTGGAAACCGCCTCCGACGAGCACGCGCTCGAGACCTTCGGGCCGGCTCGTGGGATTCCCGAGCAGGAGAATGCGATGACGAAAGAGGTCCGGCACAGCGGCTCTCGCGCGCAGGGGCCGGGGCCAAGGTATAGTTCAGCGCATGCCCGGGCAAGCACATCCCGCGTTGGAGACACTCGACGCCCGGACGCGGATGGTCATGCGCCAGCTCGCGGGCCGGGGAATTCGGGATCAACGGGTACTGGCCGCGATGCGGTGGGTGCCCCGCGAATGGTTCCTGCCGCCTCACCTTGCCGCCGAGGCTTACAGCGACGCGCCACTCCCCATCGGGAACGGGCAGACGATTTCGCAGCCCTACGTGGTCGCGCTCATGACCCACGAGCTCGCCCCTCGCCGCTCGGACCGCATCCTCGAAATCGGCACGGGCTCGGGGTATCAAACGGCCGTGCTGTCGCGCCTCGTCCCTTCGGGCAAGATCTTCACGATCGAGCGTCTTCCCGATCTACTGGTCGAAGCCGAAGAACGCTTCCGCCGCCTGGGCCTCACCAACATCGAGACGCAGCTCGCCGATGGCGCCCAGGGCTGGGCGGAGCAAGCGCCATTCAACGGCATCATCGTGGCGGCTGCGGCGCCGCGTATCCCCGGACCCCTCGTCGTTCAACTCGCACCCGGAGGCCGCCTGGTCATCCCCATCGGTGACCTCTTAGCACAAGAGCTGGTCATCCTGGAACGGCCGCCGAATGGCGGTGCCGTGCAGCAGCGCGGAGCCGGTGGAGTTCGGTTCGTGCCGCTGATCTCCCGGCTCGCGTTCACGGAAGAGCTGTGATGCTCGGGGCCCATGTCTCGAGCCAGGGCGGCGTGGCGGCCGCGCCGGCACGCGGCGGTGCGTTACGCGCCACCGCGATCCAGCTCTTCACCAAGACGCCGAGCCAGTGGCGCGAACCGGCGCTCGCGACGGCAACCGTCGAGCAATTCAGGAGTGAGGTCAGTCGCCATCGCTTGGAGGCCGTCGTCGCACACGACAGTTACTTGATCAATCTGGCCTCGCCCGATCCCGTATTGCGCGCGCGCAGCATGCAGAGCTTCACGAGCGAGTTGGACCGATCGCGTGCGCTCGGCCTGCGGGCGGTCGTGTCGCATCCGGGGAACTACATGGACGACCGCGACGCGGGACTCGAACGGAACGCCGCCGCCTACGCCGAGTGCCTCGCGGGGGTCCCCGGTGACGTGCAAGTGTGGATCGAAGGCACGGCGGGATCGGGGACAGCGTTGGGGGCGACGTTCGAGCAGCTGCGCGAGCTGCGCAACGCGCTGCCTGACGCATTCCGGACGCGCGTGGGATTCTGCCTCGACACGGCGCATTTGCACGCGGTGGGCTACGATCTGGCACACGTGGAGCGGGTGTGGGAGGAGTTCGATCGCGTGATCGGGCTGGAGTTGCTTAAGTGCTTGCATCTCAATGACTCACGCGCGGCGGCCGGTTCGCGGGTGGACCGCCACGAATGGATCGCGGAGGGCAAGATCGGCCCCGAGCCGTTCCGGCGGATCATGCGAGACCCTGGTCTCGCGCGAGTCATTAAAATTATCGAAACGCCAAAGCGGGATGACCCGCTGCGGCACGACCGGCGGATGCTCCGGCGGCTGCGCGCGTATGCGCGCGGCAACACACGCGCCGCCGCGGGCGTATGAAGGAGACCATGCTGAAACGTACTGCGCTGGGGATGCTGCTCGCGATTCAGGTGCTGGGCGGCGGCGCCGTCACGCTCGCGCATGCGCGCGACGTGGTGGCGGCACCCCCCGGTGTCGAAGCGAGCCACAGCGCGCGGTGCGCCATCCTGCACGACGAGTTGCGCTGCGCGCTCTGCCACTACGCCAACGCGCGCGTTGTGGCGCAGCAGGTTTTCACCGTCGAGATCCCACTCGCCGGGGTGCGGTTCACGCACACTCAGTCGTTTGTATCCGTCCGCTCGGTTTCCAGACTCGCGGCCCCCGCTCGAGCCCCACCCACGCTCCTCTCCTGACGTCGTCGCGACCGCTTCGCAGACTCGCGGAGCGCTCAGCAGTCCTTCGTAATGACAGGAGAGGACAGTGAACATGACACGCACTCTATGCGCGGCATTGCTGGCAGCCGCGTGTTGCACCACCCAGCTAGGCGCGCAGCAACCCGCACAGCGGCAGCTGGATTCGCTGGCGGCCGAAGTGCGCGCACTCCGTGCGCGCCTCGACTCGCTGCGGGCGGCGCTGGTCCGCTCCGGCATACGGCCGGATACGACGCGTGCTGCGGCAGACACCGACATCGCCGCATTGCGGGCCGCCGCCGCCGGGGTCATCGGCAAGGACACGACGCAGCGCGCCGATACCTCATCGGCGCGTCAATTCGTCGGTCGTGAGCGAAATCAATCGCAGCTCAACCCCGAAATCAGCGCCACCGGCGATGTGCGCGCATATGCCACGACCGGTGAGCTCCAGCACAACAACTTCGAGCCACGAGAATTCGAGATCGGGTTTCAGTCAGCGCTCGATCCCTACTCACACACGAAGATCTTCCTGTCGTTCGAGAACGGCAGCGTGGGCGTGGAGGAGGGATACGCCTACTGGACCGGTCTGCCCGGCCACTTGCGTCTGGATCTCGGAAAGTACCGGCAGCAGTTCGGCGAGCTGAATCGCTGGCATCTCCACGCCGTTCCGGAAACCGAATATCCGCTCGTGCTGAAAACGTTTCTCGGCGAGGATGGCCTCGCCGGCACGGGACTGTCGCTGTACCGGGCGTTCAGCGGCTTCGGCACGCACGAGCTGACGGTGCAAATGACGCTCAGCGAGAGCGACGCGGAGCTGTTCGGCGGCAGCGGGCGGCCAACCTATCTCGGGCACTTGCTGAACTTCTGGCAGCTCAGCCGCTCGACGTACATGCAGATCGGAGCGAGTGCGCTGTATGGCACCAATCCGGACTCGACGATGAAGACCGGCGTCGGGGGGCTCGACTTCCGTCTCACGTGGCGACCGCCTGCACAGGCGCTGTATCGCGAATGGACGCTGCGAGGCGAGCTCCTCGCACTCCGCAAGCAGATCGCCGGCACCGGACCGACGCGCCTCGGCGGCTACGTCAGCAGCACGTACAAGCTCGACCAGCGCTGGATTGCCGGCGTACGGTATGATTACGTCGAGTCGCCCGAATTCGGCACCATCACGCAGCAGGTCATCCCGACGCTCACATGGTGGGAAAGCGAGTGGGTGTTCCTGCGCGCTCAATATCGATGGGAGAAGGTGGAGGGCGTGAACGCCACCAACCAGTTCGCGTTGCAGGCGGTCTGGGCCATCGGTCCACACAAACACGAGACCTACTGATGATACACATCATTCCTTTGCTGCTGAGTTTGTCCGGCGGCCCTACGCCGCCGCACGCGGCACCCGTGAAGGTCGTGACCTCGCTGACGACATATGCCGCCATCGCCCGCGAGATCGTGGGCGACCGCGGCGAGGTCAACGCGATCGCCACGGGCGACGAAAACCCCCACTACGTGCAGCCGAAGCCCAGCTTCGTACCGCTGCTCGCCAACGCCGACGTCTTCGTCACCACCGGTCTCGATCTCGAGCTCTGGGTCCCCGCCCTGCTCGACAAAGCCGGCAACCCGAAGGTGACGGAAGGCGGGCCGGGCTACGTCGCCGCGTACAGCGGTGTCCAGCTGCTCGATGTACCGGCGAGCTACTCCCGCACGCAGGGGGACATTCACGTATTCGGGAATCCCCATATCTGGACCGAGCCGCTCAACGGCGTGCAGATCGCGCGTAACATTCTCACGGGACTGAAGCGCGTATCGCCGGAGAACGCTGATTATTTCACCAGCCGTGAACGGGACTTCGAGGATCGTGTGTACCGCGCGTTGTATGGCGAGGAGCTGGTCTCCCTCCTCGGCGGCCAGACACTGGCTGATCTCGACCGCCAGGGGAAGTTGTTCGACTTCCTGAGTCAGCGGCGCTACAAGGGCGCCCCGCTCACCGACCGGCTCGGCGGCTGGCTCAAGCAGGGCATGGTATTCCGCGGCAGCGAGATGGCGTGCTACCACAAGGAATGGGATTACTTCTCGCGCGAGTTCGGGATTCCCTGCGTCGACTACATCGAGCCGAAGCCCGGCATTCCGCCCACGCCAAAGCACGTCCGCGAGCTGATCGACCTGATGCAGCAGCGGCATGTACGTGTGCTGTTGTCCCCCGGATACTTCGACCACAACCAGATTCGCCAGGTTGCCGAGCGCACGGGGGCCAAGGCGGTGATCGTGCCTTCGAATGTCGGTGGCGCGCCCGGCGTGAATACGTTCTTCGATTTGATCAACACCATTGTCGGCTCGCTCGCCGAGGCGTTCACGGCGACCGCCACCACCGGCCGCTAGTCACCACCCGAGAGGGAGAACAATCGTGTTGCAATTCATGTTTGCGCCGTTCGTCGCGTGCATGGTGCTGGTTGCCATTCACTCGTACCTCGGCCTGCATGTCATCGCGCGGGAGGTCATCTTCGTCGACCTGTCCCTGGCACAGATGGCGGGATTGGGAAGCGTCGTGGCCCTGCTCTATGGCGTCGCGCCGGATTCACGAACGGCATTCATCTTCTCTCTCGTGTTTACGTGCATCGGTGCGGCATTATTCGCGCTGACCCGGACCCGCGGGAAAGGGCGGGTCCCACATGAGGCCATCATCGGCATCGTATACGTGGCCGCGTCGGCGGCGGCCATTCTGGTCGCCGACAAAGCCCCGCGCGGCGCGGAAGCGCTGCACGACGTGCTGGAAGGCTCGATCATCTGGATCACGTGGCCCACGATCGTCAAGAAGGGGGCCGCGTATGCGGGGTTGGGATTGCTCCATTTCGCCTTGCGCAAACAGTTTCTCAAGATCTCTTTCCACCCCGACGAGGCGGAGCGCGAAGGCTGGCACATTCGCGCGTGGGACTTTCTGTTCTACGTGTCGTTCGGCGTAGCCGTCACGATGTCGGTGCCCGTCGCTGGCGTGCTGCTGGTGTTCACGATGCTCGTCGTGCCCGCGGTCGTGGCCTTCCTGTTTAGCCGAGACATCAAGAAGATGGTGCTCATTTCATGGGGTACCGGCGCCCTCGCATCCGCGCTCGGACTATACATCTCCTACGTTGGCAACTTCCCGACAGGGCCGCTGATCGTGTGCATGTATGGGTTGGTCCTGGTTGGTGCCGGCGTGTTGCGGAAGCTGGGTGTCGGTGATGCCGCGGTGAGTTCGTGAGCTGGATGGTTGGGCTGGGCGGTTGCGCTGCCATCGCCACTTTACTAACCGCCTTTCTGCCTGACCACCTAACCGCTCAGGTCTCTCTCCACGCCACCGTCGCCGCCCGCTACACCTCGCCGCTCGTGCACGATTCGATCGTGGTTCCAGTCGACGTGCAGGCCGCCGTCGGCCCGGCGCTCGCGCTGGCCATCAGTCAGCGCAGCAGCAGCCCGTGGACGCCCGACGCCAATCTCGACGTGTCGTGGTCGTCGCTGCAGCGCCACGAGAGCGGTACCACGAGCAAGTTCAATTCGGTGACCACGATCGCGTTCACCGTCGGCGTCCGTCGCGAGATCGCCCACGGTCTCACGGCACGCGCGGGTTTCGGCGCCATCAAGCATCTGCCGAGCGAAGCAATCGGAATGTTTCGGGCCGGTACCGGATTGTGGGCCCTCGGCACCGCGAGCCTCTACTGGACGCCCGCGGCGGCCGGCGTGGCACACGACATCGGCCTGTCGCTGCGCTATGACGTGCACCGGTTCTCGACTGCGGCGTTGCATGCCGACGGATTCACTTCGACGCAGCTGGTGCATCGCCTGTCGCTGGGGATCGGGATGCGCATTCTCGGGAAAGGCGCAACCGCGCCATGAAACGGCGACTGATCATCGGCGCCGTGCTCCTGGTGGCGTGCAGTGAGCCGGCTGCGCCCGACCGTATGGCCTGGTATGGCTTCGACTTTGCGGGTGACGTGTTCCGCTGGCCCGAGAGCCGGGTGCCCGTGCGCTACTATGCCGACACACGGAGCAACATGCGCGACCTTGTCGCGCGCGCCATCGGGGCGTGGGAGAATCAACTCCTGTACGGCGAATTCTCGGGTGACATGGTCAACGATTCCACCGTGGCCGACGTGATCGTGACATGGTTCGATAGCGTGCCGCCGAACGTGCCGCCGGATAACGGCCCGCCCGTGTTCGCGTGCGACGGCGTCACGACCCTACAGCTGGACAGTGCCGGCACGGCGCTCGCGGAACCGATTCACACGCAAATCCGTATCACGACGGCGCAGGTCTACACTGCCGCGCAGGTTTCTGCCTGTTTACAGCGCGTGACGATTCACGAACTAGGGCACACGCTGGGATTGTTACAGGAAAGTCCCGCACAGCAAGACATCATGTATTCCGCCGTGCAGGTGTCGGCGCCGAGTGGCCGCGATCGTCAGACGGTCCAGGTGCTGTATCACACCGCGCCGACGATCGCGCCCGCCCCCCGCTAGCGAATCCGCGCGACCACCAGGCGCGCAACGATCGTCGCCGGGAACGGCGCGCCTCCGGGGCCGCTGAAATGCAACCTGAATGCGGCGCCGCCCGGTCGCTGCACCGCTCGCACGTATTCGCCCGATCCGGAGTGGAGCGTACCAGTGAAGTTGAGAGCGCTGCCTGCCGATACGAGAGGCACTAGCGGATACGCCCGTGGAAAGTCGGTGGGGTCCTGGGTATGCAACGACGCAAACGTGCGGTGGAAGTGCCACGTCGTGTACTGCAGCTCGGGTGGGGCGGTGAAGCCTGCGAGATCGGCGACGTAGTTCGCCAACGCCCACCTGCTCACTGTCTGATCGAATGGCTGGCCCGTTTTTCCCTGCACATTCGCCGCCCCGGTGAGATTGCTCTGCACCAGTTTGCCTGGTAACGAATCCCCGAATTGATCGACGATGTAGCGAACAAAGAGCCAGCTCGCTCCGATCTCCGCGAGCGACCCGGTGTCCTCGGGAATCAGCAGTGGTGAACTGCCGGGAGCGAGCAAGTACTGGTACGCATCAAAGACCGATCCGATGGCGTAGCGGCTGAAGGTTGCCGTATCGCCTTGGGCGAGATAACTGCGCCCCGCGATCTCCTCCGCATACTTCGAGAGCCCCTCATCGAGCCACCCCTCCTCGGAGTTCGCCGATTTCACCCTCACGTGCTCCACAAAGTTGATCATGTGCTGGAATTCGTGCGTGAACGTGACGGGCGTGGTATGGATGACGTCCTGCGCGGAGTGCGCGCAGCTCAGCGTGCTATCCGGATCGGCGACAATCGAATAAAAGATTTCGCCGTTGTTGAACTGCGGCGCGGCAATGGGGTCCAGATCGCCGGAGAAGAAGAATCCGGCGATGTAGCCGCTGCTGTGGCAGCGCGACTTGGTGACGAGTTTGTTCACCACACCGGTCATCAGCACGATCGCGACGGTGTTCGAGTCGATATCGGAAACATGCCCAAACGCCACCGTATCGATGGGATACAGCCGCGTATCAAAGACTTGCCGCAAGGAGTCGAAGTCGGCCGTCGCAAGGCCGGGCGATGGCGCCGTGGTGTCGACATAGATGGCGATGTGCAGGCCGACGGACTGTACTCGGGCACCGACGCTCGCGAAGCTGGAACAGGTGAAATTCGAGCAGACCTTGAACGTCCGCACGCTCCCCACAGTGGGGGGACCGGCGGTCGTAGCTGCCAGCGGCCCAGCGCTCGGCGCTGCTGCGAACCGGGGGTCAACCGGATAGCGCCGCGACCGCGCCATCCCCCGGAGGAAATAGTCGAAGGCTGCTGCCGCCTCGCCATGACTTCCCCCCGCAAACGATGCCATCTGCGGAATCGCGATCGACGCGGCGGGCATCTCTGAGACCAGCGAGAATGGCGCGGAAACGATCGGCGTCGTCGCCGCCGACCACGGGAGCACCAAGTACTCGGCCGAATCGATCGTCGAAGCGTTTGCCGGGAAGTTGACGCATCCGGAGTCGCTCACGGGATCGATCGACTGATACGCCGCAACGGCGAGCGCGATGTCGGTTCCGTGTGCTGTACAGGCGCCCTGGCTGGGACCAGGAGAGTCATGGACGCACGCGGCGACCAGGGCCAGACCCCCGGCCGCCGCTATTGTCGAGATTCGCGAGATCACGGCCACTTTAGAACTCCGTCGTTACGCGTGCGATGAGTGAGCGTCCCATGCCTGGATCGATCGCGTTGGTCTTGATGCGACTCAGGTAATCCGCGTAGCGCTTGTCGAACGCGTTGCGCAACGACAGGTCCACCTTGAGGGTGCGCGCTCCCACGATCCAACCGGCGCCGGCGCCGAAATTCACCAGTGTGTAGGGTTGAGATTGATACCCCGCTCCACCAAAAGCATCCGCATAAAACTGACGCTCGGCAGGATCGAGTCGCGACTGGCGCGCGTTGGATTCCCCGCCGACGGATATATAGGCTCGCTCGCCACGCTCATACCGCACGGTCCAGGTCGCCCGCAACGGCGGCATGTTGGGCAGCGGCTGATTTGTGCTCGTGTTCTGTCCATTCACATAGTCGGCGGTGCCTTGAATGTGCAGGTATGACATCGGGTGCCACTGGAGCGCTGCTTCAACGCCGGTGAGACGTGCGTCGCCCTGGGTCACGTCATAGATCTGGAATCCGGACGCACTGTCGACCGTGCCAGTCGGGAACGTGTAGATGTAATCCTGAATCAGGTTCAGGAACGTGCCAACCTCGAGCGACAGGCGCGACGACTGTGCACGCAGCGCGACATCGGTGTTGATCGATTTTTCGGTCTTCAGGTTTGGATTGCCCCGTTCGAACGCCACCGTCCCTTCGTGCACACCGTTCGAATAGAGATCAAACGAGGAGGGAGCACGAAAGCCACGGCCAACGTTGATCACGAGCGCCGTTGGCTCGCTGAGGTGGAACAGGAGACCCAGATTCCCGATCAATGAGTTCCACGTGTGGATTCGGGCGCCGTTACCCAGGGCTGGATCGGCGTCGACGTCCAGGTGCCGGTAATCGTACCGCGCGCCGAACGAGAGGTTGGTGCGCCGTCCTTCAGACTGCTCGAACACGTACAGGCCCGCATTGTTGACCTGGCTCGGCGGGATCAGTGTTTCCTCGCCGAATTTGTCGAACGTCGTCCGCAATCCTGAAAAGCCGAGCAAGCCCGAGAACTGGCCGATCGGCTCGTGATGATAGTGGACATCCGCGAGGTAGGTCTGCGACAGCAATCCCAATCCCACGGTGGTCGTCGTATCATCCTCGAACTCGCGCCGGCGGCTGCGTTCATACCCGGTCGACACCTCCAGGCGAGCCGCGCCGAGCGGTGCGGCGAAGTCCACGCGGCCATGACTGGTGGTCATCCGCTGTGTCGGGGTTGCCGTTGGATCTTCGTCCGTCATGGAGATGCGCTCGTTGCGCTGTGAGAACGTTGCCGAGAGGCTGCCCCACGATCCCCGCGATCCGATCGTCCCGCTGCCGCCGACAGCCTCGTTCCCGCTGTTCCACAACACGTACTCCGGGGTATGGACGTCGCTGCTGCGCCGACCACTCAGACTGCCCCGAAAGGCGACGCTGCCGCTACTGCCCTCCAAGTCGAGTGAGCCGTCCCACAGGCTGTTGGCGCTGCCGTATGCGGCGCTCGCGCTGCCACGCATGCCCTGTGCGTCGGGCAGGTCTTTCTCGACCACATTGATCACGCCGCCCAGGGCGTCCGAGCCGTACAGCACGCTCGCCGGCCCGCGGATCACTTCGATCCGTTCGGCATTGGCGGTCTCGATGTTGGGACTGTGCTCATCACCCCATTGCTGGGTCTCGAGGCGTTGACCGTCGTCCAGGACAAGCACGCGGTTGGAGGTGAGTCCGCGAATGACCGGTTTGCCGATGCCCACGCCGGTACTCCAGCTGTGCACGCCGGCGATGCCTTGGAGCGTCTCCCCCAGGCTCGGTGACTGAGCCTGTCGCAGCTCGTCCCCCGCCACGATACTCGTCGGCTGCGGCGAGTTGAGCGCGCTCGTGGCATTGGCGCTCGCCGTGACCTGAATGCCGGTCAGCTCGACGACCGATTCCTTCATCGTGACGTCGGCGCTGACATCCGCACCGGTGGAAACAATGCGACGGACCGCCGGCGCGTAGCCGATGCGTTGAAACGTGATGGTGAATGATCCGGCCGGCACACCCGTAATCGAGTAGCGCCCAGCGCTGTCAGTCGTGGTGGATCGATGTAGATCGGGAATGGACACCTGGACGTCGGCGACGGGTCCGCCGGCAGACGCAGTCACACGACCGGATACCACCCCGGTGCTCGCGGACAGCAATGCCGTAAGCAATGAAAGGAAATGCATGGCGCTCTCCTGGTCATAATCCTCGGCGCACGCACTCGGTGCGAGCGCGCGGCGCCGGCTGGATCGATGGGATTGCGGTCGCCGCGAACGCGGCGCCGTTACTCAGGAGAGCGTCGGAGGAGCGCGCGAATCGGGAAGGTTGACGCCCGACGAAACCCATGCGGCGCGAGGAGCTCGCGCCGTCCACCGCATTCCCAGCCCCTCGCGAATTCGCACAACAATCGGGGAGGTACGCGCGAGCGGCGCGCTCAGGAAACGATGGAACGCGCAATCGGCCGGATGGATGCGGACGCAGACGTCGGTGGAGTGCGACTCGATGTGCGTGGGACCGCTGCGCTGCTCGAGGCGAGCGTCCGCCCATGCAGCGGCGGCCGGGACGCCGAACTGCAACAGCGTCAGGAGAAGCAGCGTCGTGCGCACCATGGGCGAGCGTTTCTGCATCGGCGGCATAATATAAGTCGAGACTCGACCTTGACAGCCCGAGTCACGTCGTCTTAGCATAACCCCTTCTCAAAAAAGGACTTCTGTTCTTGTCCACCCGCCGCCAGGAGGCCCTCGACTATCACGCCCAGGGCCGCCCTGGGAAGATCCAGGTCACGCCCACAAAGCCGTTCAAGGATCAGCGAGACCTTTCCCTCGCGTACACCCCGGGGGTCGCGGAGCCGTGCCTGGAGATCGCGAAACGCCCCGACGATGCCTACGTCTACACCGCCAAGGGCAACCTCGTCGCCGTCGTCAGCAACGGCACCGCGGTCCTCGGCCTGGGCAACATCGGCGCCCTGGCCGGCAAGCCGGTCATGGAAGGAAAAGGCATCCTCTTCAAGGCGTTCGCCGACATCGACGTGTTCGACCTCGAAGTGGGCTCTGAAGACCCCGACGATGTGATCCGGTTCTGCCAGCTGCTCGAGCCGACCGTCGGTGGAATCAACCTCGAAGATATCCGCTCACCCGATTGTTTCTACATCGAGCGGAAGCTCCGTGACACGCTCGGCATACCCGTTTTTCACGACGACCAGCATGGCACCGCGATCATTTCGGGCGCGGCGCTGCTCAACGCGCTGACGCTCGTCCAGAAGGACATCGCCAGGATCAAGGTCGTGTTTGCCGGGGCCGGTGCGGCGGCGATCGCCACCGCCGAGCATTACGTGCGGCTCGGGGTAACGCGCGAGAATATCGTCATGTGCGATCACAAGGGCGTGATCTACCAGGGTCGCGAGGGACTCGACGAGTTCAAGCAACGTTTTGCCGGTGATACAAAAGCGAGGTCGCTCGCGGAGGCCCTGCAAGGCGCGGATGTATTTGTGGGATTGTCGGTGGCGGGGATCGTGACGGGCGAGATGCTCCAAGGCATGGCGAAGCGGCCGGTGATCTTTGCGCTCGCCAATCCGACGCCGGAGATCATGCCGGACGAAGCCAGGAAAGCGCGGCCCGACGCGATTGTCGCAACGGGTCGCTCGGACTTTCCCAACCAGGTGAACAACGTCCTCGGCTTCCCTTTCATCTTTCGGGGAGCGCTCGACGTGCGCGCCAAGAAAATCAACGACGAGATGGAGATGGCGGCGACGCGCGCGCTGGCCGCCCTCGCCAAGGAAGAAGTCCCCGAATCGGTCACGCGCGCCTACGGCATCGATAAGCTCAAGTTCGGACCCGACTACCTGATTCCCAAGCCGTTCGATCCTCGGGTGCTCCTCTGGGTGGCTCCGGCCGTGGCATGGGCCGCCGTCGCTTCCGGAATCGCCGGACGCATCATCGACGTGGAGGAATACCGCGCCGAGCTCGAAGCGCGGCTCGGGCCCGAACGTCAGGTGATGCGCGGGCTCATCAGCCGGGCACAACAGGATCCGCCGCGCGTCGTGTTTCCCGAGGGCGACGACCCCCGGATCCTGCGGGCGGCGCGCATTCTCGCCGATGAGGGAATCGCGCGGCCGATCCTGCTGGGCGACCTCGACGCGATTCGGCGCCAGGCCGATGACGCGTCGCTCACGCTCGAGGATCTCGAGCTGGTCAATCCGGCGAGCGCCGCCGACCGCGAGGCGATGGGACGAGAGTTGTGGCAGCGGCGCCAGCGGCGCGGCATGACGCTGCGGGAAGCGCAACGGCGCGTGCTCGACCCGATGTATTACGGGTTGCTGATGCTGCGCGGCGGCCGCGTCGACGCCCTCGTCGCCGGTGAGGAGATCGACTATCCCGATGCCGTGCGCCCCGCCCTCGAGGTGATCGGTGTCGAGCCGGGACGCAAGCATGCCAGCGGCATCTATATGATGATCGTCCGCCAGCAGACCTTCTTCTTCGCCGACACCACGGTCAACATCGAGCCGGACGCCGAAACCCTCGCCGAGATCGCCTCGGCGACCGCGAAGTTCGTGTCCAGGCTGGGTATCGAGCCGCGAGTCGCCATGCTGTCCTTCTCGAACTTCGGCTCGGTGAAGCATCCGGCTGCAGCAAAAGTGCAGCGCGCCGTCGCACTTTTGCAGGAACGCGAGCCCGACCTCCAGGTGGATGGCGAAATGCAGGCGGATACGGCCGTGGTGGAGCGGATCCTGACCCGGGTGTATCCCTTCGCCAGGCTGCGCGGCCCAGCTAACATATTGATATTCCCTGACTTAGATGCTGCGAACATCGCGTACAAGCTGCTGGCCCGCCTTGGCGACGCTCAGGCGATCGGGCCTATCCTTGTGGGAATGGACCAACCGGTCCATGTCTTGCAAAGGCTGTCCGAAGTCCCCGATATCGTAAACATGGCGGTGATAGCCGCCGTGGACGCTTTAGAGCATCGCCGCCACGCGCGGCCAACGACCGAGCGATCGTGACGATTTCTCTCGAGCAGCGTGTCTATAGGAATCTGACGCCCTCCCAGTTGTACGAGCACGCCGTCCGGCGCCGCGAGGGCGTCGTGACGCCATCCGGTCCTTTTGCCGTGGTGACGTCGCCGCACACCGGCCGCAGCCCGAACGACAAGTTCATCGTGCGGGAGCCCGCATCGAGCGACCAGATCTGGTGGGGCAAGGTCAACCAACCGATCGATCCGAAGCTGTTCGAGCGACTCAAGGCGGACGTCGAAGCCCACCTGCAGGGCCAGGAGCTCTTCATTCGCGACGTGTACGCCGGCGCCGATCCCGATTACCGCTTGCCGATTCGGTTCATCACGCCGAATGCCTGGCACGCGCTGTTTGTCTACAACATGTTCCTGCGGCCCAGCGATGGAGACCTTGCCCGCTTCGATCCGGGATTCGAGGTCCTGCACGCTCCGGAATTCCATGCCGACCCCGCCGTGCACGGCACCAAGTCGGGCACGTTCATCATCGTCAGTCTCGCGCAGCGCACAATCCTGATCGGTGGCACCCGCTATGCCGGCGAGCTGAAGAAGTCGATCTTCACGATCCTCAACTACCTGTTGCCGCAGCAGGGCGTGCTCTCGATGCATTGCTCGGCAAACGTTGGCCGGGACGGCGACACGGCCCTCTTCTTTGGCCTCTCCGGCACCGGCAAAACCACTCTTTCAGCGGATCCGGAACGCCAGTTGATAGGTGATGACGAACATGGATGGTCGGACGAGGGGATCTTCAACTTCGAAGGCGGCTGCTACGCCAAAGTCATCAAACTGTCGCGCGCCGGTGAGCCGGAGATCTACGCCACCACCGAGATGTTCGGAACCGTGCTGGAAAACGTCGACATCGACCCGCGGAGCGGGGCGATCGATCTCGATTCGGCGCGCATTACCGAGAATACCCGTGCCTCGTATCCGATTCACTACATCCCGAACCACGTGCCGGAGGGAATGGCGGGACATCCGCGCCACGTCGTTTTCCTCACGTGCGATGCCTTCGGGGTGATGCCGCCGATTGCGAAGCTCACCCCCGAGCAGGCGATGTATCACTTCCTGTCGGGGTATACCGCCAAAGTCGCGGGCACGGAGCGCGGGGTCACGGAGCCCAAAGAGACGTTCTCGGCCTGCTTTGGCGCGCCGTTCCTGCCGCTGCCTCCCGCCGTCTACGCCAGGATGCTCGGACAGCGCATCGAGCGACATGCCGTGCAGTGCTGGCTCGTGAATACGGGGTGGACGAGCGGGCCGTATGGAATCGGTCATCGGATGGATCTGAAGAGCACGCGAGCCATGATTCGCGCCGCGCTGGCAGGACTGCTGGACAAAGTCTCCACGCGACGCGAGCCGGTGTTCGGGCTCGCGGTGCCGCAACACGTCGCGGGTGTGGCCGATCAACTGCTTGATCCACGCCAGACCTGGAAGGATCCGGCGGCGTACGACGCTCAAGCCGGGAAGCTCACCACGCTCTTCCGGAAGAACTTCGAGCAATTCGCGGATTCGGTCTCGCCAGCAGTTCGAGGTGCGGGCCCAACCGCCTAGGCCAGTCGCGTGTCCTTCGAGGTCGTCCGCGACCCGCTCTGGAACAACATCCGCCTCGAGCCAGAGGCTCTCGCCGTAATCGACACGCCCGCGTTCCAGCGGCTGCGGTATGTGCGGCAGCTCGGCCACGCGTTCCTGGTCTACCCCGGCGCCACGCATACGCGGTTCGAGCATGCGCTCGGCACCTATCACCTGGCCGGTCGCGTGACTCAGGATCGCGACATCAGGCTCGCCGCGCTGCTGCACGACATCGGCCACTATCCGTTTTCCCATGCGCTCGAGGAAGCCGGGTTGCCTCGCCACGAAACGCTGGCCACACGTCATCTGCGCAGCGGTCCACTGGCCGGCGTGCTCGAGGGGCTGGGCGTTTCCGTCGAGCGGGTGCTGCAGCTGATTCAAGGCAGGAGCCCTTCGCCACTTTCTGGCGTGGTCGCCGGCTCACTGGACGTCGATAAGCTCGATTACCTCTCGCGCGACGCGACCATGTGCGGCGTGCCGTATGGCGTGATCGACGTCGACCGGCTGCTGACTTCGCTGACGATCGGACCGCAGGGGGTCGCGCTCCACGCCAAGGGCCTCGCCGCACTCGAGTCGCTGTTGTTCGCCAAATACCAGATGTACCGCAACGTCTACTGGCATCACGCGGTACGCAGCGCGACCGCGATGTTCAAGCGGCTCGTGCGCCGGGCCATCGCCGCGCGTCGCGTATCTCCGGACGAGATCGCGCTGGCGACCGACGATGGGCTGAGCCACGAGCTACAATTGAGCGACGCGACCGGGGGGGGGCTCGCGCGCGCGTTGCGCGACCGCCGGCTCGCAAAGCGCGCTCTCGACATTCCGGCGACGGAGCTGCCGGCGGAGACGGCCGACTGGCCGTCACGCGATCCCGATCTACTGGAACGGGTGGAAGCGCGTCTGGCACGCGAGCTGGGACTCGGCGCCGATCACCTGTTTCTCGATTTCCCGTCGAAGCCCGATATGCTCGAGGTGACCGTGCCCGTTGTCGGCCGGCCCGGCAGCGCCAGCGAATACCTGGGCCTGCCACGCGTCGCGAGCGAGCTGCATCGTTCGGCGCAGCGGCTGCGGGTGTTCGTGTTGGAGGCGGTGGAGATTCCAGCGCGGGCGATCGTGGAGCTGGTAACGTGGCCGCGGAGCGAAGTGGAAGCGCGGCTGAATGCCGATCAGGGCTTGCTGCGCGTCGGCGCCTGAGTCTTCACGTCCTCCTGCGGCGCTGGATCGACCGAATCGACCCGCACGATGATCGCCGTGATGTTGTCGAGCCCACCATGCCGATTGGCCTCGGCGATCAGCGCGTCGACCTCGTCCTGCGGCATACGGTCGGGCGACAACAGATCCTGCAGCTGATAGTCCTCCAGCATCCCGGTGAGGCCGTCGGACGCCAACAGGAAAACGTCCTTCGGCTTGACCGTGCCGACATAGATGTCCGGCATCACATCGCTGTTCGCGCCCACGCAGCGCGTGATCACGTTGCTGTACGGATGCGTCCGCGCCTGCTCCGGCGTCAGATATCCGGCATCCACCTGCTCTTGGACGTAGGAGTGATCTTTCGTGAGCTGGCTGAGGCGGGTATCGCGCAACAGGTACGCACGACTGTCGCCCACCTGGCCGATCAGGAATCGCGTCTCGAACAGCGTCAGCGCGGTGACCGTGGTCCCCATGCCGCGCTTGTCGTGCTCGGTGAGTGTGCGTTGGAAGATCGCGCCGTTGGCGGCGCGGATCGCCCCGCGCATCCGCTCCGCTACCTGCTCGTCGCCCAGCCCGCGCAGCGAGTCGAGCTCTCGCGCCACGAAGCGCACGGCCATTTCACTGGCCACCTCGCCCGCGGCGTGCCCACCCATGCCGTCGGCAACGACGAAGATGCCGCGGTCGGGCACCATGAGGTAGCTATCCTCATTCCCCGACCGGATGACGCCGACATCGGTGCGTCCAGCGCTTGTGATATGCACGTGTTGTCTAGATGAACACCCAGTAAACCAATCCGACTATCATCAGGAGAAGGACGGCGGCGCTGCCACCGCAGCCGCTACCTTTCTTTTGCTGAGCAACCGGCGCCTTGGCTCCCTTCGGTTTTGCGGCGGCAGGCTTCGCCGCCACAGGCTTTGCCGCGACCGGCCGTGGGGCTGCAGGCTTCGGTGCGGCCGGCTGCGCCTTGGGCTTCGGCGCGGGCTCCATCGTCATCACTTCCATCATCCGGGTGCTGCCGCCCTTGGCGACGGCCGCCGCATCATCCGTCGGCTCGAACACCAACCCGATTTCGCCGAACCGGACGGTCGCCCCAGGCGCGAGTGGCGTCTCGCCCTTCACCTGGTCCCCATCGACGAATGTCCCGTTGGTCGAATCGAGGTCTACCAACACCCATACACCTTCGCGACGCTGCAGCTTCGCATGCGTCGTGGAGACGGACTCGTCGGGCAAGACCAGATCATTGTAGTCCGCCCGCCCGATGTTCACGACCGGCGTCTTGACGGCCAGTCGCTGCCCCTTCAGGGCCCCGCTCTTGACGATAAAGCTCGCCAGGGGACCGCTGGCTGGCCTAGGGGCTCCGGGTGCTGCCGCGGCAGAGGGGATGCCATGCACGGTTTCGCGGAGGCGCCCGGCGCCCGGTGCGGGAGGGGGAGGGGTGGGGGGAGCGGGAGGGGGAGGGGGAGGCGCGACGGGCTTCGAGGCCTGGCCGACCGATGGGGCTGCCTCAGCCACCAACGTATCGGCATAGAACCGGAACTTCTCTTCTCCGATCGTGATTACGTCGGCTCGCGCCAGCAGGCGCTGTCCCTCGAGTCGAACGTCGTTGACCGACGTCCCGTTCGTGCTGGAATCGACCAGCAAGTATCCCTTTGGAGTCTGGACGATCTCGGCGTGGCGGCGGGACACGTCCTTACCCGGAACAACCACATCGCACGATGCGTCACGACCGAACACCAGCGACGACCCCGTGATCGCGTACTCGCGGCCGTCCGTCAGGGATACCACGCGACCACCCGTGTTGCCGGTGGCCTTGCCTCCTTTTCCCTCCCCTTTGGCCTGTGCTTGGGGCATGCTCATCGCCTTCACGTACTGCGTGCTGCCGCTGCGTCGCTCGTCGACGAACGTCAGCTCCTGGCCTCCCACTTCCACCTTGTCGCCATGCAACAGGGGGGTGGGCTCGGCGCCCAGGCGGACGCCGTTGATGAGCACTTCGGCCTCGGGAACGGCCTTGCTGATGACGACTTGTCCATCGGATTGGGTTTTGAATGTGGCGTGACGCGGGAGGACACCTGGAGCAGCTAACGGGATGGCGCAGGAAGCATCTGCACCGAGTAACACCTCGCCCTGCGGGAGTGCAAACTTTTGGCCCCCCCGCCCTCCCAACTCAAGCAACGCCATGTAAGCTCGCTCCCGCGTCCGTGACCAGGCCCGAGAAGTTACGCCCGTGCGTATAACTGGGCAAGGAACCAGAAGTTAGGTGACCCCTACGCAGATGTTATGTGATCCCCACCGATTCTTCACGTCCGATGAGCCCGCTGCGCAGCCAGTACCAGAAGATCAGAGAGCCGACGATGACCGTCGCGTAGCTGTTGATGAATCGCCAGATCAGCGTGTAGCTCGGTGTCAGCTCGCGCGGGACATACAGCGACATGACGGCGGCGGAGGTCAATTCCGCGAGGCCCGAGGCTCCCGGCGTGGGAGCAAAGTACAGCAGGAACGAGATGAGGGTCTGCAGAAGGAGGATGTCGGCAAAGTCAGCTGGAATACCCAGGATCCGCATGGTGACATAGCCGGCCAGTAACTTGTTTGCGTGCGACGGCGCCGAGATGACGACCGCGAGCAGCAGCGTGAGCAGTCCTTTCGGCGATCCGAACGCGACCATGCAGTCGTGGGCCCGGTCCACGCCGCCCGACAGCTTCTCCATTCGCGCCGCGGCCCGCGCGTTCCGGCGACCGATCCGCGTGGCGAGTCGCTGAATCAAGCGCTTCACGACGCCCGGAAAGACGACGGCCATGAACATCAGCACCCCGATGATGCCGAAGATCGTGAGGCTGGTTTTGAAAAGGTCGTAGAGGGTGATGCCGAGGATCAGTCCGTGCTGCGCTAACGACTTGCCGGCGCCGAACCAGACTGCGAGTGGACCGGCGATCGCAAAAAAAGCCACCGTCGCGATGAATGTCACGAAGATGGCGCTCAAGGCCACGGGGACAGGGACCCCGGCGCGCTTCATGACCCACACGGACATCGGGGCCGAGCCCGACTGAAACGGCGTGAGATAGGCGCCGTATGCGCCGAACCCGCCTGCCACGATCATGTCGCGCAGCCTGACGCCCGGATAGATGTGGCGGGTACAGACCCACAGTCGCAGACCCCCGCCCACCCAGTCCATCGACGCCAGTACCAACCCAACGGCCACCCAACTCCAATGCAGCCGCAGGAACGGCGTCAGGAAAACGTCCGCCCGGTCGCCGAAACGAATGAGATAGTAGCCAACGAGGAGGGCGACCCCGCACAGGGAGATGATGGCGAACAGCTCGAGGCCTCGACGGAGGAGGCGGGGGGTGAGCGCTAGGGGCACGCGCGAAACTAGAAAAGATTGGTGGATTTGGACAGGTGTCGGGTTTCTGGTGTCAGCCGCGAACCCCCTGACACCAGACACCTAGCACCTATTGGGTTATCTTAGCTGGTTATGCATCGCGCCCCTCAACGGATCGTTCTCCGCAACGTACGCCAGCATAATCTGAAGGGGATCACGGTCGAGTTCCCGCGCCGGGCGCTGTCGGTCGTCACGGGTCCATCGGGGTCGGGAAAGAGCTCGCTCGCATTCGATACCCTCTATGCGGAGGGCCAGCGGCGTTACATCGAATCGCTCTCGACGTATGCGAAGCAATTTCTCGAGCGGATGCCTAAGCCTTTGGTCGATGCGATGGAAGGCATTTCGCCGGCGGTCGCGATCGAACAGAAAAACCCCACGACGTCAAGCCGATCCACCGTCGGTACAGCCACCGAAATTGCTGATTTCCTCCGCTTGCTGTGGGCCCGCGCCGGCACGCAGAGCTGCCTGCAATGCGGTCACGAGGTGAAACGCGATACCGTGCAGGAAGCGGTGGATGACGTACTGTCGGGAAACCGGTCTGGAGACCCGGGACACGGCACAGGCGATACGGGAAACGTGATCGTCGCATTCCCCCTGCCCCAATCCGCCCAACGTCCTGAAGTCGAGATTGCCGCGCAACTACGCGCGGCGGGATTCGTGCGCGCCCAGGTCGACGGCGCTGTCGTGCGTCTCGATGAGGAGGGCGCGGAAGGACGGGTGCGGACGGGCACGGACGTTCTCGTACTGGTCGATCGCATCGCGCCAACCGTCGAGAATCGCGGTCGCCTGGCCGATGCGATCGCCACGGCCTTCAGCGAAGGCGAGGGCGTCGCGTTGGCGCTCAACAATGGCGACCGGCGGCGCTTCTCCGAGCACCCCGCATGCTCATCCTGCGGCTGCGCCGCCCCACTGCTGACCCCAACGCTCTTTTCCTTCAATAATCCGCGCGGCGCGTGTCCGACCTGCAACGGCTTCGGCGCAGTGCTCGAGTACGACGAGTCCCTCATCGTGCCCGATCCGCGCCGCTCCCTCGCCGACGGCGCGCTCGATCCCTGGACGAAACCACGGTACGAAGGACGGCGGCGACTGCTGCGCGAGACGGCCCGTGCCCGGAGCATCGACTTCGACGCGTCCTGGCGCGACATCCCGGCGCGCGAGCGCCACTTCCTGCTGCATAACAAGGGTGGCCGCTATCTCGGGATCTTCCCGTTCCTGGAGCGGCTCGAAGCAAAACGGTACAAGCAGTACATCCGCGTCTTCCTGCGGCAGTACCAGCTCGCCAAGACCTGCCCCGGCTGCAATGGCGCCCGGTTGAAGCCTGAATCGCTCGCCGTGCGCGTCGCTGGAAAGACGATTGCCGAAGCCGCCGCGCTGACAGCCGCTGATCTCGCTGCCTGGATGGAGCAGCTCCAATTACCCTCGTTCCAGCAACAGGTGGCTGACCACATCCTCGGCGAGCTGCGAGCCCGCGTGGGGTTCGTGAACGACGTCGGCCTCGGCTATCTCACGCTCGACCGGCAAACGCGCACGCTCTCCGGCGGCGAGGCGCAGCGGATCGCGCTCTCCAACGCACTCGGCTCGCATCTCGTCGACACGATCTATGTGCTCGACGAGCCGTCGATCGGCCTGCATCCCGCCGACGTCGATCGCCTGCTCGGACTGTTGCGCCGGCTCTCAGACGCAGGGAACACCGTCGTCGTCGTCGAGCACGATCCGGCCGCCATGCGGGCCGCCGACTGGATGGTAGAGCTCGGACCCGCGAGTGGCGCGAACGGTGGTCAGCTCGTCTATCAGGGCCCCGCCGCCGCCGTGCGCGAGGCGGGCACGCTCACAGGGCAGTATCTGTCGGGCGAAAAGCGGATCGGCGTGCCGTCGGCACGGCGGCCCGCGGCGCGCTGGCTCGAGATCAAAGGGGCTCGGCTGCATAATCTCGCCGGTGTGGACGTTCGCATTCCGCTGGGCACCTTCACGGCTGTAACGGGCGTATCGGGCTCGGGCAAGTCGACGCTCGTCCATGACGTCCTGTACCGGCAGCTCGAAGCGCGCCTCAAGGGCGAGCACACCGCCAAACGGCACCTTGGCGAGCCCGTCGGCATGATCAAAGAGTTGAAGGGGTGGGAGGCGCTCGAGGATGTGGTCTGCATCGACCAGGCCCCCATCGGTCGCACGCCGCGGTCGAATCCCGTGACCTACGTGAAGGCGTTCGACGAGCTGCGCGCGCTGTTCGCCAACGAGCCGCTGGCGAGAGCGCGCGGCTATGCGCCGAGCACGTTTTCATTCAATGTGGCGGGCGGACGGTGCGAGACCTGTGAAGGCGCCGGGCACGTCATCATCGAAATGGTCTTCCTCGCCAACGTCTTCGTGCCCTGCGAGGTGTGCGGCGGGACGCGCTTCAAGCGCGAGGTGCTCGACGTCAAAATGCAGGGCGTCAATATCGCGCAGGCGCTCGACTGGACGGTCGATCAGGCGATTCAAAAACTCCACCGCCACCCACGACTGGCGCGCTGCCTGTGGTATTTGCAACAAGTGGGTCTGGGATATTTGCACCTGGGCCAATCCGCGACGACACTCTCGGGTGGCGAAGCACAGCGCCTCAAGATCGCCCGTGAGCTGTCCCAGGCAGGCAGCAGCAAGCGCTCCGGCGGAAAACGCAAACTCTACATTCTCGACGAGCCCACGACCGGACTGCACCTCGATGACGTGCGGGTGCTCTGCCGGGTGCTCGATCGGCTGGTGGACGCCGGCCATACGGTCGTGGTAATCGAGCACAATCTCGACGTGATCAAACGCGCCGACTGGGTGATCGACCTCGGCCCCGGCGCGGGTGATCAGGGAGGAACGGTGGTCGCCGCCGGGACCCCCGAAGACGTCGCGGCGATCCCCGAATCACCCACCGGACGCTTTCTCCGCGATCTGACGCTCGCGAGCGCGGTTTGACCGGCCGCCAGCCCACCGGCACACCCGCCCGCCAGGCCGACCTCCTCCTCATCGCCGCCACCCTCACCTGGGGCGTGAGTTTTGTCATCGTCAAACAGGCGCTCAGTGCCAGTACGCCGCTCGTTTTTCTCAGTATCCGATTCGCGTTGGCCACGCTCGCACTGAGCCCGCTGGTTGACTTTCGCGCGCCATGGTCGCGTGGCGAGCTGCGCGGCGGATTGCTGCTCACCCTCTTGCTCGCGAGCGGCTTCGCCTGTCAGGCCGTCGGCTTGCAGTATACGACGCCCGCGCGCTCCGCCTTTATCGTTGCCTTGTCATCAGTGCTCGCGCCGCTCGTTGCGCTGATCGCCCTCCGACATCGCACCGGCTGGATGGTGCTCATTGCACTCGCGATCGCGGGTGTCGGGATTTACTTCCTCACTTCGCCGGACGCCGGCGGATTGAATCGCGGGGATCTCTGGACGATGATCACGGCGGTCGTGTTTGGCGGCCACATCGTTGCGGTCACCGAGCTGTCGAAACGCTACGAGGCACGCCGCCTCGTGTGGTTGCAGATCGCCGGGACCACGGTAGGAGTCTCGCTCGCGACGCTCCTGCTTGAGCCCGTTCGGATTGGGTGGTCGGCGGGCTTGATCTCTGCATTGGTCTTTACCGGGGTCATCGCGACCGCAGTGGCTCTCGTGTGGCAGATGCGCGCGCAGCGACACATGTCTTCGGCGCGCGCGTCGCTGCTTCTGTGCCTGGAGCCCGTCGTCGCCGCGGTGACATCCTGGCTGTACTGGGGCGAAGAGCTGTCGCTGACGCAGGCGCTTGGCGCAGCACTCATTTTCGTCGGAATGGTGCTTGCCGTGCTGGGCGAGGCCCGAGACCTCGCCGCTCAGCCGGTCAGGCCGGACACCTAGACCGCGACCGAGCGTGTGATGCTGATCGGGCTCCCAGGGCCGCCGCCTGCCCCGGTTTCATGCCGACCGAGTCTCGTCTATATTCCGCCCTTCATTCCCGAGTAGCTCAGTTGGTAGAGCAGCCGGCTGTTAACCGGCGGGTCGCAGGTTCGAGTCCTGCCTCGGGAGCTTCAAAAAGAAAACGGCGGGGATTTCTCCCCGCCGTCCCTCTGCGTCACCCGATGTCTTAGAACCCCAACCTTACACACACTTCGGCTCGCCTTCCTTGTTGGCCGGCGCCAGCGGAGTCGACCCGACAAAGATCGAGCACGTCTTCGTGGTCGTGGTGTGGCTCACATTAGCCGTCCAACCATTAGCCGTCACCGTAATGGTGGGGCCGACTACGCCGCTCGTCGTCGCGAAATTCGTACCCAGGTTGCTCGTGTACTTCACCGAGTCAGCAAAAT
>DAIQBJ010000001.1:0-66154 GCA_036781225.1 Gemmatimonadales bacterium | reverse complement strand
AGCCGGATGGGCGGCGTCCCAGGCGGCGCCGAAGCGGCGCCAGCAGCAGAGGATAGACGGCGAGCCCGAGGACGAACGTTCCGGCGGTGGCGGCCGCGATGCCCAGCGCCGGGCCCAGGTGCATGAGCACCACGGACGCGAAGACGAGATAGCCGCCCACGGCGAAGAACTCACCGTGAGCCACGTTGATCACGTCCAGCACGCCGAAGATCAGGCTGATGCCGACCGCGATCAACGCATAAAGCCCGCCGAGCACGATGCCCTGCACGACGAAATCCGCGACGGACTCCCACATTTCAGGCGTCGCCGAGGTAGAGCCGCCGGATCTGCGCGCTCTCGCGCAGCTTCGCGGGCGCGCCGTCGAAGGCGTTCTGCCCGAGGTCGAGCACGAAGACGTGATGGGCCGCGGCGAGGATCATCTCCACGTTCTGTTCGGCGACGAGGAGCGCGATGCCGGACTGGTTCAGAGCCACAATCGTTTCATAGACGCGATCGATGAAGCGCGGCGCCAGCGCGGCCGTCGGCTCGTCCAGCAACATCAGGCGGGGGCGGACCATGAGGGCGCGCGCCACGGCGAGGATCCGCTGCTCGCCGCCGCTGAGACTGCCCGCCAGCTGGCGCCGGCGCTCGTGGAGGAGGGGAAAGCGCGCGTATAGTTCGTCGAGTGCCTCGCGGCGCCGGCGCGCGCTCTCGAGGATGAAACCGCCGAGGCCGAGATTTTCGTGGACAGTCATATCGGGGAAGAGCCCGCCCGTCTGGGCCAGATAACTCATCCCCAGGCCGAGGATCTGATCGGGTCGGCGGCCGACCAGGTTGTGCCCGTCGAACTCCACGCGCCCGGCGCGCGCCCGAAGGTAGCCAAAGACAGTCTTCAGCAATGTCGATTTGCCAGCGCCATTGGGACCGATGAGCCCCACGATCTGGCCGGGCGCGACGCGGATGGACGCGCCCTGGAGGATCTCGAGATCCCCGTAGCCGGCGTGCAGCGCCTCGATGGCCAGGCTCACGGAACGGCCCCCGCGCGGCGCGCGCCGAGCAGCGCGTCCACCACGCGCGCGTCGGCGCGGATGGTCGCCGGCGGGCCTTCGGCGATCTTCTCGCCGTGATCGAGCACCACGATCTTGTCGCAGAGCTGCATAACGAACGGCATGTTGTGCTCAATGATCAGGAACGTGCGGCCCTCGGCGCGGAGGTTCTGGACGATCTCGCCGATGCGACGACGGATCACCGGGTTCACGCCGGCCAGCGGCTCGTCGAGCATGAGGAACGCTGGCTCGACGAGCAGGTTCATGGCCAGCTCGAGGAGCCGCTGCTGGCCCACCGACAACGTGCCCGCCGCGTGCTCGGACAGGTGCGCCAGCTCCATGCGCTCGAGCCAGCGGCGGCCGTCGGGCTCCCAGTCGCCGCGTCCGCGGCCCATGGCGGCGATGGCAAGGTTGTCGTGGACGGTGAGGTCGCGGAAGAGCCTTACGGATTGAAACGTCCGGCCGATGCCGCGCCGGGCGATCTGCCACGGGGGCAGGCCGTCGATCCGCTGGTCGTTGTAGAACACCGCGCCCGCGTCCGGGCGCAGGAGGCTCATGATGAGGTTGAAGATGGTGGTCTTGCCTGAGCCGTTCGGGCCGATGAGCCCGACGGCCGTGCCCGGCGCCACCTCGAAGGAGCACTCGTGGACGGCGCGCAGGCCGCCGAACGCCTTACCGAGCCCGGCCACCCGGAGGATGGGCCGCGCGCCCGTCATGGAGCGTTACTTCTTCTCCCAGGCGTATGGCGGGACCGCGACATACTTCGTGCCCTCACGCGTGGCCAGCGTCGGCGGATAGATCGGCACTTTTTTCCCGTTCTGCACCTGCACGATGACGGTCTCGATCGGCATGCGGTGGCCGTCGGCGAGCGGCTGGAATTTCCGCGTCCCCCAGGCCAGCGTGAACGTGCCGCTCTCGATCTGCGCGGCGACCTTGTCCGCGTCGAGGCTGCCCGCGCGCACGAGCCCCTCGATGGCGACCACCGCGGCGTCGTGCGCCTGTACCGCGAAGTTCGTGGCGTCCACGCCGGTCTTCTTCTTGTAGGCGGCCAGCGTCGGCTCCGATAGCTCGGTGTAGCGGGCGGGCCACCAGCGGTTGTTGATGAGGCTGCCCTCCATCAGCGCGCGGTGCTTGTCGATGAAGTCCTGCGCGCTCACGGTGGCGCCCATGTGGGCGATGAGCGCCGGCACTCGCAGCTCCGCCCACTGGTTGTAGAGCACCGGCGCGCTCGAGCCATAGATCTCGCCGATGACCACCTGCGCACCGGCGCGCTTGATCTTGGTGAGCTGCGGAGTGAGGTCGGTGATCCCGCGCTCGACGAAGTCGTCGGTCACGATCTCGACGCCGCGCGCGTTCGCGCCGAGCCATTCGCGGCTGACCCGGGAAAAGTCGCGCCCGCCGTCGGTGTTCTCGTTGAGGAGCGCGACCTTCTGGGGCTTTACCGAGGCCGCCACCGCTGCCGCCATGGACACGGCCATGTCGCGCGCGGTCGGGCTGAGCTGGAAAACATACTGCATCTTCTGCTGGGCGATCTTGTCACCGATCTTCATGGAGGCGGCGCAGCAGTCGACGATCGGCGTGGCGTGCTTCTGGAACTCGTCCATCACGCGGATGAAGACGTCGCTGCTGATGAAACCGATGCCGATGTGGATCTTGTCCACGGTGAGCGCTCGGGTCACGACGTTGAGGCCGGTGTCGCCCTTGCCCTCGTCGTCGTACCACGTCAGCCGGATCCGGTAGGGTTTGCCGCCGATGCGGACGCCCTGCTGATTCGCGCGTTCGATCGCGACCTCGGCGCCGTTCTTCATCTGCGCACCGATATCCGCGCTGATTCCGGTAATGGGCGCGAAGCCGCCCATCCGGATCTCGCCGACTTCCTGGGCACCGCTCTCGCGCCACGCCAGGGCGGCGCCGAGCAGGGCGAGCGCGAGCAGTGCGAGGCCGATCGGGGTGGTATGTCGCCGCATGCGCGTGTCCTCCCGTCTCTTGGCGGATGGCGCCGGGATCACGCTGTCAGCGCGCCACCGTGGGCAGCGGCGCCGCGCCTCGCGCCGCGCGCAGCTCTGCGCGCCGCTGCCGGGTGGCCTCCTCGTCGATTCGCCAGGCCGCCGTATCGATGATGACGCCGTAGTCTTCGCGTGCGGAGGCAAGGCTCACGAACTCGTTGCGCACGTCGCGCAGCACACGCGAGGGCTCGCGCTCAAGCGGATCGCCCCAGCCGCCGGCCCCCGGCATCTCGTGGCGGAAGACGTCGCCGCGCTTGATCGTCATCGTGAGCTTCGCCTCCAGCAGGCGGTTTTCCGTTTCCGGGTTGAGGAAATTCTGGGACGGCCGGCCCGGACGGCCGCCGTAGAGCCCGAACGGACGGAACGCGCGCCGGTCGGAGCGGACCTGGAGCACGCCCTCCGACTCCAGGAACCGGTGATCGCGACGCAGACTCATGCCACCGCGGAAGCGGCCGGGGCCGCCCGCGTCCTGGATGAACTCGAAGGCGAGGATCTCGAGCGGGTGCTCCAGCTCGCAGACCTCCACCGGATAGGCCGACATGTTGGCGAACATCGCCGCGTTGCCGTCAACGCCATCGGTCCAGGGCCGGCCGCCCCAGGCCGAGCAGAGGAAGTCGACGAAGATGAACGGCGTGTGGTCGGCGTGATAGCCTCCGAGCGAGATTCCGGTGTTGCCGCCGTCGGAGCCCGCGTAGACGCGATCCGGCAGCATCATCGCCAGCGCGCCGAAGCAGCAATCGGTCATGCGGCTGCCCGTGAGGCCGCGCGCCGCGACGGCGGCGGGCAGCACTGCGTTGGCGATGGTGCCGGGCGGCGCGATCACGCGAATGGCGCGGAAGAAGCCCTCGTTGTTGATGATGTCCGGCGGCAGCACCGACTTCACGGCGGTATAGGTGGCGGCCTTGGTGAACGACAGCGTGTTGTTGATGGCGCCCTTGACCTGGGGTGACGAGCCCGTCCAGTCGGCGACGAGCGTGTCGCCCTCGCGGAAGAGCCGCACCTTGAGCGGGATCGGCCGCCCGAAGTCGACGCCGTCGTCATCGATCCAGTCCTCGAAGCCGAAGGTGCCCTCAGGGAGCTCACGGATGGCAGCCCGGGTCAGGCGCTCGCTGTACTCGATCAGCTCTTGCATGTAGACGCGCACTGTCTCCGCTCCGTGTTGGCGCACGAGCTCCAGGAACGCCTCCTCGGCGATGTGGCAGGCGGCTAGCTGCGCGCGCAGGTCGCCGAAGACGCGAGTCGGGACGCGGACGTTCTTTTCCACGAGGCGATGGAAGGTCTCGTCAGGCCGGCCGGCCTCGTAGATGCGCAGCGGCGGTATCCGCAGGCCTTCCTGGTAGATCTCCGTGGAGTCGGAGGCGTTGGAGCCGGCGACGCGCCCCCCCACGTCCGTGTGGTGGCAGACGGTCGCCGCGAAGGCCACGCGCTGGCCCTCGTGGTAGATCGGCTTCAGCACGAAGATGTCGGGCAGGTGCATGCCGCCTTCGAACGGATCGTTCAAGCAGAAGATGTCGCCCGGCCTCATGCGATCGCCGTAACGCGCGAGGACTGCGGCGAGCGCCTCGGGGAACGAGCCGAGATGCGCGGGGACGGTGAGGCCCATTGCCACCACGCGACCCTGACCGTCGCAGAATGCCGTCGAATAGTCCATCGCGTCTTTGAGAACGCCGGAGTAGGCCGTGCGGAAGATGGTCAGCGCCATCTCGTCGGCGATCGACACCAGCGTGTTCTTGAACAGCTCGAGCGCGATCGGATCGCGCGCCGCGGTCATCGCTGACTCCCGCGTGCGTCGCCGAGCGTGAGCACGATGTTGCCGAGGTCGTCGAGGGCAGCCTCGGCCTCGGGCGGCACCAGGCACGTCGCGTCGTATTCCTCGACGATGCAGGGGCCTCGTCGGGGCGTGGCGAGGTCAGGCCGTCGCAGCACGGGCGTGTCGAGCCACCCCACCTCGGGGCCGAAGTACGCGCGCCGTGCCGTCAACGGATCGCCGGTCCGATCGATGCGGACGCGGTCCGGCACGCGGCTTCGCTCCGGAATGCCGTCCGCAACGACGCGCAGGCTCACCAGCTCTACCGGCTCGGCCGGCCCCGCGCGATGTCCGTACGTGCGCTCATGCTCGCGTCCGAAGCTCTCCTCCAGCGCGGCGAGCACGCGCGCGTCGATGCGCGCGGCGTCCACGGGGATGGTGAGCTCGAACGACTGGCCGTGATAGCGCAGGTCCGCCCATCGCCGGATGCGCGCGGCCGCGCCCGTGAAGCCCTCGGCGGCGAGCTGATTCCGAGCCTCGGCCTCCATGTCCCGCCACAGATGATCGAGCGCGTCCAGGTCGACCTCACGCGTGCGGCGGCGGTACGTCCGCACGTAGTGGTGCTGTACGTCGGAATAGAGGAGCCCGAACGACGAGAACAGCCCCGGCGCCAGCGGCACCACGACCTGGCGCACCTCGAGCGCGCGTGCCATCGCCGCCGCGAAGAGCGGTCCGTTGCCACCGAAGGCGAACAGCACGTACTCGCGCGGATCGCGTCCACGCTCGCTGGAGACGGCGCGGATGGCGCGGATCATGTTGGAGGCCGCGATGAGGTACGAGCCGTACGCCGCCTCGGCCACCGGGCGTCCGAGCGGTGCCGCGATGAGCTCCGCGAAGACGGCCTGCGAGCGCTCGGCGTTGAGTTTGACCGCGCCACCGCAGAGGTACGCGGGGTTCAGGTAGCCGAGCAGGATGTTGGCGTCCGTGAGAGTCGGCTCGTTGCCTCCGAGGTCGTAGCCGACGGGCCCTGGCGAGGCGCCCGCGCTCCGCGGCCCGACACGCAGCGAGCCCGCCGGATCGATCCACACGATCGAGCCGCCGCCTGCCCCGACCTCCGCGAGATCGATCGCCGGCACGCGCAAGAGATAGCCCGCGCCGGTGAGCAGGCGGGCGCCGACGAGGATGCCGCCGCCGACCTCGATCTCACCGCTGCGGCTGACCTCGCCGTTTTCGATGATGGAGGCCTTGGCGGTCGTGCCTCCCATGTCGAACGTGAGGACCCTCGAGAGGCCCATTCGACGGGCGAGAGCCCGAGAGCCGACGACGCCGGCCGCCGGGCCCGACTCGATGATGTGCATCGGCATGCGCGCGGCGGCCTCGGCGCTCATCAAGCCGCCGTTGGATTGCATGATCATGAGCGGCGCGCGCGCTTCGACCTCGGCGAGGCCGTCGCGCAGCGTAGCCAGATAGCGCTGCACGATCGGCATGACGTACGCGTTGATGACGGTGGTCGAGGTGCGCTCGTACTCCTTGATCTCCGGCAGAACGTCGGAGCTGATGCAACAGGGCAGATCGGGCGCCCGCCGGCGGACGATGTCTTGGATCACGCGCTCGTGGATGGGGTTGGCGTAGGCGTTGAGCAGGCAGACGGCGAGGGCCTCGATTCCCTCGGCGAGCAACCGATCGAGCTGGCGCGCGACGTCGGCCGGGTCCACCGCGCGCACGACTTCGCCTCGTCCGCTGACGCGCTCGTCCACCTCGCGGCGCAGGTAGCGCTCGACGAGCGGCGCCGGTTTTTCCCAGGCGAGGTCGTACAGGCGCGGCATGCGCAGGCGGCGGATCTCGAGTACGTCGCGAAAGCCCTTGGTGGTGAGCAGCCCGGTCCGGGCGCCCTTCAACTCGAGGATGGCATTCGAGCCCACAGTCGTGCCGTGCAGGATTTCGGCGACGTCGGGGCCGCCCAGTCCCGTCTCTCGAAACACCTCGCGCAGGCCCTCCACGATGGCGCGCGCGTAGTCGTCAACGCTGGAGGAGACCTTCTTGGTGTGGATTCCGCCATCGGCGTCGAGGAAGACGATGTCGGTGAAGGTGCCGCCGATGTCGACACCGACACGGAATCTGGCGCCGCCCACCGTGGTCATCGCGTCTTTCCCCGGCCTGTGATGGGCCAGACGATCTCCAGGCGGCCGTCCCGCACGCCGTGCAGCTCGTCGTGAAGGAAGACCGTGGCGTCCGAGTAGCCCACCACGAACTCCACCGTGTCGCCCACGCGGGGCACGCTCCGTGGACCCGCCAACTCGATGGTGGCGTGCTCGGCCGACAGCACGACGCTCCGGACGTCGCCGATCCCGAGGGGCGCGGGCGGCGCGGGATGTTGCGACATGCTCTTGAAGCCGGCGTTGCACACGATGCGCGTCGGGGTGGGGCGGCTGATCACGGTGGTGAGCACGGTGAGCGCGTATTCGTGCTCCACGCCGAAGTCGTGGCGATAATGCACGTCGCCCCAGATGCCGCCGCCGGCCTGGATCTCCGTCACTCCGGGCAGCGTCGCGGTGATCCAGTAGGTGCCCGTGCCCCCGCAGCTCACGATGTCGACGGGCAGGCCGGCCGCGCGACAGCGGTCGGCGGTGTTCGTCAGCGCGCCCACGGCCTCGACGATCGCGTCCCGCTTCGCCGCCGGCTCCATGCTCGCCAACCGGCCGCCTTCCCAGCCCATCACGCCGGCGAACCGCAGCGCCGGCGAGGCGGCGACGCGCTTGGCGAGGAGCACGGCCGACTCGCCCGGCTCGACGCCGGCGCGGTTCATCGCGATGTTGACCTCGACGACCACGCGCGGCCGCGTGCCTGCGGCGCTCGCCGCCGCCGCCAGGGCCTCGACCTGCTCCTCGCCGTCGACGGCCACGATAACGTCGGCGTGACGCTGCAAGTGGGCGAACCGGGCGAGCTTGGTTGCTCCCACCACCTCATTGGCGATCAGGATGTCGCGGATTCCCGCGGCCGCCATCACCTCGGCCTCGCCGAGCTTGGCGCACGTGACGCCAAACGCGCCGGCTTGAAGCAGCCGGTGCGCGAGCGCCGGGATCTTGATGCCTTTGGTATGCGGCCGCCAGCCGACCTTCGACTCGGTGATGATCACTCGGCGCATGCGAGCGATGTTCCGATCGAGCGTGGGAAGGTCCACCAGCAGGGCCGGCGTGTCGATCTCGTGAACGGGCCGACCGATCGGCGCGCTTCCGTTGGACATGCAACGCTCCTCTCGCAGGTCGACGGGAGCCTACCATGATCGGCGGTCGCGGATCAGTGCGGGAACCCATGAGCGGTTCATCGGCTGCTTCTCCGAATCCGCTCTCTTCAAGGTCGCGTGGCGGCGCCGGCATACCGGCATGGTCTTTCAGCAGTTCAACTTGTTTCGTCAAACGCGGGTTCTGATCTCGGGTGCCAACGCGTGGGGCAGCGAGCCGTTCAGTCTCGCGATAATCTTCTTGGGTGCCCCGCCTGACGGAGGCTGTGATTCCCGTGCTGGTGGACTAAGCCTCGGCACTTCGGACGGACTTTCGCGGGTAGGTTATAGTCTCGCGGCATAGCCGGAGACATGCTGGATCGAATCCTTCTTGCTACGGATTTGTCGTCAGAGAGCGAAGCGGCGTGGGCGGTCGCCCGAGCGCTTGCACGCCAGGCCGGTTCGCCAGAAATTGCTGTCGCGTGCGCTTGTCCGGCCCCTTCCGCGTACTCGGAATTCGATTCCGAGCGTGTTTTGCGCCGCGTGTACGAAGACGAGTATCAGCAGATGAACGCCACCCTGAAGCGATATATCGACGCATGCCTCACTGACGGACTGAGGATTCGCACCTGCATGATCTCGAAACCGCTAGCTGATGCAATCGCTAAAACGGCAAGGCAAGAACGCGCCGACGTTATCGTGCTTGGAATCCGGCACGCTGACATGATCGATCGCTTGCTGGGGAAGTCGCTTGTCGGACAGGTAGCGAGAGCCGCGCCATGCCACGTGCTAATCGTTAAGCCGTAACCGCGTAGAGGAGAGAGACGTTCGTCGTTCGGTGAGCATCGACTCCTGGCTTGTCTCGGTCTGTGTGTCGCGGGCGTTCGCGATGTTTATGTCTATGACGTATGCCGGCACGCTGACCGTTTTACGCAGTGAATGGGCGATGTCAGCCACGGCCGCCGGGTCTATCTCCTCATCGTTCCAGCTCGGCTACGCTGTATCGCTCGTCGCTTTTTCGGTCATTGCGGATCGAGTCGGTGCGCGCCGAGTCTTTCAGTGGTCTCTTGTCGCGAGTGCGATCGCAGCGCTGGCGTTTGCGATGTTCGCGCGATCTTATCTCTCGGGCCTACTGCTGTACACGCTCATTGCGATCTCGCAGGGCGGTCTCTATACGACAGCGATCATGTTGATGTCCCAACGCTACCCCCCGGATAAGCGAGGCGGCGCCGTTGGCTGGTTGATCGCGAGTAGCTCGGCTGGGTATGTCATGTCACTGATTCTGTGTGGCGTCATGCTCCGGCATGGCGGTTATCCAGCGGCGTTCCTTGCCACCGCAGGTGGCCCCGTGCTTAGCGTCATCATCGCGTGGCCTGCGTTACGAGGAACGTCGAACATCGTGCACTCAGCGGAGGGTCAGCCGCGATTTGGTGGCGCCGTCTTCAAGAACCGACCCGCAATGCGACTGATCATTGGCTATACGGGACATAGCTGGGAGCTTCTCGGGATGTGGGCATGGATACCGGCATTCCTCGCAGCGAGTTTTGCAGCGTCTGGCGCTGGGTTGGTACGAGCAGCGGAGCTGGGCGCCTATTCTTCAGCAGCGTTTCACATGATGGGCGTCATCGCATCCTCAACAATGGGATGGCTTTCGGACAAGATAGGAGCACGCCGCATTTTGATCACGCTGGCAACCGTGAGCACTGCATGTTCATTCTTTTTCGGCTGGTTGATTGGCTTTCCAGCTTTCCTGGTACTTGGGGTGGGAGCGCTCTATGCGTTTACGGCCATCGGCGATTCACCGATTCTGTCATCGACACTGACTCAAGTCGTGAGCGCGCCGTCCCTGGGAGCGGCACTAGGCTTTCGGTCACTGCTTGGATTCGGCGCGGGCGCCATCGCGCCGTTAGCCTTCGGTGTGGTCCTTGACCACGTCAACGCTCTGGCCGGAACGCGGATGGCATGGGGATGGGCGTTCGTCGTGCTTGGTCTCGGCGGTCTTGTCGCGATCTGGGCCGCAGTCTTCGTACGAATGGAGGGAACCAGGAGCCAGCGGGTCACATGATCCGCGCGCACGGCTCTGCAATTGACAGACGCCCTACATTTCAATATATTTGAAAACGTGAAGACACTTCCACTGAGTCGACTCCAGGCGCGCGACGAGCATGTTGAAGCGTTCAAGGCGCTCGCGCACCAGTCGCGGTTGCAGATCTTCTTCTTTCTTGTGAAGGCTAAGGCGGAAGTGGCCGCTGGAGACATTCAGGCGCAACTGGAGATTCCTGGCCCGACGCTGTCGCACCATCTCGATATCCTGCGCCGCGCCGGACTGGTTCAAAGCCGCCGCGAGGAGCGATACATCTACTACTCTCCTCGAGCCGAAAT
The DNA here is from genome assembly GCA_036781225.1 of Gemmatimonadales bacterium. Lineage (GTDB taxonomy): Bacteria > Gemmatimonadota > Gemmatimonadetes > Gemmatimonadales > GWC2-71-9 > 20CM-2-65-7. Next base: position 55,774 of record DAIQBJ010000001.1, on the reverse strand, counting down.
GGTCTCGGAACTCGTTCGTATCCTGACAGCCTGTTGCTAGGAGGCCCACGATGAGCGTCGAAGCGCCTAAGGTCCATGTCCACATGACGGTGTCCGACCTCACCAAGAGCCGGGCGTTCTACGAGAAGTTTCTCGGTGTCGCACCGGTGAAGGTGAAGCCCGGCTACGTGAAGTTTCTTCCGCCGTTTGGCCCCTTGAATCTCGCGCTCTCCGAAGCGCGACCGTCCGAAGGCCGCGGCCACGTCGATCACATGGGCATCCAGGTCGAATCGCAGGCGATCGTGGTCCGCGAAATGGAGCGCGTCAAGGCGATCGGCTTGCCTGTTCGAGAGGAGTTCAGCGTGAATTGCTGCCACGCCAACCAGGACAAGTTCTGGGTCCAGGATCCCGATGGCGTGGAGTGGGAGGTCTATGTCCTCAATCACGATATTGAGGATGGTGCGTCCTGCGCCACCGACACACAGCATTTGCCGCTCAAGAAGGGGCTCACCGTAGTTGCCAGCGGCGGTTCGTGCTGCGCTAGTTCGTAACGCGATGGCAGCTAACGCTACGGGGACAACGCAAGTCGTCCCCGTCGAAGTTCATTCGTGGATCACGAAGTTCATTGGTGGCGACGGCTCTGGTCGCCGTGTCCTCGACGAGCCTTGGACTGAGAAGTCGACGATACGGTCAGTGCTCCGCGGGCTCAGTGCCCGCTATCCAGACCTTCAGGCGGCTCTCTGGCATGGCAATGAGCTGGGTGAACACGTCGAAATCATCGTGAATGACGCCATTCTTGGCGTGACGCATGATCTCGACTCACCAGTCAGGCCAGGTGATCGGATCATGCTGCTCGGTCAGTTCATGGGCGGCTAGCCACCGAAGCGAGTCTTCAACGAAGCCGGGACGATCGCGGCCGGTTTGCCCATCACCTCGGGCACCATATAGATGTAGTCCGTAAGGCTGCCGCTCCAGTAGACATTGCCAACACCGAGGATCTCAGCGAGCGACGTTCCCGCCGGCTTTGCGGCTGCGAGCTTTTCGAACTCCTCCATCCGTATGGGCATAACGCCTCCTGCAAGAATATACGAAGAATATATATCACTTGACATCAGCATCCACGAGCCGTTAAGTACGGGACGCTCAAGCCGTCGTAGGGTGATCATGGGCGCACCTCAAAACGGCTACCGCTGGATACAATCCATTTTTGACGTGAGGGGGGCGTGATGCCGACTCGTCGGCATTTCATCAAACTGGGATCGACGGGCGTCGCCGGCGTCCTAGCGTCGCAGTCCTTCGTTCCGAGAACAGACGCCGCGAATCCATCGCACTATCCCGTCGTCGCGGTTGCACCGCTCAAGGACGTTGGTCCCGGCGCCGCTATCGTCTTTGCCTATCCGGACGCAGGCTCTCCAGCCGTGTTGCTCCGACTGGCCGAAGCGGCAACGAACGGTGTCGGCCCCGCGCGTGACATCGTCGCATTCTCAACCCTGTGTACGCACAAAGGCTGTCCGGTGGCGTTCAAACCCGAGCGGAAGATGTTTATCTGTCCGTGCCACTGGAGCACCTTCGATCCTGCGAAAGCGGGCGCGTTGATCATCGGGCAGGCCAGTCAACAGCTGCCGCAAATCGAACTTCGTGTGAACAATGGGGTCGTCGAAGCTGTCGGTGTGAGCGGCCTCATCTACGGGCGCCACACCAACCTCGTGTAGTTACTGCCGGTGAGCATTACGCCGCCTGCGGATCGCGTGCCGCTGCCGCCGACGGAAGCGCAGCGATTCGACACCGTCTGTCAGTTTTGCATCGTCGGCTGCGGCTACAAGGTGTTCAAATGGCCCGTCGGCCGCGATGGTGGGCCGGAGCCGGACCGGAATGCTCTGCGCGCCGACTACACGAAGCCGTTGCCGCCGCTCGGCGACTGGATCTCCACGGCCATGCATACGACCGTTACGGATCGTGACGGCCGCCAGTACAACGTCGTCATCACTCCCGACAAAGCCTGTGTAGTGAATGAGGGACTCTCTTCGGTTCGCGGCGGCGGCCAGGCTCCGACACTCTTTTCACCCGAGCGACCCACAAAGGCTCGGTTGGCGAAACCACTGCTCTCGCGGGCTGGACAGCATGTGCCCGTGACGTGGGATGCGGCCGTAGATCTCGGCGCACGCGTGGTCAAAGCTGTTATCGATCGCTGGGGACCGGATGCCGTCGGAATGAAGTTCTTCGACCACGGTGGTGGTGGTGGTGGTTTCGAGGCGAACTGGGCGGTCGGGCGGTTCTTCTTCAGCGGCGTCGGGACCAAGACGGCTTCCATTCATAACCGCCCCGCATACAACAGCGAGGTCCATGCCGCCGGCGATGCCGGGGTCGCCGCTCTCACGAACGCATACGCCGACGCTGAGCTGGCCGACACGATCGTTCTCGTCGGCAGCAATGCATATGAGACACAGACGAATTACTTCCTTGTCCACATGGTGCCGAACCTCAACGGCTCAACGCTGGAGCGCAAACGCGCGATCCTCGGCACGGAATCCGTCGCGCCGGGCCGGATAATCATTGTCGATCCTCGACGCACGATGACGGTCGCCACGGCAGAAGCGGCGGGCACGCCGGATCGCGCCCTTCATTTGCAGATCGAGCCGGGCGCCGACATCGCGTTGCTCAATGCGATCTCGCGCGTCATCCTCGATCGTCGATGGCACGACGTCGGTTTCATTCGCGATCACACTGAGTGGCAGACGTTCGAAGCGTATCAGCGCTCGACCCTTGCTGTTGATCGTCCGCTCGCGGACGTCGTAAACGAAGCCGCGAAGATCGCTGGCATTCCGGCCGCACAAATCTATAAGGCCGCAGAGTGGGTCGGTGCGCCGAAGGCTGACGGATCGCGACGCCGCACCTTGCTTCATTACGAAAAGGGCCTCATCTGGGGACTCAAGAATTACGAAAATATCGCCGCCATCGTGGACCTCGCCCTACTCACCGGCAACGTAGGCAAGCCAGGCACTGGATGCAGCCGAATGGGCGGACACCAGGAAGGCTACGTTCGGCCTGCGTATCCGGGTGGTCGCCCGGCCCTGAATGTCGATGAGGCGGTGCGGCGTGGCGAGGTGAAGGCGTACTGGATCGGCGGGTGCAATCCCGTGCTCACGACGCTCAACGCCGAGGCCATGGAAGCGGCTTTCAAGGAGCGCGGCGCGCCGGTGCAGGCCGTGCTGGATAGGACGGAGGGACGGCCCGTAGGAGAGCGCGTCGCCAGAATCGTCGACGCGCTGAAGCAAGGCGGGATGTTCATCATTGCGCAGGACATATATATGACCGCGACGACGCGGCTCGCGCATCTTGTGTTGCCCGCCGCGCAGTGGGGCGAGACCAACCTCACGTCGATCAACGGAGAGCGACGATTACGCCTCTATCAGCGTTTCATGGACCCGCCTGGTGAGGCGCTGCCGGACTGGGAAATCATGGCCCGTTTCGCGCGCCGGATCCGCGCGCTCTATCTCGATGACAACAATCCCCTGATGGCTAACCGCTTCCTTGACTTCGATTGGCGCACCGAGGAGGACGTTTTCATCCACGCGCGCTATCAATTCAAGGGCGATGGAAGTGATCCGATCGAGGGCTACGCGGGCGTCACCTATGACCTGCTTCGCCGGCTCGGGACCAACGGAATTCAAACGCCAACGCGCATCGTGAACGGCGTTCCTGTCGGCACGGTTCGCATGCACGAGCGCGGTCGATTTCAAACTCCCTCGGGCAAAGCCCGTTTCATCCCGGCCCCACAACCCTGGCCCGGGTACGCCGCAAAAGTCGCTGCGCAACGTGCGCAATATCCGTTTTGGGTGAACAACGGGCGCACGAACCACATATGGCAGACGCTCTATCACCATCAGCATGTTCCGTTCTATAACGATCACAATCCGATGCCGCATCTTGAAATCCATCCTGCTGATGCCTCAAAGCTCGGCGTGTCTTCAGGCGACCTGGTCGAGCTGACCAACGACGTTGGCCGCGTTCGCGCGATGGCGATCATTACGGACTCGGTCAAACGCGGTCACACGTTCATGTTGTTCGGGCAACCCCGGGGCGCCGCCGGGGAGCTCGTCTCGGACCACGTCGACCCCACCACAACGATTCCGTACTACAAGGGCGCCTGGGCGGCGATCCGCCGGATAGGACCGCAGCCGGAAATCGCTAAGATCGTCTCGTTCCTTCCCCAAAACGTCGCGCGATGAAGACACTCATCGCTTTCGTCAGCCTGATCTTGGTCCTTTCAGGCGCTACAGTGATTGCCGCGCCGCTGGACGATGTGCTGGCCGCAAAAGGCAAGCTCGCCGGACGAAACCTCTCGCGGCTCGACCTCACCGGAGCTGACCTCCGGGGCGCTGACCTCACCGGCGCGACCCTCGACGGCGCAACGCTCACGGGCGCCACGCTTGTCGGCGCCAATCTCACGCGTGCGAGCCTACGGGATGCCGATTTGCGAGAGTCGTATCTGCGCGACGTCCGCGCGTATGGCGCGAACTTTTCGGGGGCTCGCCTTGCCGCCGCTGACTTGACTCGAGCAGACCTCCGGACAGCGAACCTCGAGGGGACTGATCTGACCAGGGCGGTGCTCGACAGCGCGCGACTCGAGGGCGCTACCTTGAAGAAGGCTTTCCTTCCCGGGGCGAAGCTCGCCCGCGCGAGGTTGGTGGGCGGGAACTTCGAAGGAGCCACTCTCATTGCGGCGGACCTCAGTCAGGCCGACTTAACAAGCGCGAATCTCGTGTCAGCCGAGCTTGGCGCCGGCCGCCTGGCCGAATACGGTCAGGCAGGGGCGAGACTCTCGGGAGCGACCCTCGTGAAGGCGAACTTCACCGGGGCAAATCTCAAGAGCGTCTCGTTTCGGGAGGCTGTACTGACCGACGCGATATTCAAGGACGCTGATCTTGGTTGGTCGGACCTCAGTTGGGTACGAGCTTCAGGTGCCAACTTCTCGAAGGCATCGCTGGCGTGGGCGATTGCCTACGGCGCGGACTTTTCCTCGACGAGTTTTGCGGCGGCAACACTGAACAACACCCAACTTGTGGGAGCCACGCTTGTTCGGGCCGACTTCCGTCGAGCACAGTTGCAGTCGACGAACTTCGAACAGGCTAATCTTGCGGACGCGGACTTCAACGAGGCCGACGCGACCGTTGCACTCTTCAACGCAAGCAAGAATATTCCCGCCAGTCTTCGGAGACCAATGAAACCGTGACGCCACGCGAGGACGGCAGCACGATCCGAACCGAGATCGAGTCATTTCCAACGGAACAGGTACGCGGCGGCGTGCCACCGCCGATGCCGCTGGGACCGGCGCTTCTTGCGGAATACGTCGGGACGTTCATCCTCGTATTTTTCGGAGTGGGCGCGGTCAATGCGGCGGTCGCGACCGGCGCGCAGGCCGGACTGTGGCAAGTCGCGGTCGTTTGGGCAGTCGGGGTGAGCCTTGGCATTTATGCGTCAGCTTCCCTCTCCGGGGCCCATCTCAACCCGGCCATCACTGTCGCAGCGGCGATCTACGAAGGGTTTTCGTGGCTGCGAGTCATCCCTTACGCGATTGCCCAAACCGCCGGCGCTGCGACGGCCTCGCTCGTGCTCTACAGCATGTTTTCGGAAGCGATCATCGAGTTCGAGCGAAAGCGCGGGTTGCTGCGAGGCGGCCCTGGCAGCGAGCTGTCGGCCATGGTCTTCGGCGAGTACTTCCCGAATCCGTCGATTTTCGGAACCGCAGAAGAGGCGTGGCGCGTGGTCGGTCCCTTCTCGGCTTTCCTCGCAGAGCTCGTCGGCACCGCGATGCTCGCATTTCTCATTTGCATCTTGACGCGAGATCGCAATTCGGCGAGGCCCTCAGCCGGAACGACGCCTCTGTTCATTGGCTTGACGGTCGCGGCCATCATCTCGGTGGTTGCGCCGCTGACCCAGGCGGGACTTAACCCCGCCCGCGATTTTGGGCCTCGGCTCGTCTCGTACTTTCTCGGATGGGGTGAGATCGCGATTCCAGGCCCACGAGGCGGGTGGCTGACTGTCTATGTCCTCGGTCCATTGTGCGGTGCCGTGATCGGCTGGGGACTCTGCCGAGCAGTCGCGTTGCGTTTGCCCCGTCTTCGGTAGCGCGGGCTACCGCACCGCGTCATCGCTCAGGGCATCTCTCAGCCCGACTTCGCCGTTGACAGACGTAGGCGGCGTCCATATGCTGCCCGCCACAGATTGGCATGCGCAACGGTGCATATGCCCCCTCGCTGAAACTGCCGACCAACGGCGCGAAGTTTCTGCGGCTTCTCGCTGACGACACACGACTTCGCATCCTGAGCCTGCTCTCTCGAACCCCAGATCTCTGCGTCTGCGAGCTCGTCGCAATTCTTCGACTGCCGCAATACCAGATCTCACGTCATCTCGGTCCGCTGCGGCGGAGCGGGCTCCTGATCGCGACCCGGCGTGGCCCATTCGTTTTCTACGGCATTTCCGCATCGGCGCAGGCGCACCCGGTCTACCGAGCGCTCTTGAAGGCGGCTCCGCAGCTCGTTGACGACAAGGCCGGTCGTGACGATCTCGGCCGGATGCGAACTCTGATGAAGCTCGAGAATGAGCAGCGCGGCACAGCATGTAACGCGCTGACTGCCGCAACGACCGTCCGACAGCGCCCCATACTGCGTCTGCTGAAGCGGCGGGCGTAGCTCAGAAATGCTGGCGCAGCAGTTCGTCAGCGGCCTCGCGACCGGTAGTCTCTACGCCCTCACAGCGATCGGAATCGTTCTCATATTCCGCAACACCCGCACGATCAATCTCGCGCAGGGCGACTTCAGCATGGTCGGGGCGTTCGTCGCGCTCGTGGTCCTGGAACATTCGCGTGGGAGCCTCATTGTGGCCACATTCGCGACGGTCCTCGCCGTCACGGCGCTGGCTGTCGTCGTCGAGCGTCTCATCATGCGGCCAATCGAAGGCGCCGACTGGCTGACGTTGTTCACCGCAACCTTAGGCGTCTTCTACATCCTTCACGGCGTGGCCGGTTGGATCTGGGGCCGCGACACCAAGTCCTTTCCCGCACTGTTTTCGAGCGCACCGATTTCCATCGGCGGCACCCTCATCAGCCAAGCCCATCTCTTCAACATGCTGGTGGCAGCGGTTGTTGGCGCGATCCTCTATCTCTTCTTCCGGTTCACGAAGCCCGGCATCGCGATGCGAGCGATCACCGAAGATCCCGTTGCGGCCCAGCTGATGGGGATACCCGTACGTTCGATCGTGCTGCTGACCTGGGCGGTGGGCGGAATGTTGGCCGCCGTGAGCGGAATTCTGCTCGCCCCACTCGTGTACGTCAGCACGCAGATGATGGACGGCGTACTCGTCAAGGGCTACGTCGGTGCGGTGTTCGGCGGATTGTATTCGCTGCCCGGCGCGGTGATTGGCTCGCTCATTATCGGGGTCGCGGAAAATCTTGCCGGCGGCTACCTCGGCGCACAGTACAAAGTCACGATCGCTTTCGTGTTGATCGTTCTCGTGCTTGCCTTTAAGCCACGCGGTCTATTCGGCGGTAGGGCGCGGCGGGAGATTTAGAAGATGTCGGAGCGAGGCTGGCAGCTGACGCTGACGGTTCTGGCCTTCGGCATTCTGCTCGCGCTTCCAGCCGTCATTCCGAGTTTCTATGCGAGCCTGCTCGCCTTCACCTTTGCCTACGTGATCGCAGCCGTCGGCGTAAATCTCTTGACCGGGTATACGGGGCTCGTGACCGTCGGCCATGGTGGCTTCTTCGCCATTGGAGCGTACGCGACAGCATTGATGGCGAAGCACCTCGGAACGTCGGTGGTTCCGGGGCTGCTGGTCGGCGCCGTACTCGCGGGCGTCATCGGCTTCGGGCTCGGAATGATCTGCCTGCGACTTGGTGGCGCGTTTCTGGCGATCGCCACCTTGGGCTTCGCACTGGCTGTTGGCGCCATCCTGAACAACTGGCCCGTCTTCGAGGGCCGTGAAGGCATTCAGCTCGGAAAGAATTCGGTCCTCGGGTTGCAAGTGAAAGACGTTGGCTTTTACTACGTCGTCCTCGTCGTCATGGCGCTCGTCATGCTCGCCTCGTGGAGCATCATTCGATCTGGTGTAGGCCGGGCATTTGTGGCCATGCGCGATTCCGAACGTGCCGCGGAGGCGATGGGCATCCATCTGCGGCTATACAAAACGCTCGCGTTCTCGATCAGCGCGGCGATGACGGGTGCGGGCGGCGCGCTGTTCGCGCACCACAACCGCTACGTCTCCACGGAGACGTTCGGCGATGCTTGGCTGTCCGTCGATTTCCTCACGGCTGTGGTCGTTGGGGGCCAGGGATCGCTCTTGGGTTCCGCCCTCGGCGCCGGGTTCGTGGTGATGGTGCCGTACTACCTCGGCGAGCTGCGAGACTTCGCCTACATCCTGAACGGCGTCGCATTGATCGCGGTTCTTCTCTTCGCGCCTGAGGGTATGGCCGGCGTGCTCGCGCGCCTGTTCCGGCGCATCCACCGCCGCTGCGCGCAGCCAATAACCCGTGTCGTGAACCAGGTCTCGGTGGGACGAGGATAGCCGTGGACCTTTTGACCGTCCGCGGCGTGCGCGTCTTCTTTGGGGGCCTGACCGCGCTCGATGGCGTCGACATGAACGTTCCTGCTGGAAGCATCTACGGCCTCATCGGGCCGAATGGTGCCGGGAAGACAACACTCTTCAATTGCATCAGCCGCTTCCAGACGTACGCCAACGGGAGCATCGAGTACCGTGGTCGCGATCTCAGCAATCTCGGCCCTCACGACGTGATCCGTCTGGGGATCGCCCGCACGTTTCAGAACATCAATCTGTTTCGATCCCGTTCGACGCTCGACAACATCCTGATCGGTATGCATAGCCATCTCGGGAATCCGCTGGCGGCGATGCTTTCACTGCCGTCAGGTCTCAAGCGCGAAGCGGCGCTGCGAGAGCGCGCGGATCGAATGGCCGAAATGTTCGGTTTGACGGACGTGCTCGACCAGCAGGTTGTCCACCTGCCATTCGGGTATCAGAAGCGTGTCGAACTCGCGCGCGCGCTTGCTGCTGAGCCGACGCTGTTGCTTTTGGACGAGCCCGTCGCCGGCTGCAACGAGGAGGAAACGCGCGAACTGAGCGTGATCATTCGCAATATCAATCGCGAGCGGAAAGTAACCGTCCTCGTCGTTGAGCACGATATGTCGCTGGTGCGTGCGGTCTGCGACGAAGTTACCGTGCTGGACTTCGGCCGAAACATCGCCCGAGGGTCACCGCAGGAGATCTTGAATCACCCAGCGGTTGTAGAGGCGTACTTGGGTGAGGCGGTGCCCGTCCGTGCTTAGCCTCGAGACAGTCGAGGTGGGCTACGGACAAATCAAGGCCCTGAAAGGAGTCACGCTAAAGGTCAGCGATGGGCAAATCGTCGCGCTCTTAGGCGCCAATGGCGCCGGCAAGAGTACAACCTTGCGTGCCATCTCGGGGCTATTGCGCACCTCTGCCGGTAGCATCGCGATTGACGGCGACCGCCTCGACCGGCTCACCCCCGAGGAAATCGTCCGGCGCGGAGTCGTGCAGGTTCCGGAAGGCCGACGTATCTTCGCGGGACTCTCGGTCCACGAGAACCTCCGTATGGGTGCGTACTGCCGCGATGGCAGCCTCGTAGATGACCTCGCGCGTGTCTACAGCTACTTCCCAATCCTCGATCGGCGTAGCAAACAGGCGGGCGGCTCGCTCTCAGGTGGTGAGCAGCAGATGCTTGCGATCGCCCGGGCATTGATGGCTCGACCGAGGATCCTTTTGCTCGACGAGCCGTCGCTCGGGCTCGCGCCCAAGCTCGTTGCCGAGATTTTCAAGATCATTCGCACCATCAATGCGGACGGCGTCACCGTGCTGCTCGTGGAGCAGAACGCCTATCAGGCATTGTCCATTGCCCACTATTCCTATGTGCTCCGGGTGGGCCGAGTCGTGCTCGAGGGTACAGCGGAGGAACTGAAGGATCGTAACGACGTAGTGCGGTCGTACCTCGGTCGTCAGGCGGCGGGGTAAGGCGCAGTGTTCGCCAATCCAGGAGGGTCGGTCATGCACAAACGGATGATCGCAGTAATGATGCTGGTCGCCGCGGCCGGAATGGGGCTCGCGGACGTAGCCAATGCTCAGGCGCCTGGCGTAACCGATAAGGAGATCTTGCTGTGCTCCTATCAGCCGATGACGGGCAAAGAGTCCACGTACTTCCGCATGGGGAAAGGCGCTGACGTCTGGTACCGGCATGTCAACGAACAGGGGGGCGTGAACGGTCGAAAGATCAACTTCAAGATGGTCGACGATCAGTACAACCCCTCACGGACGACGGTCGTCGTGAAGGAGTTCATCGAGCGCGATAACTGCTTTGCGATCGCCAACCCGCTCGGCTCGGCGCCGACGAGTGCCGTGATCGACTACATCGCAGAAAACAAGGTTCCGCTCCTTGGCGCAGGCACGGGAGCCGCCAAGAACCTGGACTTCCCGTCGAAGTACGTCTTCCCGCTCTACCCGAGCTACAAAACGGAAGGCCAGGATCTCGTGCGTTTTGCGAAGGAGCAGCTTGGGGCGAAGACCGTATCCCTCCTCTACCAGAACGACCCATCCGGAAAGACGCACATCGAAGGCATCGAGTCGGTCCTTTCGAAGTACGGCGTTCAGCTCGTCGCGAAGGAGCCCTATGAGAAAAACGAGCTGGACGTGAGCGCGCAGGTCATCAAGATGAAGGGAGCGAATCCCGATGTGCACCTCTGCTCCTGTGCACCGGAGCACGCTGCGCGCTTCTTCACCGAACGACAAAAGCTTGGATGGAAGGCGCCGGTGGTCGTGGTGTTCTTCGGGCAGAGCCCGAAGGTGATCGAGCTCGCGGGCAAGGAAGCGGTCGACGGCGCTTACTTCAGCACGATCTTCCGCCGTCCGAATTCCCCGGATCCGCAGATGAAGCAGTTCGTCGCCCTTCTCAAGAAGTACTACCCGAATGAGGAGCCGGACGCGATCCACATGTGGGGGTACGCGGGCGCTCAGGTCGTCACCGAGGCGCTTGGCCGCATGCCGAAGGAGACGAACAAGGTCACGCGCGATGGGTTGGTTGAGGCGCTGGAAACCATCAGGGACTGGAAGGGCGGTCTCATCCCGAGCGTGACCATCGGCAAAGGCAACGCGCCCGAACACTTCATGATCCGCGAGATGTCGTGGCTTCAGGTCAAGAATGGCGACTTCGAGGTCTTCACGCCGAAGTGGATGAAGTAGGTCGCTCGCGCCGGCGGCCGCACGCGGTATGGCTGCCGGCACCTGCGCGACCGAAGGCATGAGGCGCTTATGAAGGAGACGGCCGGCACGACGGAGACGCTGGAACGGCTCCGCGACGCGGAGATGACTCCTGGCATCTGCTACGTATGCCCATGGACCTGTCCGACGGAGGTCTTCACGCGCCGAGGCGAAGTCGTCTATGTTCGCGGCAATACACGAGCGTCCACGAAGGGCTCACGCTGTGTGAAGGGCGAAGCGAGCCACGTGCTCGCGAAGGACGACAATCGCCTCAAGCACCCGATGCGACGCATCGGCCCAAACCGGTTCGAGCGCATCAGCTGGGACGAAGCGTTCACGCAGATCGCACGGAAGCTGACTGACATCAAGGCGAAGTACGGGCCGGAGGCCGTGGCGTACCTCTGGCACGTCGATCCCAACAGCGTCTTCGCTCAGCTCTTTCTCACCGAGTGCTACGGCACCCCGAACTATTACGGGCACACTTCCGCGTGCGAGCAGGATCGGCGTCTGGCTGCGCTAACGGTGCTCGGGCACGTCTTTCCCGTCCACGACTACGAGAACGCGAAGTTCGTGATGCTCCTCGGCATAAACATGCTGGGTGCCAATCAGAATCTCTACGAGAGCCGGGGTCTGTTGGCCGCGGTCTCAAACGGCGCTCGTCTCATCGTGGTCGACCCGGCCTTCACAGCCACGGCGGAGAAGGCTAACGAGTGGATCCCGATCGCGCCGGGGACAGACGGTGCGCTGCTCTTCGCAATGGCGCACGTCATCGTGCAGGAGCGGCTCTACGATGAGCCGTTCTGCCGTCAGTGGACTCACGGCTTTGACGAGTTCTGTCGGCACGTGATCGCGCGAGGCTACACGCCCGAATGGGCGGCGAGCATCACCGGTGTCGCGGCCAATACCATCCGGCGGCTGGCGCGCGAGTTCGCGAGCGCGCGCCCGGCGATCATCGAGACATTCAAGGGACTTGGAAACTACGCCAACGGCCTCGACGCCTCGCGGCTCGTGTACATCCTCGACGCGCTCACCGGGCAGATCGACGGGCCGGGCAATTTGATCCTCAAGGATTGGGCGCCACTTCAGCCGCCGCTCACGATTCCCGACGAGCGCAAGACCAAGCCCGCGCGCCCGCCGCTGCATGTCGCCATGGGCTACCCGCTCGCGCCTGATCTTCCAACGCAACTGTTGCCGAAGGCGATTCTCGAAGGAACGCCGTACCCCGTGAAGGGCTTGTTCTTCCAATGCACGAATCCGGTCATGAGTGAGCCGAACACGGCGCTGTACCGCAAGGCGGTCCAGGCGCTGGAGCTGTCGGTGGCGATCGATACGTACTTCAGCGAGACGGCAGCAGAATGCGAGTTCGTGCTGCCCGAAGCGTCGTTCTACGAGCGTGCGGAGATCCGTCAGAGCCTCGCCATGCCACCGGAAGCGATTATCTGCGTGCCGGCGCTGCCGCCATACCACGAGGCACGGCCGGTATACGAGATCGTCCGCGGGCTCGCCGAAAAGATGGGATATGGCGACCTGTTTCGGTGGAACTCGTGGGAAGAGTGGGGACGTCGGATCATCGGTGGCTTGCCCACTGACCTCGAGACGATGAAGAAAACAGGATTCTGGTCGGGCGAGCTGAAGTATCACAAGTACCGGCAGTCGGGCTTTTCAACCCCGACCGGCAAGATCGAGCTGATGTCCGAGGCGTTCGCGAAGAACGGGTACAACGCGCTGCCGGAATACCGAGAGCGCAGTGTGATTCCCGACGCCGACTACCCATTCCAGTTGATCAATACCAAATTCGAGATGCACTGCAACCTCACGACGCAGAACAATCCGATCCTCATGAAGATCCGTAGCGAGAACTGGGCCGAGCTCAACGCGAGCGATGCCGCCCGCTTGGGAATCAAGGATGGAGACCGCATCGAGGTGGCCTCTCCGCAGGCGGCGGTCACGATTCGAGCGAAGGTGCGACCGGGCATCCGGCCTGGCGTTGTGTGCGTTCGCCATGGTCACGGCTTCGGACACTGGCAAGGCATTGCGAAAGGACGCGGCACCCACATCAATCCGATTCTCGGGACGAATGTGAATCCGATTTCAGGCGGCATCGGCTACAACGAGTGCAAAGTCCGAGTCAGGAAGGTGTAGGCGCAATGGCGAGCCGAGGCTGGCTGTTCGACATCGGCAAATGCACCGGCTGTTACGCCTGCGAAGTTGCGTGCGCGACCTGGAACGCAACAGGCGCGGTTTCGTGGCGGCAAATCGTGAAGATCGAGACGGGTGTTTATCCGAATGTCGGCACACGCAACCTGTCGATGCCGTGCCTGCACTGTGACCACGCGCCGTGCCTGCAATCATGTCCTGTCGGCGCGATCACCAAGCGCACGGATGGAGTCGTCCTGGTCGATCAGGCAACGTGCGTTGGCTGCATGTTCTGCTTCTGGGCCTGTCCGTTCGGCGTCCCTCAGTTCGGCGCGGAGGGCAAGATGTCGAAGTGCACGTTCTGCGCGGACCGTCCGGCCGAGCTGCCGCGAGCGTGTGAGGAGGTGTGTCCAACCAAAGCGATCATCAGCGGTGAGATGGCCGACTTGGAACGACTCGCCGCCAAGTCAGGCGGCGAGCGTGTCGGTGGGCCGGCCGCGCCGGCGATGTTCGTGATCCGGTAGGAGGCGGCGATGACATTGATGGCGCTGTTCTGGATCCTCATCCCGCTCTTCATCGGCGCCCTATTCATCGGCCTCTATCGCAACCTCTTCTCGAAGCTTGCAGTGATCTTCGGTGCCAGTGGTCGGTTCATACCGCTCGGCGCTGTCGACGCCGCCGCGCTCGCGCAGGCGTACGCCGACGAGGTCGTCGTTCAGCGACGCATTCGGCTACGCGGCCGCCTTCCGTGGACGCGCCATATGCTGATTTCCTGGGGGTTTTCCGTTCTCTTCGTCTTCGACATCCTGACCGCGCTTCTCACGAAATATCTGCCGTCCGAGCCGTTCATGACCGGAAACGCCGGCTGGCTCTTCCTCAAGTTCGGCTTGAACGTGTCGGGCATGGTCCTTCTGGTCGGACTGTTGATCGCGCTCGTGCGCGGAGCGATGACTGCAGGAACGGATGAAGCAAAGTTCAATGACACGCCCGGCACGATCTTCCTGCTGCTTGTTGTTCTGACGGGATTCATCGCCCAGGGTCTCCATTTCGCCAACGTGCCGGCGCAGCCCGGTTTCGGCTGGATCCTGCTCGGCTACTGGATGGGCGAGGCGCTGCGCGGATGGGCTCCGTACACCGGATCCTATTCGTTCTTTTGGATGACCCATGCCGTACTGGCGTCCGGCTTTCTCGCGTATCTCGGGTGGAGCCGCATGATCCATGTCTTCGCGGCCCCACTCGGCCGCATCTTCTATTCGCAACCGGCAATCCGAGAGGCCAAGGTCCGCACGGTCATGGAAGGACTCCTGAAGCCGCGCGTAGGGAGCCGCTGAGATGCCGCGGGGTCTGCGCCGGTTCGCCTGGTGGAGTTTTTTGGTCACCGAAGCTGGACTTGTTGCTGCGGCAACCGCCTACGTGGGCTTTGCGACTCGGGACTTCTGGCTCGTCCTCGTCTCCGCGGTCGTGGCCACGATGGCGTACGTCGTCGCCGTCCGTCGCACCCCGCCGCCGGCGCTGGGTGAGGCCACCCGGGCGTCGCAACGCTGGTACTGGTTCTAGCGAAGAAACCGTCAAGGTCATGGCCACGATCGAGCTGATCGACGTCGGCGTGACTTACCCGGACGGCACACGCGCGCTCGACCACGTCTCGCTCACCGTTCCCGAAGACAAGGTGACGGCGGTGCTCGGACCGTCGGGATCGGGCAAGTCCACCGCGCTGAAAGTCATTGGCGGCCTCGGCGAGACGACTGAAGGACGGGTGTTGATCGACGGGAAGGACGTTACGGCGGTTCCAGCAGAACGACGCGATGCCGGCGTCGTCTTCCAGTCTTACGCGCTCTTCCCAAATATGACCGTCGGAGAGAATGTCGGCTTCGGCCTCAAAGTTCGTGGGGTCGCAACAGCTGAGCGCCGGGAACGCGTCTCGTGGATGCTCTCGACGATGAAGATCGAACAGCTTCGGGACAAGCGGATCCGCCAGATTTCCGGCGGTGAGGCGCAGCGCGTGGCCCTCGCCCGGGCGATGGTGTTCAATCCCAAGATCCTTCTCATGGACGAGCCGCTGTCGGCGCTCGACGCACAGATCCGCGACGATCTTCGTGCTGAGCTACGTCGGTTTTTGACGGAGTTTCGCACCACGACCGTCTACGTCACGCACGACCAGACGGAAGCACTCTCGCTGGGGGACCAGGTCGCCGTGATGCGCAGCGGCCGCGTAGTGCAGACGGGGACACCAGCCGACATCTATAGCCGCCCTGCTTCGCTTTTCGTCGCCAGGTTTATCGGCAACGCCAATCTGATTCCATGCGTGTGCGACGGTCGCGGGGCGTTCGTGCTGCCGTTCGGCTCTGTTGCTGCTGCCGGACATCCCGCTCCCGCGGGTGAGCGCGTCGTGATGTTCAGGCCCGAAGACGTGTGCGTCTGTAGTGATGGGACGTCGCCACATTTCTCTCTCAAGGTCGAAGACGTGGTGTACCTGGGTAGCCGGATCCGGCTCCGCGCCTCCGCCGCGACCGGCCATCGCGTCCTGCTTGACGTGGGCGCATCGCAGCGAATCAACGTCGGCGATGTTGTTCCTGTTCGGGTGGACGTGGACAAGATCCATGTCCTGAACAAGGAGGACCCATGAGGCTTCTGATCGCGGCACTCGTCGCAATCATTCCACTATGGCCACATGGCGTACGGGCCAATCACTTCGACGCCAAGGCACAGGCTGAGTTCAAGGCCGCGCTAGAGGACGCGAAGAAGGCCGAAGGCACAACACTGATCGGCTACGACCATCAGCCGAACTACGCGAACTGGGGCGGCGTGCAGAAATTCTTTACCGACAAGTACGGCGTCACATGGCCGCCCGACATGAAATCGAGCGTGACCGCGATGGCGGCTCTCATCGCCGAGCAACCAAAGCCGCAGGCCTCAATCGTCTACTACAACGCGGCGATTGGCTCGCAGGCCGCTGAGCGCGGCCTCCACGAACCATACAAGCCGAAGGGCTGGGATCTCATCCCGAAAGAGCACAAGGACGCCGACGGTCGGTGGTTCAACATCCACTACGGAACGATTGCATTCGTCGTCAACACCAAGGCGCTCGCTGCCGCAAAGGCAGCCGTCCCAAAGTGTTGGAGCGATCTGATCAAGCCCGAGTACAAGAATCTCGTGGCTTATGACGATCCAACAGTGCAGGGGACCGCGTTCGATGCCATCTTCACGGCGCTCTGGGTGCACGGGGGCTCATACGACAACTTCACCCCAGGGATCGAGTATCTGAAGAAGCTCCACCCAAATATCATTTCGTACAACAAGGAGACGTCGTACAACCCCTCGCTCCGGGGCGAGATTCCGATCTGGATCCATGCCGACGGCAGCGGCTACAAGATGAAGCACCACGACGGCGGCCCGGTGGAGGTCGTGATCCCGTGCGAGGGCTCCACGGTATTTCCGTTGAACGTTGCGCTCGTGAAGAACGCGCCGACTCCGCGACTAGCGAAGCTTGCGCTCGACTGGCTCAATACCGAAGAGGCTCAGCGCGTGTTCGCCGAGTCATTCTTCCGGCCAATCCATCCCGGAGCCTTGACTCCGGAGATCGCCGCCAAGATGAAGCCTCTCTACGGCTCGTATGACGGCCTCAAGCCTTACGATCTGCCGCAGAAAGTGAAGATGGTCGACGCTTACAAGAAAGCCTGGATCGAGCAGGTCCGTCGCGCTCGGTGAGCCAGGCGATCGGAGAGCGAAGGCGATGAAGCAACGTGCGAGCGGCGGTTTGCTCGTACTACCGCTCGTCGCCTTCCTCTTCGTCTTTCTGCTGTACCCGCTCTGCTATCTAGCAGCCAACAGCCTCGTGCCAGGCGGCGGCGTCCTTGAGGGACGTACCAAGCAGGTTGGCGGTTGGAGTGCGGGGCAATGGCTGCAGACGGTCACCCTCGAAAACTATGTGAAGCTGTTTGGTGACGGCTACTATCTCTCGTCTCTGCTTCACAGCGTCGTGCTGTCCCTGGCCATCGCGATCGGCTCGGTCATTCTGTGCATCGCTCCGGCGTGGGTACTGGTGCGCACGCGGTTCCCGGGGAAGCGACTGTTTCGAGCCGTACTGACGATTCCGATGGCGTTCTCGGGAGTGATCGTTGGATTCATGATCGTGATCATGCTGGGACGTTGGGGCGCGATTCCTGCCGTACTGCACTGGCTCACGGGCGAAGCATATCTGTCGATGACGGCCTACACTCTTTCGGGCCTCGTCGTCGCATACATATACTTCGAGATCCCGCGCGCGACGCTCACGCTGGAAGCGGCGATCCGGAAATTCGACTTCGACCTCGACGCCGCCGCCCGCAGTCTCGGCGCGACGTTGTGGCAGCGGCTCTGGTATGTCCTCGTCCCCTTGCTCCTTCCAGCGATCATCTCGACCGTGGCGCTGGCCTTCGCGGTCTCCATGGGGTCTTTCGGCGTCGCGTTGATCATTGCCAAAAAGTTCAACCTGCTGCCCGTCGATATCTTTCTCGAGATCACGGGATACGCCAACTTCGAGTTCGCGAGTGCCCTCTGCGTCGTCATGCTGGTCGTCACACTCACGACCAATCTGTACTTGCGCCGCCTGGGCGAGAAACACTATGTCTTCAAGCAGCGCTAACACCGTCGCCGCAACCCTCGCTGGTCGGCCGCGGCCGATCGCGCTGACCACGGCGGGCGTGCGATTCCTCACCGGCGTCGCTTATTTGATCAGCGTACTGCTCGCGCTCGCCATCCTTTCGCCCGTCGCCGTCTCGTTCTGGGGTGCCATGACGACGTCCAAGGCGATGGGCACAGCCAGCGAAGTCGGTCCCGGCTGGCACGCGCCGGCGACGGGCGGCGGCGTGTTCGTGGAGCGTACACAGGCGCAGGCGGGTTTCTTCACCTCCCTGTGGTACCGCTATGTATTCCGCGTGTATGGCAGAACGATCCTCTTCACCCTTCAACTCGCGGTCGTCTCCGTCGTGCTGACGACCGTAATCGGCGTCGCCGCGTCGTATGCGCTCGTTCGGTACCGGTTCCGCGGACAAGCGCTCGTGGAAGAGATCGTGCTCTTGCCGATGTCGATCCCAGGAATTGCCGTGGCCATTGCGCTAATTCAAGCTCACACGACGCTACGGCCCACGTGGTACATCATCCTGGTTGGCCACCTGCTCTACACCATGCCTTTCATGATCCGTGCGGTCACGAACACTCTGCGCAGCTTTGACTTCATCGCCCTCGAGCAGGCAGCGGCCAGCCTCGGCGCGACGTGGTCGCAGCGGATGCGATGGGTCATCCTTCCGAATCTCAAGCATGCGATTTTGGTCGGCTCGCTACTGGTATTCGCGATCTCCCTCGGAGAGTTCAATGCAAGCTTCCTGTTGAATACGCCCATCAACCAGAGCTATCCGGCGGCGCTCTATGACACCTACAACCTCGATTCGTTTCAGGTCTCGAGTGCCGCCACGACAATTTTCATGCTCCTTTTGTTTCCCGCGCTGATCGCTCTGCAGTACGTCGGTGGTCGCGAGCTGGAGGAAGCGGGGCAGGGCGTGTGACGCCGACTCTGTTAGGTCTCTGCTCGCTCGCTGTGATTTCCACCCACCTCAATATCTCAGCGGTGTTGCCCCTCCTCCGCCACGACTGGGGATTGTCGAACAGCCAGGCCGGCGCGATCGCCGCGGCCGGTCAGGCCGGGTTCGTCGTCGCCGTCATTGCTCTGAGCGCGCTGAGCGATCGGTGGTCGGCGGCAGTGATCTTTGTAGGGTCGGCGTTTTGCGCCGCCGTCTCGATGGTCGCGTTCGGACTTTTCGCTTCTGGACCGATATCGGCTGCGCTCCTGAAGGCGCTCGGCGGCATCGGCATCGGTGGCACCTACATGCCTGGTGTCAAGCTGGTGACTGCTGGTGCGCCGCGAGAGCGAGGTCGTGCGGTCGGGATATTCGTGGCCTCGCTTGCGGGCGGTTTAGCGATCTCGCTTGCGGTTACCGGCACGCTGACGGCATTCCTGGGGTGGCGAGCGGCGTTCGTCGCGCTCGGCCTCGTCGCTCTCGCCGGGGCTGTTGGTGCGATGCGTCTGCTTCGAAATCATCGAGAGAGACGTGAGCCGGCCTCCGTGATTCCCAAGCGGCTCACGATGCCGGGATTCCTCCTGTGCCTCGCATACTTTGCTCACAACTGGGAGTTGATGGGAATCTGGGGCTGGCTCACCGCGTTTCTCACCGCGAGCTTCGTTGCTGCGGGCGCCGACCTCGACGTGGCAGCCGCGCGGGCGTCGATCTCCGCGTTCCCGATTCTTGCGCTCGGGGTCGTTGGCGTCTTGGGGGGCGGCTATTTGTCGGACCGCATTGGGCGCACGGCCGCCGCCATCACGATCATGCTCACCAGTATTCTCGGGTCGCTTTGCTTCGGCTGGCTCATCGCGGCACCATCGCTGCTCCTCGTTACGCTCGGCGCGCTCTACTACATGTTCGCCATTGGTGATTCCCCGGTGCTCTCCACAGGCGTAACGGAAGTGACGCCGGCGGCCGGGGTCGGTACCGCGCTTGGCCTCTATGGCGCCATCGGGTGGCTCGCGGGTGCGTTATCGCCGGTACTCTTCGGCTGGGTACTCGACGTCACCGGCGGTGCATGGCAGATTGCATTCGCTTCGCTCGGCGTCGTTGCCCTTGCTGGGCCGGCCGCGATGCTTTTGCTGCGGTGTCACCCTGCGAGCCGACTCATGGCCGGCGGGCGTCGCTGAGCGCTCGAACATGACTTCCTTCCGTCACGGGCTCGAACAAGGAGGTCGTATCCGTGTTTCAGCGTTTCCAGGAAGGTGGCAACCATGACTGACGAACGAGTTGTGCTGACCGAATTGAAAGACGGTGTCCTCACCATCACGCTGAACCGCCCGCGTAAGCTCAACGCAATGTCGCACGAAGTCTTTGCCGCTCTCGGCGCGGCCGTGGCGGCAGCGTCCGCAGACCGCACTGTGCGGGTGCTCATCGTGACTGGCGCTGGAACGACGTTTTCGGCGGGCGCGGATCTCGACATGGTTCGCGAGTTCTCGAGTCTCGAGCTCGCGCCAGAGACCTTCCGGGCGATGCTGCGAAATATGCAGTCAGTGTTCGACCGGCTGGAACAGCTCGAGAAGCCAGTCATCGCAGCCATCAACGGCGCATGCGTCGGCGGCGGCGTGGACCTTGCCCTTGCTTGTGATCTGCGAATCGCCGTGACCGATGCGTTCATGATGATTCCCGAAGTCCGCCTCGGGATCATTCCTGATCTCGGCGCGACCCAGCGTCTGCCGAGGCTTATCGGCGTCAGCCGAGCTAAGGACTTGATCCTAACGGGCCGCCGTGTTCGCGCCGAGGAGTGTCTCGCTATGGGGCTGGTCAACCGTGTGGTGCCACGTGAGCAGCTAGCGGCGGCCCTAGCTGAGATGGTAACGGACCTCAAGGCCGGAGCCCCGCTCGCCGTCGGGCTTGCCAAGCAAGCGATTGACCGGGCATGGGCGACCGAAATTAGAACCGGCGAGGAGCTGGAAGCTCATCTCCAGGCGCCGCTCTACCGCAGTGACGATGTGCGAGAGGGCTATGCCGCCTTCCGCGAGCGCCGAGAGCCCAAGTGGACGGGACGGTGACACTCGACGCCGCCGCGCCTGACCGGTTAGGCGCCGGTGTGGCGTTGCGAGCGTGACGTCGCTGGCCGCGGCGGAGGTGGTCGTTCTCGGTGGCGGGCTGTCGAAGTTCGCGCCGGCGCGACCCGACGGCACTCCGGCGGAGTGGATCGTGGAGGCTGCACAGGCGGCGCTCACCGACGCCGGGGTCGAACGGGAAACGGTGCAGCACTCCGTCGTGGCATACGAGAGCGAGATCATGGCGCGGCAGTTGAGCTGGGGACAGGTAGTGCAGGACACTCTCGCTTTATGCCCGCGGCCAACTGTACGCGTTGAGGGCGGCGGTGCCAGTGGAGGCGTCGCACTCCGAACGGCCCTGGCCTATCTTCGCGGCGGCCTCTGTGAATCCATCCTCGTCGTTGGCGCCGATGCGGTCGGTCGCCAGGTTCCGCCATCAACGGTCCGCCGGGTGTACGCGATGTCCGGCGACGTCGACTTCGAGATGGCGGCTGGCGGCTTCTTCATCGCGTATTACGCGTTGATGATGCAGGAGCATATGCGCCGCTACGGAACACGCGAAGAGCACATGGCACTCGTGTCCGTAAAGAATCACCGCAACGCCCGCTCGAATGCCATGGCCGCGATGCCGCTTGATCTCACCATCGCGGACGTCATGTCCTCGCCGGCGGTTGTCTCGCCATACAAACGGCTCGACTGTTCGGTCCTCGCTGACGGGGCGGCCGCGGTACTCCTGGCCACACCAGGCTGGGCGGCCGAGCATGCGGAGTCGTGGAAGCAACGCCCACGCGTGTTCTTCACAGGTTCCGGCTGCGCGACCGATCGGATGCGGCTCGGGGATCGGTCGCAGCCGTACCCCGGGCTCGCGCACTTTCGGGCGAAGCGAGAAGCAGCGCAGATGGCGTACGTGATGGCGGGTGTCGCTGATCCCCGCCGAGAGCTCGATGTCGCAGAAGTGGCGGATCCTTACAGCGGCGTAGAGCTGCAGTCGTACGAGGACCTCGGCTTCTGCGGCTATGGGGAGAGCGGCGTTCTGGCCCAGCGCGGCGTCTTCGACCTCGGCGGCGACCTACCAACGAACACGTCCGGCGGCCTCCTTGGACAAGGCGCGCCGCCGGGTGCGATGGGGATCGCGCAGGTGTGCGAGATCGTCAACCAGCTTAGGGGCGAGTGTCCGAAGGAGCGTCAGGTGCTGGGCGCTAGACGCGGTCTCGCCGACACTCACGGTGGTACCGGAAGCCTGTGCATCGTGTCCATCTTCGAGAGGCGCGACTAGCCATGGCGAATGTGCGCGCGAAACTCGACGTTCGAAAGATCGCCGACCCGCGCGGTAGGGCGGAGGCTGACGATCCATGGCGGAGCTTCCGTGATATCGAGATCCTCGATCTGACGCTAGAGTTTCGCTTCCAGCACTCGCTCGGAAAATGCTCGCGCTTCTTTCTCGAGCTGGAAGCGCACCGGCTTCTGGGGTCGCGCTGCGCGCGCTGCCGGTCTGTGTGGGTTCCCCCGCGTGCCAGCTGCGGCAACGATCTTGCCACGACTGAGTGGATCGAGCTGTCCGGACGTGGGCGTCTGGCGGCGGCCACCGAGTGCACGTACACGCAAAGCGGCGCAGCCTCTCAGCCATCGCTCGTGCTCGGCTACGTCGCGCTGGACGGCGCGTCGACGCTCCTGTTGCAGCGGATCCAAAACTTCGTTGACGTGAGGCGCCTCACGCCCGGGCTTCCGGTGAAGATCGTGTGGGCCCAGGGTGCGGTCGCGCATCCGATGGAGCTCTTCTGGTTCGAACCCGACGAATGATTATCCAGGAGGAACGACAATGATGTCTCTCCGACGAAGAGTCGTCGTCGTGGCCGCGCTCGGCGGCACGCTGATTCTTTCGGTGCTGGCCGCACCTGGCACCGGGCAACAGGTGAAGAAGATCAAGGTCGGAACCTTCAAGCTCGTACACATGATGGTTCCGCTGTTCTACGAACGGTTCCTGCCCAAGGACGTGCAGGCCGAGTTGGTCTATTTCACCTCCAGCCTCGACGTGGAGAAGGCGGTGGTAAACGGCAATATCGACTTCGGCCAGTACGGCACTACGGCGGCGCTCATCGCCGGCGCGCAAGGCGATCCGCAAGTGCTCATCGGGGACGCTGCGCGCAAGGGTGCGGCCATCGTCGTCAAGGCTGATTCGCCCATCAAGACCGTCGCCGACCTCCGTGGCAAGAAGATCGCCAACTTTCCGGGCGCGCTCCAGGACGTGCTCCTGCGCGCGAAGCTCAAGCAGGCGGGGTTAGATCCGAACAAGGACGTCCAGCTCATCAAGATCACGTGGTCGGAGATGCCGATCGCGCTACAGCGCGGCGATGTCGACGCCTACTCGGGCTCCGAGCCGCATCCGACCCTGGCCGTCAGCGATGGATACGGGCGCATCCTGTCGTACCCCTACGATACCCCGATCGGCAGCCTCAACAGCGCGCTCGCGACGAGCAAGGCGATGGTCGCGAAAGACTCCCAGTTGGTGCAAGTCGTCGTGTGCGCTCAGAAGGCCGCCTACGAGTACATGGACAAGAACCACGACGAGTGGATTGACACCGGTCGCCGGCTCTTCGGATTCGACCCCAAAGTGACCAAGGCGTCGATGGTCAATGTGGGGATCGGGTGGGAGCTTTCCGACGAATACGTCGCGAGCTTCAAGGCCATGGGCAAGGCACTGCGAGAGCTCGGGATCATCGAGCGTGAGCCGGATTACACCGCGATGATGGACCAACGCTTTAGCAAGACGGCGAAGGCGGGCGGATGCAGGTAGCGACGCTGGTCGGG
This sequence comes from Gemmatimonadales bacterium, assembly GCA_036781225.1. Classification (GTDB taxonomy): domain Bacteria; phylum Gemmatimonadota; class Gemmatimonadetes; order Gemmatimonadales; family GWC2-71-9; genus 20CM-2-65-7. The sequence continues at coordinate 31,968 of DAIQBJ010000001.1, read as the reverse complement.
CGGGCAGCGCGCGCCATGGCGGTGCCCGCCGCCCTCATCGCGGTGTGGCAGCTCGCCGTTACCGCTGGGTATCTGCCGCCGCGGCTGATGCCGTCGCCGTGGAAAGTCGCGACGACAGGCTACGACTTCATCCTCGGCAATCCCAACTCGCCGGGGGCGTATGTCTTCAGCGGAAGCTTTCTCAAGCATGCGTACATCAGCACGCTGCGAGTTCTCAACGGCTTCGGGCTAGCCGTCATCACCGGCGTCACACTCGGGATCCTCCTGGGCGTCAGCCGCACGCTGGAACGCTTCGTCGATCCGGTGCTTCAGGTCATCCGCCCCATCCCGATCACGGCATGGCTGCCGCTGTCGATCATGTGGTTTGGTCTAGGGCACCGGGCAACGCTCTTCCTGATCTTCCTCGGCGCGTTCTTTCCGATCGTCATCAACACCACAATCGGCGTGAAAGTCGTCGACCAACGTCTGATCGAAGCGGCGCAAATGCTCGGAACACGGCCGAGCCAACTGTTCTATCGAGTCCTGATACCGGCGTCGCTGCCTTCCGTGCTCGCCGGCTTGCGGGTGGGTCTGGGCTTCGCATGGGTATGCCTGGTCGTGGGCGAGATGACCGGCGTCGGCACGGGCCTCGGCTCGGCAATCGCGGACGCACGCGAGTTGTTTCGCATCGACCTGATCATGGTTGGCATGTTGCTCGTCGGGTTCATCGGCTATGCCTCCGACCGCGTCATCGTCTACACGTTCCGGCGCGCGCTGCGCTGGTCGCCGAATCTTTTCCGTTGATGGGGCGCGCCAAAGTGGATCTGAAGGAGCTTTCGAAGGTCTTCGTAGAACCCCTGACCGGGAAACGAACCGAAGCGCTTCGTCGCGTGTCCCTGACCATCGGTGAGAACGAGATCGTGTGCCTCCTCGGGCCTTCCGGCTGTGGCAAGTCGACCGTGCTCCGCGTCGTCGCGGGCTTCGAGACCGCCAGCGAGGGAGACGTCCTTGTCGACGGCGTGCCTGTGACTGGGCCCGGACCTGATCGCGGTGTCGTATTCCAGGAGCAGGCGCTGTTCCCTTGGCTCTCGATCTACCAGAACATCATCTACGGTCCCAAGATTCGCCGTCTCGGTCGGGCCGCCTATGAGGGCCTCGCCGAGCGCTACATCGACGTCGTCGGACTACGTGGCTTCGAGCACCACTATCCCCACGAGCTATCGGGAGGCATGAAGCAGCGGGTCGCGATCGCCCGCGTGCTGATCAACTCGCCGGCCGTGCTCTTGATGGACGAACCGTTCGGCGCCCTCGACGCGCAGACGCGCTCGACCATGCAGGAGTGGCTGTTGGATGTGTGGCAGGCGGCACGGCCGACGATCCTGTTCATCACGCATGACGTCGACGAGGCGATCTTCCTCGCCGATCGGGTTTACGTCATGACGGCGCGCCCGGGCCGGATCAAGCTCGAGCGCGAGGTATCGCTACCGCGCCCGCGGACGCTCGACGTTCTTACGAGCTCGGTCTTCATGCACCTGAAGCGCGAGATTCTCGAGTCCATCCGCTCGGAAGTGCATGCACCGTGATTCCACGGCTGTCCGGCTATCGCGACTATGACGATATCGTCGGTAACTTCCGCTGGGACATCCCTGCGCGGTACAACATCGCCGCCGCCACCGTCGACCGCTGGGCAGCCGAGGCGCCGGCGAGGCCCGCGCTACTGCATGAGGACGCGGCGGGCCGGCGTCGGTCGTGGACGTTCCGCGACATCGCCGAAGCAGCCAACCGTCTGGCCAATGCGCTACGGGCGCTGGGAGTGTCGAAAGGCGATCGCGTAGGCTTGGTATTGCCTCAGTGCGTCGAGGTGCCGGTGACGCATCTGGCGCTGTTCAAGCTGGGCGCCATCTCGGTTCCGCTGTCGTTCCTCTACGGGCCAGCCACTCTCGAATACATCCTGGCCGACTGCCGTGCGGTCGCGATCGTGATCGGCGCCGATGCGATAGCCACCATCGACTCGATCCGTGATCGACTCCCGCACTTGCGGCACGTCATCGTGGTGGACGGCGGCGGGCCTGGTCTTGGGTGGTCAGCTCTGGTGGAACGCGGCGCCCCGATCTGCCCGACCGCCGACACCGCAGCTGAAGACCCAGCGCTTCTGATGTATACCTCCGGCACAACGGGCCTGCCCAAGGGCGTGCTGCATGCGCACCGCGTGCTCGCCGGCTACGTCGTGACGATCGCGCTCGTCTTCAATATCCATTTCGATGACGAGACCATGTTCTGGACGCCATCGGACTGGGCGTGGGTTGGCGGTCTGCTCGACGTCCTGCTTCCCGCGTGGGCGTTTGGCCGCCCGGTCCTCGGCTCGAACAGGCGGTTCGATCCCGAGCGGACGTTCGCGACGATCGCTGACATCGGCGTCAGCCACGCCTTCCTAGCGCCGACGGCGCTCAAGATGATGGCGCAAATCCGGACGCCACGGGAGCGATTCGGAACGCGGCTGCGCGTTGTCGCCAGCGGTGGCGAGTCGGTGGCGGCCGAGGTCCTGCGCTGGGGGGAAGACGAGCTCGGCGCCGCAGTCAATGAGTTCTACGGCCTCACCGAAGTGAATCACTTGATCGGGAGCTGCTCTGTCCTCTGGCCCGTGCGCCCGGGTTTCATGGGCCGGGTCTACCCTGGCCGCGAGGTCGAACTGGTGGACGAGCACGGGGCGCCCGTCGGCGCGGGCGTCGAGGGTCAGATCGTCGTGCGCCGCGGCGACCCGACCGGCTTTCTCGGATACTGGGAGAAGCCGGAGAAGACCGCCGAGATGTTCCTGGGCGGCCGCGACGTTCCTGGCGCGTGGATCAAGACCGGCGACATGGCGACGCGGGACAACGAGGGTTACTTCCGCTTCATGGGTCGCAACGATGATCTCATCAAGAGCGGCGGTTATCGGATCGGGCCCGCGGAAGTCGAGGAAGCGCTGCTCGAGCTCGACGACGTCGCCGAGGCCGCGGTGATCGCAGCGCCCGACGCCGTCCGTGGAGCGGTGGTCAAGGCGCTCATCCGCCTCGCGGCTGGTGTGACCCCGTCGGACGCGCTCAAGGGGCGTATCCAGGAGCACGTGAAACGCCAGCTGGCCGCCTACAAATATCCCCGAACCATCGAGTTCGTCGAAAGTTTTCCGCTGACGACGACCGGCAAGATCGATCGGAAGGAGCTGCGGCGTCGGGAGCAAAGCTCGAGCGTCTGATCGGCCGAAAGCCCTAGATCTTGGGATATTTAGTCGACCTGACCCCAACGGGGTGGTACCGCAGCGTGGCTGCGAAAACAGAATATATTTGTTGTATATTCCGGCCATGCCGGTTGAGCGTTTCGCCGCGGGGGCGCCGAAGCTAAAGCTCGATCCGGTCTTGCGATTTCAGCGCTACCGCGACCTGAGCCAAGTGGCTCCGGCGATCCGTGACGTCGCGCGCGACATGCTGCGCCTCGTCGAGACTCTCGCCGTCCCCGACGTCGTCTTCGTCAAGCAGCCCGTCGATTCAGTCGACCGTGACGCCTTGCGGCTCGTCGGCGGCCCGACGTTTCACGGAAGATGCTTCCAGACGCATCTCGCGGACGCCACGGAAGTCATCTGCTTCGTGTGCACGATCGGCCCGGCCGTGGATGCGCGCGTCGCCGAGATGACGGAGTCGGACGAGCTCCTGGAGGCGCTTTTCGTCGAGACCGCGGGATGGTTGGCCATCGAGGACGCGCTGCGAAAGTTTCGCGCTCGTCTCACCGCGGATCTTCGGCCTAAGGGACGGCGGCTTAGTCCGAGGCTGGCGCCAGGCTTCATGGACTGGGCTCTGACCGAGCAGCCCGGCCTGTTCTCTGTCTTCGCCGGAGCACCGTTGCCGGTGAGCCTCAGCGAGTACTGCGTTATGACACCGAAGAAGTCTGTTTCCGGCCTCTTCGGGGTATTGCAGACGACTTAAGGGGACCTTGATGGACGACGCCGGTCACGACAACGTGTTGCGACGACGACTCGAGCGGCGACAATTCGTCGCTTCGATCGAGTATGTCACGCCAGAAGCGCACGAGGCGTTTGAGTCGGCCATCGCGCCTGTCACCGAGCTGGCCGAGCACATCAAGGCGGATGGGCGCTTCGACACGATCGCGCTCACCGATCGTGTGAAATCCGATTACGACCACGACCCCGTCCGCGTCGCAGCGCGCGTGGCCGAGGCCTGCGGCAAAGTGCCGATCGTCCACCTTTCGGGGAAGGACCGCGACGCCGTCTGGGTCGCTGAGGCGCTCACGCGAATGCGCGATAACGGCCTCGACAACACGCTGCTCGTCACAGGCGACAAAGTTCGTACGGCGCCTTCGGGACGTCCGGTTCACTACTACGATTCGGTCAACATGGTCGCCCAGGTTCGCGCAGCCGAACCGGCCATGACGATCGCCGCCGCCGTCTCGCCATTCAAGTATCGCGAAGAAGAATCGATGAACCAGTACTTGAAGATGGCGAAGAAGGAGCGCGCCGGCGCCGATGCATTCATCACGCAGGTCGGATGGGACATGCTGAAGGCCAAGGAGCTGATGGCTTACCGTCGTCGGCGAGGCCTCACGGCACCGGTCATGGCGGGAGTGATGCTGCTCACTGTTGCTCGCGCACGCTACATTCGCGCGAACAAGCTCGCCGGAATCACGATCACGGACGATCTCCAAGCGAGACTGGAGGCCGAGGCTGCTCAGCCCGACAAGGGCATCGGTGCTGCCTATCGCCGCCTCGCGCTGCAGATCGTTGGCTACAAGCGACTCGGCTTCGCGGGTTTCCAACTCACCGGAATGCACCAGTTCGACAAACTCGACCGGCTCATGCAACAAGTCGATGGGCTCGAGCGGGGTCTGGCGAACGAGGGCGCCTGGTGGGACGCATGGTGGCACGCGCTGCGCGGACCCTACGGCGCTCCTACCGTCACCGCTCCTCAACCGTACTACCTGTTTCATGAGCTGGCGGAGCCGGGCGGATGGAACGTTGCCAACGATGCTCTCACAATGCGCTACCTTCGTGGTCCGGAGACGCCGAGCGCGGAGGTCGAAAAGTTCCGGCGCCTTGATCGGCTCGACCGCCTCGTTTTCGCAGAGGGTTCTCCCGCGACGATTGTTTTAAAGCCTTTGGCGCGGCTGATTCCGCGCGGTTCGACGGTCGAGCGCGGGCTCCGCTGGGTCGAGCAGCGCGTCAAGGAACCGCTGGTCGGCTGCCAGACGTGCGGATTCTGCCGCCTGCCACACACGGCCTATGTGTGCCCCGAGACGTGCCCGAAGGGGCTTGCGAACGGGCCATGCGGCGGCACCACCGAGAACGTGTGCGAGTTCGGGGATCGCGAGTGCATCCACAATCAGAAATACCGGATCGCACGCGATACGGGCCGCCTCCTAGACCTCGAAGACGTCCTCATCCCGAGCGTCGACGCCGCAAAGCGCGGGACCTGCTCATGGACGAATCACTTCCGAGGCGACGATCCGGCCGTGATCCGTCTGCGTGACATCCGACCGAAAGGAAGCGGGGCATGATCGAGCATCAGGGTCTGATCGTCATCGGCGAAAATCTCAACGCCACCCGCAAGATCAAGGGCTCCAGCCCGCGCATCCTCAAGGATGGCGAGAAGCGCGGCCTCGCTTATAACGACACATCCGGGACCAAGCGGCTACTCGATCTGACGGACGCCTTCCCAGAGGACCCGAAAGAGCACGCCAACGCGATGATCCCGTACGTCGGGCAGTGCTTTCGGAACAAGGACCTCAAATATCTGGAGACTGCAGTCCACTCGCAGCTGACGGCGGGGGCCCACATCATCGATCTCTGCGTGGATGAGATGTCGCCGTATCCGGAGCAGCGCAAGGAATGGATGGCCTGGATCGTCCAGACGGTCCAGGGCATGACCGACGCAATCGTTAGCATCGACTCGTCGGATCCACACACCATCGAGGCGGGGCTGAAGGTGCACGACCCGAAGAAGAGTCGGCCCTTCATCAACTCGGTAAACCTCGAAGAAGGGCGCAACGTCCTGCACGCGATGGCCAAGGAGTACAACGCCTATCTCGCGGGCAACGCGTCAGGCCGTTCCGGCATGCCGTACAGCGCGCAGGAGCGTGTCGATCACCTCACGGAGCTCTCGAAGCAAATGGACGAGCACGGCATTCCGATGGAAGATCGCTTCCTCGATGCTCTCGTCTTCCCGGTTGGCGCGGGACCGGAATTCGGCATGCACTATCTCGACGCCGTCAAGCAGCTGCGCGAGATGTTTCCCGATGTGCACATCTTCGGTGGACACTCCAATGTCTCCTTTGGACTGCCTGACCGTCGTGTCCTCAATAACGCTTTCCTTATCCTGTCGATTCTCGCCGGCTGCGACACACTCATGGCCGATCCGCTGATGAATTCGCCGAAGGAGTGTCTAGAATTCAAGCTCGCCGCCGAGGCCCTCATGGGTAAGGACGAATACTCGCTGAACTACCTCGCTTACCACCGGAGTAAGAAGCCGTGAGGGCGGGGGGGTGAGCAGGCTGTTAGCACGTCTGACATCGCGGACGCCGCTGCTGAGCGATAGCGCCACGGGGACGTGGTTTCAGCAGCGTCTCGGCGTGACGCATGTCGGGGGCGAGTGCTGCGACCAGTACAACATCACCACGCCGGACGTCGTCCGTGAGCTCTACCGGGCCAAGATCGCGGCAGGTGCCGATCTGGTCCTCACGAACACCTTCAATAGCACGCCACTGCGCCTCGCCGAGTTCCACATGGAGCCGGAGGCAGCGGATCGCTTCAATGCCGCGGGCGTGAAGCTCCTGCGTGAGGTTGCGACCGAGACAGAACGCGAGGTGTTCGTCGGAGGCAATGTCGGCCCGACCGGGAAGATCATCGGCCAGTCGGCCACGTACGACGAAGTGATGGCGTCGATGCTCGCGCAAATCAGAGCCCTTGTCCGTGCGGGAGTTGATGCTATTTGCGTCGAAACGATGCTGCAGTCGCTCGAGGGCCAGGTCGCCGTCGAGGCGGCGCGCACCGTGTTCGCCGATGAAGGCGTCAGCATTCCGATCTACACGACATTCGCCTTTATGAACCGACCGGCCGGCAGTGATGCGGCGTTCCGAACATTTTTCGGCGACACCGTGCGCAACATCATGGAGGGCAACGACGATTTGCTCGCGGAACGTCCCTTCGTCGGTGCTACGGCGCTCGGCGTAGATATCGTCGGCGCGAATTGCACCATCGGTGTGGACGACGCAGTGGTGGTGACGCGGGAGTTCAGCCGCTACTTCGCCGAGCACGACCTCACCGGTCGGACCTTCGTCTCGGCCAAGCCGAACTCGCAGGTCATGGCCACCATGGCCTACGAGGACCCCGAATTCGCCGCGGCGCGGTTCGAGCAGCTCGTCGAAGCCGGAGCGCATCTCGTCGGCTTCTGCTGTGGATCTACGCCCGAGCACATCGCGGCGTCCGGCCGTGAGCGCCGGCGTCTGCTTGGTTTCTAGGATGCGACGGTCGGAACAAGGAGGACGGCGATGGCCGAACTGAGGCCTCGGGAACGATTTGCACGAGCAATCCGGCGCGAGAAGGTCGACCGGGTGCCGACGCTGTATCGCTTCAAGAAGGAATCGAAAGAGAAGGTGGCGCGCATCTTCGGAATCCACGGCACGGGCACCGGCATGAAGCACGACCCATCGCTCGAGCTTCGGCTCGGTAACGACGCGATCATGTATCAGATCGGGATCAACGCCGAATTCTCGCATCATCCCATCGCTATCGGCGAGACGTGGTACAGCGATTTCAAGGTCGGCTATGGCAAAAGCGGCCTGCAGGGAATGACCGAGGAGCAACACAAGGAGTTCGAAAAGACCCAGGAGTTCTGGGGGCCCGCAAAGGTGGTGCCGGAGAACTTTCCCAAACATCACCCAATTACATCGATGGAAGACCTAAAGAACTACACGTGGCCCGATCCTGCTAATCCGCGATTGCTCGACCCGATCAAAGAGATTTGCAAGAAGTGGCAGGACGATTACTTCATCATGGTCGACCTGTCGTCCACGCTGATCGAGGCGGCCTACGCGCATCTCGTCGGCACGCAGAATTTCTTCCTGTACATCTACGACGAACCCGAGCTGATTGCCGGCGTCCTGGACGGACTCACCGAGTACTACACCGCCCTCGGCAAGAACGTGGCAGCGCTCGGCGTTGACCTGATCCGCGTCGGCGATGACATCGGCTCCCAGCAGGGGATGATGTTCGATCCGGATTCATGGCGCGAGCTGGCCAAGCCACGCTTCGCCTATATGTTCGAGCAGTTCAGGAAGGTCAACAAGGACGTCTATCTCAAGTTCCATTCGTGCGGCGACTACTCGCCGATCATGCAGGACGAGGTCGACCTCGGCGTGAACCTGACCGGGCTCATGCAGCCGGTGGGCGGGAACCGAGACCAGGCAGGAATGAAGAAGAAGTTTGGCGACAAGATCGCCATGATCGGCGGCCTCGACGTGCAACGCCTGCTCCCGCGGGGACAGGTCGAGGAGGTGCGGGAAGGCGTTCTCAACGTGATGAAGAATCTTGCCGCGGGTGGCGGCTACATTTTCTCGCCCGCGCACTACATCCTGGCCGACGTCCCGGTGCAGAACATCTTCGCCATGCTCGAGGCGGTCAAGGACTACGGCGTCTACGGCAAGTACCCGCTCAACTAGGAGAACCGAGGCATGGGAAACGTACCGACGCTTCAGATCCCCGACGGGTGGCAGTCACGCGTTCCCGCCGGCTGGGATTGGAGCGACCTGTGGGTGGCCATCGAGAAGGGCAAACACAAGATCGCGCACGAGATCGTCCAGAAGGCGATCGACGCGAACATCAATCCGAAGACGATCCTCGATGACGGCTTGTTTCCCGGTTTCAACCTCCAGGGCGATCGCTTCAGTGAGCAGATCATCTTCATCCCGGAAATGCTCATTACCGCACGGGCCATGAAGACCGGGCTCGCCCTCATCCGCCCGCTGCTCGCCGCCGCCGCCGAGAAACCGGTCGGTACCTTCATCATCGGCACGGTCCTCGGCGACATGCACGACATCGGTCAGACGATCGTGACGATCATGCTCGAGAATGCCGGCTTCCGTGTCATCAACCTCGGCACCGATACGCATCCCGACAAATTCATCGACGCTGCGAAACGCGAGAAGGCCGATTTGGTTGGTTTCTCCGCGCTCTTGTCGACGACCATTTACTATCAGAAAGTCACCATTGAGGAGTTCGCAAAAGCCGGGCTGCGCAGCAAGGTCAAGATTCTCGTCGGAGGAGCGCCGACCAGCCAGCAGTGGGCGGATGAGATCGGCGCCGACGGCTGGGGCAAGGACGCCATGCTCGCCGTGCAGCTCGCCAAGCGGCTCGTCAAAGAGCCGCGCGAAGCATGGGAGTAACCATGGACTTCGTGCCACTCGTCGGCATCCACGATCTTCCAGCCGGCCACGCCCGGGTCGCGGTCCGAGACGGCTTCCGCGTGCTGCTCGCGCGCGTCGGTGACGCGGTCTATGCGCTGCAGCCGACCTGTCCGCATCGCGGCTGTGACTGGGACGGCGCACTCCTTGACGGCGAGACCGTGTCCTGCCCCCGCTGTCGCTATCGCTATTCCGCGCGCACGGGTTTGAACCCCCTTACGACGGCGTGCCACGTCAATCAGTCCACCGCGGAATACCATTACCGTCATTTTCCCGAAGGCAAGGCCGACGTCTTCGACGTTCAAGTGACGGGCGGGGTGGTGGCGGTGGCGACGACTCCCCGGCCATTTCGGAAAGTCATCGTCTGATGTCCGTCAGGGTCACGTTCGAGCCGGCTGGACGCGCCATCGCGGTAGCGGCAGGCCAGACCTTCCTGCGTGCGGCGCAGGACGCCGGGGTGGACGTGATGGCGACGTGTGGCGGTCGCGGGCGCTGTCATAGCTGCCGCATCAAGGTCCTCAAGGGTGTGGTGTCGCCGCCAACCATCATGGACACCGTCCAGCTGGGCCACGATCAAGTCCGCGAGGGCTTCCGGCTATCCTGCCAGACCGTGGTGACGACCGATTGTTCGGTGATGGTCACCCCGCCGATCGAGGAAGGTGGCCATCAGATCCTGTCGTGTGCCCATGACTTCCGCGACTCGCGCCTGGCCTTGGACAGCGGCGTGGAGAAGCGCTTCATCACCGCCGGCCGGCCGGCCGAGGAGCATCATCAGACGTCGGACGTCGAGGAGATCTTGAACGCCCTCGGCGGCGGCGTCGAAGAGAACCTCCCGCTCGACGTTCTGCGCAAGGTGCCGACACTGCTTCGCGACGCGGATGGAGCGTTGACGGTCACGACGTTCAACGGCCGCATCATCGATGTCGAGTCGGGCGATACCAGTGCCCAGAAGTACGGAATGGCGTTCGACATCGGCACCACGAGCATCGTCGGCTTCTTGATCGATCTCAACACGGGTGAGCAACTCGCTTCGGTGGGTAGTCTCAACCCGCAGGCGGTGTATGGGGGCGACCTGATGTCGCGCATCGCGTTCGCCCAATTCAACGCCGTGGCGTTGAAGAAGCTGCAGACGCGTGTGCTGGCCGCCATCAATGGCTTTATCAAGGATGCGTGCGACCAGGCCGGGGTGGCGCCGACCCACGTGTACAAGATCGTGTTTGTCGGCAACACCTGCATGCATCATATCTTCCTCGGGATCGATCCGACCCATGTCGGGCTTGCGCCGTACGCGCCGTCCGTTCGCAGTGCGATCGTGCTCGCGGCCCGCGATCTGCTGCTCCGATCCAATCCCAACGCCGCCGTCTGCCTGTTGCCGATCGTGGCGGGATTCGTCGGCGCCGACACGATGGCCGTCGTGCTCGCCACCGGGATTTACGACGGCCCGCAAATCAGGGTCGCCGTCGACATCGGCACCAACGGAGAGGTCGTGATGGGATCGCAGCGGCGCCTCGTGGCGTGCTCGGCGCCCGCCGGGCCGGCGCTCGAGGGCGCCCAGATCAAGCACGGCATGCGAGGCGCATTGGGCGCGATCGAGCGCGTTGAGATCGGCGATGACGTCACGTGCGGCGTGATCGGCGGCGTCCCGGCCATCGGGATCTGCGGCTCGGGACTCATCGATGCGGTTGCGAAAATGCTCGATGCGAAAATCCTCGACCCCTCGGGTCTCCTCCGCACCGACGAACGCGATCTGCTGACGCCGGCGCTGCGCGATCGCCTGATCGATCGTGACGGGGAACGGCAGTTCGTCCTCGTGTGGGCGACCGAGTCCGGCAACGGTCAGGACATCGCCATCACCCAGCAGGACGTCCGTCAGCTGCAGCTCGCGAAGGGTGCGATCTACTCGGGGATTCTCATGCTCAAGAAGGTGATGGGCATCCCGGACGAGCAGATCAAGGAACTCATGCTCGCCGGCGGCTTCGGCAACTACATCAGCATCGAAAGCGCCGTCCGCATCCACCTCTTGCCCGACCTGCCCGTCGAGAGAATCCGATACGTCGGCAACGCGGCGGCGCTCGGAGCGCAGATGGCGCTGCTGTCGGAGACCGAACGGCAGCGTGCCGTCGAGCTCGCTCGACGCATCGAGCACGTCTCGCTGGCGGCGCGGCCCGACTTTCAGGATATTTTCATCGAGGCCATCTGCTTCCCCGGTGACGCGAACGTCGCGCTGCTCATCGACGGTGACGCGTGATGCGGGTCAACGCGATCTGCGGCTTCCTTGGCTCAGGTAAGACGACACTCGTGCGACGGATTCTCGGCGAGCGTGCCGGCGCCGAGCCGATGGCCGTGATCGTGAACGAGTTCGGCGCCGTCGGCATCGATGGGGCGCTGCTCGAAGGCACCAACGTCAACATGATCGAACTCACGGCTGGCTGCCTCTGCTGCACGCTCAAGGGTTCGCTCGTCGGCGCTCTCGAGGAGCTGCGCGACACGCGAGGCGTGAAGCGGGTGGTGATCGAGGCGACCGGCGTCGCACAGCCCGGCGAGCTCCTCGAGGTCCTCAGTGATCCAAGCCTGCAGGGCTCGGTCGAGCTCGGCCCGGTCGTCACCGTGGTGGATAGCGCAAAGTTCGCGGGCCTGCGAAGGGTGCTCGGCGAGTTTTTCACGGAACAGGTGCGGCGGGCCGACGTGGTGATTCTCAACAAGACCGACCTGAGCCATGGCTCGCGGCTGGAGGAGGTCCGCCGAGACGTAGCCGGGCTGAATTCCAAGGCGACGGTCGTGACAGCCGAGCGCTGCAACGTGGAGCTAGATATGGTTCTCGATGGAGAGAGGCGCGTGCCTGAGCCGAGCGCTCTGGACCAAGGGTTTGCTTCGCCGGCGCCGGCGGCCTCGTTCGTTTCGTTCGTGGTGCCGACGGCCTTCGATGCTGATCGCGCCGCCGTAGAACGATTCTTCGCGTCACTGCCGTCCGAGATCCTTAGAGCAAAAGGATTCATGACGATCGACGGGCAACTCGCGACGGTGCAGTTCGCCGCCGGTCAGCTCGAGATCACGCCGGCGCCGGGGACGCGGCCACCGACCATGGTGTTCATCAGCAGCGGGGAACCGGATCGTGCCGCCATCGCCGAGACGCTGGGACGGACGAGGCGGTCGTGAAGACCCGCGCACACGCGTCGCTGACCGATAAGGCCTACCGCGTCCTCGTCGACAAGATCGTCACTCTGGAGCTGCAGCCCGGCTCCGTGCTGACGGAGAGTCGCCTCATGCAAGAGCTGAGGATCGGTCGGACGCCGATCCGCGAGGCTATCCAGCGGCTGATCGTCGAGCGGCTCGTCACTCATCTTCACCATCGCGGAATGCTGGTTGCCGAGATCCGCGCTGCCGAGGTTCAGCAGATCAACGAATTCCGTGCCGAGATCGAGGGATTTGCCGCGCGCCTGGCGGCGTCGCGGATGACGGCAGAGCAGATCGAGGAGCTGCAGAAGATCCACGCCGCACTCGATCGGTCAGCAACGGAAATCGACATCGACACGTTCGTCACGCAGGACCGAGCTTTCCATGCATTGCTCGCCCGCGGCGCACAGAACCGTTATGTGGAGGACGCTCTCAGCAAGCTCTATAACCTCCATCTACGTCTCTGGTACTTCCTCTACCGCAAGCAGGGCGGCCTGCGCGAAACAGTCCACGAGCACCAGGAATTGATCGAGGCGCTGGTGCGGCGCGATGCCGAAGCGTCGGAACTCACGATGCGGAACTACGTGATGCGTATCGCGCGTCAAATGAAGGACGTCATCTAGCAACACGGGGGACACGATGCCGAAGACGATGACCTCACGGGAGCGGGTAAAGGCGGCGATCGCACTACGCGAGCCGGACCGTGTTCCTCGCGACATCTGGATCACGCAGGACTCCTACGTGGCTCTCCGACGCGAACTGGGGCTGCCGCCGAAGGTCTCGAAGCCGTGGGACTGGCAGAACACGCCGAACGCCATCCGCACGGGATCGACGACCTGGTCGACCGACGCCCCGGTCGACCTCGACGTGATCGAGAAGCTGGAGCTCGACATCATCCGTATTCCAAGCTACCCGCCGAATGGCGGCCGCGGCTTCGTCCATCGCCCGGAAGACGATCTCTACGTGGACGAGTGGGGCGTGCCCCACCACCGGGCAGAGTTCGAGACAGGATACGGCGGCGCCCACTTCGAGATTCGCATCTACCCGCTTGCTGAGGCGACCATCAAGGACCTCGACGATTATCCGTGGCCTGACCCGCATGACCCGTCCTTCCTGGGCGATTTGCCGGATCTCATTCCGCGCATTCGGAAGGAAACGCCGTACGCGATTCTGTCGCAATTCGGGCGAGGCGGAATCTACGAGCAGGGCAAATATCTCCGCGGCTTCGAGCAGATTTTCATCGACATGGCGATCGACCAGGATTTTGTCCACGCGCTTTTCACCAAGCTGCTGGACATCGAACTAGAGATGAACCGGGTCGGCATCCAGGCCGTCGGCAAGTACCTCGACATTGTTCGCTTGTCGCCGGAAGACCTGGGAACACAGACGAGCACGCTTGTGTCGCCCCAGATTCACGAGGATCTGGTCCGACCCTACTACAAGCGGCGGTTTCACGAGGTGCGCCGCATGCTCGAAGAGGTCGGGAACCCCGAGTGCAAAATCATGTACCACTCATGCGGCGCGGCCTATCCGATGATGAATGGCCTCGTCGAAGACGGCATGCAGATCTTCGATCCTCTACAGCCTGTCGAGGTCATCTCCGAGCCGTGGCGTTTGAAGCAGGACTTCGGCCATAAGATCGGCTTTCTCGGTGGCATCAACGTCCAGTCGACGTTGCCGCGAGGAACGCCGGAGGACGTGCGCCAGGAAGTGCGACAGCGCATCAAGGAGATGGCGCCCGGCGGTGGCTATATCCTGTCGCCTGCGCATCGGATGCTGCCCGATATCCCCTTCCGGAACATCAAGGCCATGTACGACGCGGGGAAGGAATTCGGCACCTACCCCATCAAACTGTGAGCGACACGAAGATGGATGAGAGAACGCTGCTCGAAAAGCTGGCCTTCACGGTCATCAAGGGCCAGGTGAAAGACGGTACGGCGCTCACCCAGCAGGGAATCGATCAGGGCATCAACCCGCACCTCGTCATCAACGAAGGACTGGTGCCCGGCATGGACGTCGTCGGCGAGCTCTTCCGCACGAACCAGTACTTCATCCCGGAAGTGCTGCTGTCCGCGCGGACGATGAACGGATCGATGGCCCTCTTGCGGCCCCTGATCGTCGGCACGGTCACCGAAACGGTCGGCGTCGCGGTTGTCGGTACGGTGAAAGGCGACATTCACGACATCGGCAAAAATCTCGTCTGCATGCTGCTCGAAGCCGCGCAGTTCAAGGTGCACAACATCGGTGTGAACAACACACCCGAGAAGATCCTCGAGGCAGCGGAGACCCATCAAGCGGACATCGTCGGCCTGTCTGCACTGCTGTCGGTCACGATGCCCAACATCGGTAAGACTGTCGAGCACTTCGAGAAGATGGGCGTCCGTCAGAAGTACAAGATCATCTGCGGCGGGGCACCCGTCACGGCCAAATTCGCACAGGAATGCGGCACGGATGCGTATGGCGCGAACGCGCCTGAAGCCGTCAAGATCTGCCGCCAGTGGATCGAGGACAAACGAGCGGCCGCGCGATGACGATCAAGAGCGACATCGATATCGCGCATGACGCCAAGCTGCAGCCCATCGACGTGGTCGCCGGGACGCTGGGACTCGAGGCCGAGGACCTAGAGTTCTATGGCCCGTTCAAGGCAAAGATCCGCATGGAAGCGATCAAGCGCCTCCAGGCCAATGACGACGGGGCGCTCGTGCTCGTGACGGCAATGACGCCGACTCCTGCCGGCGAAGGCAAGTCCACGACGACCGTCGGCCTCGCCGATGCGTTTCGCAAGATCGGAAAGCGCGCCATCGTGGCGATCCGTGAACCGTCGCTGGGTCCCTGCTTCGGCATCAAGGGCGGGGCAGCCGGAGGCGGCTACGCGCAGGTGATGCCGATGGAGGACATCAACCTGCACTTTACCGGGGATTTTCACGCGATCACCTCGGCGCACAACCTGCTCGCCGCCACCCTCGATAACCACATCTTCCAGGGTAATGAGCTCGGTCTCGACGGTCGGCGAATCGGCTGGAAGCGCGTCCTGGATATGAACGATCGCGCTCTTCGTAACGTCGTCTTGGGACTCGGTGGCCCGGTGAACGGAGTGCCACGCGAGTCGGGATTCGAAATCACAGTCGCCTCGGAAATTATGGCGATTCTGTGTCTCGCTCGTGACCTTCACGATTTGAAGAATCGGATCAGTCGCATCATCGTCGCTGAACGAGCGGATGGCTCTTTCGTCACTGTCGCAGACGTCGGTGTGGCGGGAGCTCTCACCGTGCTGCTGAAGGATGCGATCAAGCCCAATCTCGTACAGACGCTCGAGGGAACACCGGCGTTCGTGCACGGTGGCCCCTTCGCCAATATCGCCCATGGCTGCAATAGCCTCATGGCGACTCGACTGGCGCTAAAGCTCGGTGACGTGGTCGTCACCGAGGCTGGCTTCGCAACAGAGCTCGGTGCGGAGAAGTTCTTCGACATTAAGTGTCGAATCGGCGGGCTGAAGCCGGCGGCGGCCGTTATTGTCGCGACCGTTCGGGCGCTCAAAATGCATGGCGGGGTCAAGAAGGAGGATCTTGGGGTTCCCGACGTCGCGGCTCTCCTCAAGGGCATGGACAACCTCAGCAAACACGTCGATAACATTCGCCAGTTCGGCGTGCCGGCCGTCGTAGCCCTCAACCACTTCAGCCACGATACTGACGGTGAGGTGGCGGTCGTACTGGACGCATGTCAAAAGCTTGGCGTTCCCGCCCGAATGTCTCGCGTGTGGGAATTGGGGGGCGACGGTGGTCAGGAGCTCGCTCACGCCGTCCTCGAAGCGACGCAGCGCCAGGGAGTCTCGCAGTTTCGGACACTCTATCCCGACAACATGGGGCTCGGCCGAAAGATCGAGACGATCGCCACGAAGCTCTATGGTGCGGCCGGTGTGAACATCCTTCCTGCCGCTGCCACCAAATTGGCAAAGTACGAAACGCTCGGCTACGGAATGCTGCCCGTGTGCATGGCCAAGACTCAAAGCTCACTCTCCGACGATGCAAAAAAACTAGGGCGCCCGCTTGGCTTCACCGTGACGATTCGTGACGTCAAGCTATGCGCGGGGGCGGGTTTCGTCGTCGCTTACGCCGGAGACATCTTGACGATGCCCGGTTTGCCCAAGAAGCCCGCTGCTCTCGGCATTGATATCGACGACGACGGGAACGTCGTCGGACTCTTCTGAGAGGTCGACTTGTGGCCAAGTATCAGGTCCTTTACTGGAAAGACATTCCATCCGTCGTTGAGGCTTCCGACGGTACCGGTACCGCCAAAATTCAACTGAGCGACCGGTTTCAGGTGCTGATCGACGCGGTCGCAATGCGTCTGGGTCTGGCCGGTACCGACGCATATCTCGATCAGTGGGAACACGGCGACGAGCAGGAGCGTGCTGGTAGCCCCGGCGATGTCGCGAAGGCGGTGGCCCAGGAGCTCGAAGCCAAGTTTGCGGATTTCCGAGAGCGAGGATTAGGCGGCTCGTGACGCCGCACAGCGGAGCATCCGCGCTCGATCAGATCACGGCGGTCGCGGACGAAGCCGGACGCCCGTTGCTCGAGTGCGTGCCAAATGTGAGCGAGGGTCGCGACGCCAGGGTCATTGCTCGTCTCGCGGATGCCGTGACCAATGGCGGAGCGACTTTGCTCGACGTCCACAGCGATGTCGATCATCACCGGTCCGTTTTCACGATGATTGGCGACCCTGACGCCGTCGAAAGCTCTGTCCTCGCCCTTGCCCGTGCAGCCGTGGAATGTATCGACCTCACAAAGCACAGAGGCGCTCACCCGAGAATCGGCGCGATCGACGTGATTCCGTTTGTGCCCCTGCGTGGGGCAAGCATGCGCGATGCGATCGCTTCGGCGCACCGCGTTGGCTTGACGTTCGCGGCGGAGCTCGATGTGCCCGTGTTCTTCTATGCCGAGGCGGCTGCTCGGCGTAACCGGCGCGAGCTGCCGGTGGTTCGAAAGGGTGGATTCGAAGGCCTTGCGGAGCGACTGTGCGCGCCGGGGTGGCGTCCCGACGCGGGACCCGCGGCGCCTCACCCGTCGGCTGGGGCGACGGTCGTCGGCGCCCGGCGGCCGCTCATCGCGTTCAACGCGGTGCTCACAAGTAACGATCTCGCCCTGGCTGACGCGATCTCACGCCGCATTAGAGCCTCGTCGGGAGGGCTTCCCGCAGTGCAGGCGATGGGTGTTTTGCTTGCGAGCCGCGGACTGTCGCAGGTGTCCATGAACCTACTCGACTACCGGCTCACGTCCCCACGAACGGTCTGCGAACATCTCGAGCATGAGGCAAAGCGACTCGGTGCCGTTGTCCGCGGGTATGAACTCGTCGGCTGCGCCCCGGCGGAGGCGTTTGAGCAATGGCCGGCGACATTCGCACCCATCGCCGGCCTGAAGGAAAGTCAACTCCTCGACACGCGACTGTTTTCGGAAGCGGTATGACATTGGAACTCGGTGGGTGGCTCTGCGTCGAAGGCATCGAGGTCGAGTGCACGATCGGAGTGACTGACCGCGAACGGGCGACGAAGCAGCGCATCGTGATCAATCTCAAGGTGAAGGTCGACTTCGGCAGGGTCGCGATGTCGGACGCTATTCAGGACAGCATCGACTATCGGCTCGTCTCCAGGCGCGTGATGGCCGAGTGCGAAAAATCGAGCTTTCAGTTGATCGAGACACTTGCCACCCATCTATGCCGCACGATTCTCTCGGAGTTCGACGAGGTCGAAAAAGCTGCGATCGAAGTCTGGAAGCCCGGAGCACTATCGTCGGCTAAGAACGTCGGTGCTGTGGTCGTGGCGAGTCGTGATTCCCGATAAACCACGCATGCGGAGGGAATCGGTCACGGGATGCGACTGCGGTGAATCGCTCGCCCGCGCTCTTGGCGGGTTCGCACTGTGTGAGAGGCCCGATACGTTGGCGTCGCCGATCGTGGAGTGTGCGTGGTGCGGCGCTCACACCGCGGACGCTGATTCGGACGTTGTCGTCTCTCTCGCTAATTTCGCCAGACGTAACTAGACCACGTTTCGACTGCTGCTCACTCGGAGGGCCTCCTCGGCGGCGAGCGTCCTGATAGGAGCTGTGAGGTCTTCCCAGCCGAGAGGGAAGCGAGCGGCGAGATCGGCGACACCCCTTCGCACGGAAGCAATCACACTTGGCGCACCACGGCTTCCGATGACTTGCGAGATGAGGTCGGCGATCTCAACCATCTCCGTGGTACCGAGACCTCGCGAAGTGATCGCAGGCGTACCAAGCCGTATTCCGCTGATGTCGAGGAGCCCACGGTGATCTCGGCGGTCGAAGGGAAGCGGGTTCTTGTTGACTGTGATGCCGGCCGAGTCCAGTGCCTCCTGTCCTTCCTTGCCGGTCATCTCATATGCCGATAAGTCGACGAGAATCAGATGTGTATCGGTGCCTCCTGTGACGAGACGATGGCCGCGCGCCAGGAGAGCTGCCGCAAGGGCGCGGGCGTTTTCGAGGACCCGTTGTTGGTAGATGCGCCATTGCGGAGTCGCCGCCTCGGCAAATGCGACTGCCTTGGCAGCCACGGCATGCATGTGAGGACCCGACTGCACACCCGGCATGACGGCGCGGTCGACAGCCGCCGCATCGTCACTGCCACACAAAACGAGGCCACCGGTCGGTCCTCGAAGCGTCTCCTGCGTGGATGTCGTGATGAAGTCGGCGAGGCCCGATGGCGAGACATGGAGTCCTGCCGTGATGAGGCCAGCCGGATGGGCAATGTCGGCGATCAAGCGCGCGCCGACTTCTTCCGCGATGTCGTGGAAGGCGGCAAAGTCGATGACTCGTGGAAACGCCGATCCCCCGGCGATGATTGCTGTCGGCCGATACTCTCGGGCAACCCTTCGCACTTCGTCCAGGTCGATCAGTTCAGTCTCGGCGCGGACGTGATAGTGCACGACGGAGTACATCTGGCCAGAATAATTGGCGGCAGCGCCCGCCGTGATGTGTCCTCCGTGTGCGAGGTCGGGCCCCAGGATGATGTCGCCCGGCTTCAAGATCGCCCGGAACACGGCCATGTTGGCGTTCGTCCCCGAGTGCGGTTGAACGTTCGCGTGAGCCACGCCGAACAAGCTCTTAGCGCGATCGATGGCCATTTGCTCGATGCGATCGATGACTTCGCAGCCGCCATAAAACCGTCGCCCGGGATACCCTTCCGCATATTTGCCGAGGAGTGGCGACGCGAGCGCTTCGCGGACTGCGACCGAAGGTATGTTCTCCGATGCGATCAGATTCAGCGAGTGTTGCTGCCGATCGCACTCCGCCCGTAGGGCGGCGGCAATGAATGGGTCGACAACCTCAAGTCGGTCCCGATTCATGGGGCCTGAGTTTGCCATGACTATGAAGCGAGCGGCGGATTCGTTCCCTTAATGGAGGACCGGATGGATACCGCTGGACGTGCCAACGAAAGTGTCGAATCGTTTCTCGATGGCCTCGCAAGTGATCGACCTGCACCCGGCGGCGGCGCTGCCGGAGCGTTGACGGGGGCGGCCGCGGCCGCGCTTGTGGGGATGGTATGCCGGGTCACGGCGCGTCACGCCCCGTCCCAGAAGATCATCATGAGCGCCATCGACCGGGCCGATGCGCTTCGTGTTCAATTACGCAAGCTAATCCACGACGATATCGAGGCATATGAAGCCTTTCTTGACGCGCGGCGCGTCTCGAGCGACCCAGGGGAACCACACCAACAGGGGGCTCTGCAACGCGCGACACTCGTGCCGATCGAGACTGCGCGAGCCGCCGCGAGCGTCCTCGAAATCTGTGCTTCGGTCGTCGATATCGTCCGCGTAAGTACGGTAGGAGATCTCGCGGTTGCGGCGGCGCTCGCGGATGCCGTTGTCGAGGCGTCGACGTTGACCGCTCGCATCAACCTTCGCGACATCAACGATCGGCATTTCATTGAGAAGGCAACGCAGGGCCTCGACGCCGTGGAGCGGATTGCCGCCGGACGTCGCGAGATCACGCGCCGTGTCAACGCCCGCACCGGCCTCGAAAAACTGGTTTAGAATTCCACCGAGACGGAAGCCAGCCTCACACACAAACCCGAGAGGACGCGTCATGGCGAAAGCACTCCGTAAGGACGAACCGATTCAGGCTCTCCTGAAAGAGGGACGGAAGTTTCCGCCGCCCAAAGAGTTTACGAAGATGGCGCGCGTCAAGACGCCGGCGATCTACCAGCAGGCCCGCCGGAACTCCGTGAAGTTTTGGGAACAACAGGCGAAGGAGCTTCGGTGGATCAAGCCATGGCGCAAGAGCCTCGAATGGAAGCTCCCTTATGCGAAGTGGTTTATCGGCGGCAAGCTGAATGTTTCGGATAACTGCATCGACCGGCACCTTGAAGGACCACGTCGGAACAAGGCGGCCATCATCTGGGAAGGCGAGCCCGGAGATACCCGCGTCCTAACCTACCGGGACCTGTACCGCGAGGTGAATCAGTTTGCGTCGGCGCTGCGACAACGTGGCGTGAAAAAAGGGGACATGGTCACAATCTACATGCCCATGATCCCCGAACTCCCGATCGCGATGCTGGCGTGCGCGCGCATCGGCGCCGTGCACAGCGTGGTGTTCGGGGGCTTCTCGCCGGAATCGTTGCGCGACCGCATCAACGACTGCAAGTCAAAGGTGGTCATCACCGCCGACGGCGGCTATCGACGCGGAAGCACGGTGGCACTCAAGAAGAATACTGACGAGGCAATCAAGGAGTGCGCATTCGTTGCGACGGTCATCGTTTGCCGGCGCACCGGCCAAGAGATCGATTGGCAGAATGGCCGCGATATCTGGTGGCACGACTTCGTGAAGAGCGCTGACGCCTATACGGCTCCCGAACCGATGGACGCAGAGGACATGCTTTACCTCCTCTACACGTCGGGCTCGACGGGTCAGCCAAAGGGAATCATCCACACCACGGGCGGTTACCTCACCGGCGTTAGCGCCACACACCGGCTGATTTTTGACCTGCGCGAAGAAGACGTGTATTGGTGCACCGCCGACATCGGCTGGGTCACCGGCCACTCGTACATCGTGTATGGGCCGCTCGCGAACGGCACCACCATCGTGATGTACGAGGGAACGCCAGATACTCCCGACAAGGACCGTTTCTGGCGAATCATAGAGAAGTACGGCGTCACCATTCTCTATACGGCACCCACGGCCATCCGTACGTTTGTGCGCTGGGGTGAGGAATACCCAAAGCGCTGTGACCTCTCATCGCTCCGCTTGCTCGGGACGGTTGGCGAGCCGATCAACCCCGAGGCGTGGGTATGGTACTGGAAGGTCATTGGCGGCGGCCGCTGCCCCGTCGTCGACACATGGTGGCAGACGGAAACGGGTCAGATTCTCATCACGCCGCTACCCGGCATCACGGTCTGCAAACCAGGCTCAGCGACCTTTCCGTTCCCTGGTATCGAGCCCGACATCGTCAACGATCGCGGAGAGCCTGTCGAGGCGGGTTATCTCGTGCTCAAAAAGCCGTGGCCCGGCATGTTGCGCGGCATCTACGGAGACCCTGCGAGGTACGAGAAGACATACTGGAGCCAGGTCCCGGGCATGTACTTCACCGGGGACGGCGCGAAGCGGGACAAGGACGGTTATTTCTGGCTGCTTGGCCGCATCGACGACGTCATGAACATCTCAGGCCATCGCGTCTCGACGATGGAGGTCGAGTCGGCGCTCGTCGAGCATCCGAAGGTCGCCGAAGCGGCTGTGATCGGCAAAACGCACGAGATCAAGGGCCAGGCGATTTCCGCGTTCGTCACGCTCAAGCAGGGCAATACGATGACGCCGGAATTGCAGGATGCGATCAAGGCTCACGTGGCTAAGAAGATCGGCGCGCTGGCGCGTCCCGACGACATCATCTATGCGGCTGAACTCCCCAAGACCCGTAGCGGCAAGATTATGCGACGACTGCTGAGGGATATCGCCGAGGGCAGAGCGCTGGGCGAAACGAGCACGCTGGCCGATCCCAGCGTCGTCGCGAACCTCAAGAAGGTCTACGCGGAGGAATAGTATTGCCGGTACGAGCGGGCCTCTATGCCCGAGTCGCCGCTTGGGACAAGGCGCCTGATAAGCAGCTCGCGACACTCCGAGAGTTTGCCCAAACTCGTGGATGGGCAATCGCGGAATTTGTCGACGACGGTGTGTCAGTCACGGATGAAGAGCGCCCAGCTCTGAGCGCTGTTGGCTACCGCGCGCAACGGCGAGATCGACGTCATTGTGTGTTCCGCGCTCGACCGGCTTGTCGGCCGGCCCGAAGACTTATTCGCGCTGATCCACGAACTGGGAAGCATCGGGGTCGATCTCGAGGTTCTGGAGCAAACGTAGCGAGGAGCGGAGGCGCGCATGTCCGCATCCGAGTTCATTCTCATAGTGATCCTCTTCGTCGGGTACGTGGCCTTCGTGTGGTTTCTGTGGCGAGAAAGAATTCGGAATGCCTTCGTCAGATCGGCCCGAATCAAAAATATCGGCAGTGCCAGAGTCGCAATCGCACGTGTTGTTTGTGTGTACGCATAATTCGGCGCGTAGCCAAATGGCAGAAGCGCTGTTGCGCCAAATGGGCGGTGACCGATTTTACGTCGCGAGCGCCGGCGCGACGCCGACCAGAGTGCATTCCTTAGCGGAGCAGGTCATGGCGGAACGCGGCGTGAGCCTGCGTGGCCATCGCGCGAAGCAGATTTCTGAGATGGGAACGCGATGGGACTACGTCATTACGTTGTGTGATGCCGCATACGAGCGTATCGAGCGTCCGTAAGGTCAGCGATTCTCGCGTTGAAGGACGCGGGGATCCTACGAGACCGTTGAGGACAGAGGGGCATGAAGGGTCCGGCGGGCAGGGATGACGCAGCGAAGGAGCGGGTTCTCTTTCTCTGCACTCACAACTCAGCACGCAGCCAGATGGCTGAATCCTGGCTGCGTGCGCTGGCCGGTGGTCGGTACGAGGCAGCAAGCGCCGGCACAGAGGCGACGCAAGTGCATCCTCTCGCTATACGCGCGATGGCCGAGGTCGGTATAGATCTCACCCCTCACACGTCGAAGATTTTCGAGCGGTTCCTCCATGATCGATGGGACTGGGTCATCACGGTGTGCGACGCCGCCAATGAGGCATGCCCGGTGTTTCCTCGCGCGGCGCAGAGGCTTCACTGGAGCTTCGAAGATCCGTCGCGCACTGCTGGCACGGAAGAAGCGCGGCTTGCCGTGTTCCGGCGCATCCGCGAGGAGATTCGAGAAAAGCTCTTGAGCTGGCTCGCGGATCAGCGACCAGCCGATGCAGTGACAATCAGAAGGCCATGAGCGAGGACACGACTCAATGACTCCTGGACCGCTTGACCGCATCACCGTTCTGGATCTTAGTCGCGTGCTCGCGGGCCCGTCATGCACACAGATGCTTGGCGACCTGGGCGCGGAAATCATCAAGGTCGAACGACCTGGCGTGGGGGACGAGACACGAACGTGGGGGCCGCCATTTGTACGGGATGTCAGCGGAAACGAGACGACTGAGAGTGGCTATTACCTGAGCGCGAACCGCAACAAACGCTCGGTCACGATCAACTTCGCGCGGCCTGAAGGTGCGGCGCTGGTACGCCGGCTTGCGGAACACGCGGATGTTCTCATCGAGAACTTCAAGGTTGGGGCTCTGTTGGAGTATGGCCTCGCCTATGCACAGCTGCGCGACAGTTGCCCGAGGCTCGTCTACTGCTCGATTACCGGGTATGGCCAAGACGGGCCATATGCGGCGCGACCCGGCTACGATCTCATGGCGCAGGGTGAGGGCGGAATCATGAGCGTCACCGGGGAAACCGACGCGCCACCGGTCAAGGTCGGCGTCGCGGTGAACGACGTGATAAGCGGCCTCTATGCCGGAGTAGGCATTCTCAGTGCCTTGCGGCACCGAGATCGTACTGGCCATGGACAACACATCGACATCGCGCTGCTCGACGTACAGGTGGGTTGGCTCTACAACGTTGGCCTCAACTATTTGCTGTCGGGGAAGGTGCCGGGGCGGTGGGGGACCGGGCACCCAAACACTGTGCCCTATCAAGTCTTTCGCACGAGCGATGGACACGTGATTCTCGGTGCAAACAACGACCGGCAGTTCCGACGGCTCTGTGAAGTTGCAGGCGCTCCGGAGCTGGCCGCGGATCCACGCTTTGCAACAAATTCGACGCGCCTCAAGCACCGAGTAGAGCTCGTCGAGCTCTTCAAGGGACTGACGCGAAAGCACACGACACAGCATTGGGTTGATCGGCTGCAGGCGGCTGAGCTTCCGTGTGGGCCAGTCAACACGATCGATCGCGTTTTCGCCGATCCCCAAGTCCTCCATCGGGGGATGAAGATCTCAATGGAGCACCCAGCGAACGCCGTTCCGCTGATCGGCAGTCCGCTAAAGCTCTCAGAGACGCCGGTGAGCTTCCGACGACCCCCGCCCACGTTGGGCCAGCACACGGAAGAGGTGCTCGAGAGCATGTTGAAGCTTAGTTCTGCGGAACGCGCGGCGCTGCGCGAGAGCGGAATCATCTAATGACGGTGAACGTCCGGTTTGTGGGGTCAGGCGATTCCTTTGGCAGCGGCGGGCGTTTCCAGACCTGCATCCTTGTGGATGGACCGCAGTCACGGTTCGCGATCGATTTCGGAACTTCGTCACTCATCGCGCTGGCGCAGCAAGGGATCGAGCACAATTCTATCGACGCCATCCTACTGACCCATCTGCACGGAGATCATTGCGGCGGCGTACCATTTCTTCTGATAGACGCGATGCTCGGTGCGAAGCGTACGCGACCGCTGGTCGTCGCGGGCCCTCGTGATTTACAACGACGCATGGGCGACATCCGAGAAGCTCTGTTCCCCGGCTCGCATGTGATGACGCCAAAGTTCCCGCTCACCTGGCTCGAGATGGAACCAGGCCGATCACACCGGATCCTGGACCTCGTAGTGACGCCACAGCTGGCGCGCCACACGGCGGAAACCAATCCCACTGCGATTCGCGTGGAAGTCGGCGGTAAGGTCGTCTCCTACACCGGCGATACCGAGTGGACTGACGATGTCGCGAAAGTCGCGGCCGGCGCCGACCTCTTCATCGCTGAGTCGTACTATTACGAAAAACCGATCAAATGGCACCTTAACTATCCTGACATCGCAGCGCGTCGCTCGACGCTCGGGGCGCGGCGCGTAATCCTGACTCACATGAGCCGGGAGATGCTCGCGCAGGCGGACAAAGTCCCTGAAGAGTGCGCCAGCGACGGATTGGTCGTGTCCGTCTAGGGATCGACTGACTCAGCCGCGCTGACGACGTGACACAGTCGTCGCGAAAACGTTACGCTCGCGCAACATGCTTTGCGTAGCCTCCATCCCAGGACGCCCTACACCGTCCTGGGGAGTCGAAATGAGCGCAAAGCGCGTTTACAACGTCCTCTTCCTATGCACGGGCAACTCTGCTCGAAGCATCATGGCCGAATCCTTGCTCAGCCGATGGGGGACGGGCCGGTTCCGGGCCTTTAGCGCGGGAAGTCATCCAACCGGAATCGTTCATCCCTTCGCCGTTGAACTGCTAAAAGGCATGAACTTCTCGACGGACGATCTCCGGAGCAAGAGCTGGGACGAGTTTGCGCGGCCCGATAGCCCGCCTCTCGATTTCGTATTTACGGTATGCGACAAGGCCGCTGGCGAGGCGTGCCCGATCTGGCCAGGGCAGCCGATCACAGCGCACTGGGGAGTCGAGGACCCGGCAGCTGTTGTAGGACCAGACGCCAAGCGCCGAGATGCGTTCAGGAAGATCTGCTCGGAACTGGACGCTCGAATCAGAATCTTCGTGAGTCTGCGGTTGGAAGATCTCGACGAGATGGCGCTTCAGCGCCGGCTTGATGATATTGGGCGCTCCGGGAGCGAGGTCGCAGACCGCGAGGCTTCATAACAGAAACTCGTTGATCAGAAATTCAGCGAGGGGTCGCTGAACTATATTGTCCGGCGAGACATCTGACGTGGCCCTTTGGAATCTACGAGCCGCGGGAATCAGTTGACCCTTTCGAGGGCCGCTCGTGATAGTTCGGCGACATCCGCTGGCAATGCGACATACCCGAGCTCAGGGCTGTACGACTGGCCTCGCGAGAGGCCCCATCTGATGAAATCTTTGAGGGCTACGCTCTTCTGCCGATCTTGGTAGTTCTCGTACAGCAACAGCCAGCTGAACGACACGATTGGATAAAACGGCAGCCTGCAGCCTGGGGCGCAGCGCCCCGGGCTCACGCCATTCGCTTCGTCTGCCCAGCGCTTCGAGCGAGCGACTCGGACTGAGCGACTGTGGGCTCGGAGAATGCGCGCGGCGAGTTGCGAAAAAATCACACGACCGTGACGTTTAGATTGCTGCGACTGAAGCTGACTGGATCAACCGCGCAACGGAGCTAGAAATTGAACGCGGTCGCTCCTACGACAGGGGAGGCATAGGGGATTGCCAGATTCCGCTGGGGTGGCCGCCCCAAATCATCAAGGCGACTCTCGGTCGCTCAGCGGGATCTGGGCTTGATGGCGCGAACGAACGCGCTCATGAACTTGCCTTCGACCTGGGGCGCAATTGCGTCGATGTCGATCCCCGAGCCCGCGAAGAAGTCGCGTGCATCCTCAGTCCGATACACCCGCGTCGGCTCGACGCCGATCGCCTCGAAGCCGGCTTTCGTCAGCTTTTCGCGATACTCGTTTTCCTCGAGCGCTCCCGCTACGCAGCCGATCCACAGCTCCACGCTGCGACGGATGGCGGTCGGGACCTCACCCCGTACGACGACGTCCGAGACCGCAAACCGCCCGCCGGGCTTGAGCACCCGGAAGGCCTCGGTCAGCACGCGATCTTTGTCGGCCGACAGATTGATGACGCAATTCGAGATGATGACATCCACGCTGTTGCCGGGGAGGGGGATGTGTTCGATCTCCCCCTTGAGGAACTCGACGTTGGTCACGGCTGCCTTCTTCTGATTCTCGCGCGCGAGCGCCAGCATCTCATCCGTCATGTCGAGCCCATAGGCCTTGCCCGTCGGTCCGACACGTTTCGCCGAGAGGAGCACGTCGATGCCGCCGCCGGAGCCGAGGTCGAGCACAACCTCGCCGGCGTTGAGTTGCGCGAGCGCCGTCGGGTTACCGCAGCCTAGCGAGGCAGCGACCGCCTCCGCGGGTAGCCCGGCCGTCTCGCCACAGCCATAGAGGTTGGACGTGATCGGATCGTTCTGCCCGTGTGACGATACGGTCTCGCAGCAAGACGCATTACTGCCGCTGACAACCTTCAGCGCGGCGTTGCCGTACTTTTCCTTCACGACGTCTTTTAGGTCTCTATCCGCCATCGCGTCCTCCTGTAACGAGCAACGCCCGATAATCTCGGATGCGCCGGTTGACAGCATATCCCGAGTTCAATATAGTTGCCACTGACAACCACAATGACGCAGCGGAACCGGCTGCTTCAGCGACACGCCGAAGCTTTCCACGAAGCGCTTGTCGACTTCGTGCGGGCCTACCTCGTCGCCGAGCGCGACCAAATCTGTTGTCACGATATCTCGCTCACCCAGTGCTACGCACTAGACACCCTGCTGCGACGCGGGCCGTGCACACTGAACGCCCTGGCTGCCGAATTGTGCCTGGACAAGAGTACGGCGAGTCGAGTCGTGGCGACATTGCAGCGGAAGGGCTACGTGCGACGAGCCACTCATCCCGGCGATGGTCGCGCTGTGTTGTTAGGCGTCACGCCGGCCGGACGCCGGCTCTGCGATCGGATCCGGGCGGATCGGATTGCCGAACGCACACAGCTGTTGGCGGACTTTTCGCCGGAGGTCCGCGGAGGCATCACAGAAGTCATGCGTCGTCTTGCCGACGCCACGCAGCGACGCATGAGCTGCGCCTCCCCGACCTCGCGCTCAGCGTGATTGTATGACCGATACGCTTCGGCGTGCGGCGTTGGTACTGACAACTAGGCCTCGCCGGGCGGCCTCGGTTCCAAGCGAGTAGAGAGAGACATCGCCCATGACCGCGGTTATCTCACCGGAGCATCCCGCGAGTCCCGACGCGACGGCATTGATCGCGGAGCTCGACGCGCATCTCGAGCCGCTCTATCCGAGCGCTAGCCGTCATGGTTTTAGCATGCAGAAGTTGATTGCCGATTCTGTGGCCTTCTTCGTGATCCGCGATAACGGCGCCGCCGCTGGCTGTGGCGGTATCAAATTGTTCGGTACCGAATATGGTGAGATCAAACGAATGTACGTGCGTTCGCAGTTTCGAGGCTTGGGCTTCGGTGAGCTACTCCTCGACCACCTGACCGCCTACGCAAAGGACCACGGCATCGGCACACTACGGCTCGAAACTGGCATTCATCAGCACGCCGCCATCCGTCTGTACGAGCGGATAGGTTTCAAGCTTATCCCGCCCTTCGGCCATACAGAGACGACCCGGTCAGCCGATGCTACGAAAAGCTAATTCAGTGACGGTCGAGGCGTCGGAGTCCGACCTAGGCGGCAAATGAGCGTCGACAAAATGACCATGACGACACGACTTGCGACCCTGGCCGATGCGGCCGTGATCGCGGCGATCTACAACGAAGGGATCGCCGACCGGATCGCGACGTTCGAGACCGAGCCTCGCACGCCCCAGCAAATCGCCACACAACTATCGGAGAAGGCCGATCGCTTTCCGACGATCCTCATCGAGGAGCATGGTCGGATCATCGCGTGGGCGAGCGCAGGGCCATATCGAAATCGGGCCGCCTATGCGGGAGTCGCCGAGCACTCGGTGTACGTGGCTCGCTCCGCACGCGGAAAGGGAGCCGGCCGCGTCGTGCTCGAGGCGCTATGTAAGGCGTATGCCGAACGAGGGTTCTGGAAGATCGTCTCGCGGATTTTTCCGGAGAATACGGCCAGCTTGGTGCTGCACGAACGCTGCGGATTCCGAGTGGTCGGCGTCTACCAGCGCCACGGGCAGCTCGAAGGGGCGTGGCGCGACTGCGTCATCGTCGAACGGCTGTTGTGACCCGCCCGTGACGCGATGAGGCTGAATCGTGGCGTGATCGCGATGTGCGCGGCACAGGCCTGCGCACAGATCGGCGCGTTCAGCGTGGCGGCGCTCTTGCCGACGTTGATCTCCGCATGGTCGCTGACCAACACCGAGGCCGGCTGGCTCAGCGGAATCTACTACGCCGCGTACACGCTCACCGTGCCGCTGCTGTCGTCGCTGACCGATCGCGTGGATGCCAAACGCGTTTATCTCAGCTCCGTCGCCGTAACGTCGCTCGCCTTCGCCGGTTTCGCCTGGGCCGCGAGCGGGTTCTGGTCGGCGCTGGCGTTCCGGGCTCTGATGGGCGCGGGCTGGGCGGGCAGCTATATGCCCGGGCTCAAGGCGTTGAGCGATCTCACCGAGGGACCGGCGCAGTCTCGGGCCGTGGCCGCGCACGCCGCGGCGGTCGGCGTGAGCGGCGCGCTGTCCTTCGGCGTCGCGGGCGCAGTCAACGCGTGGCGGGGCTGGCAGTGGGCGCTCGTACCCGGAGCGGTTGGCGCGGCGCTCGCCTTCGTGCTGGTCATGGTGGGGCTACCGTCCCGTCGTCTGAAGGGCGCGCCCGGGTCTTCTCATGGGGCCCTGCTCGACTTCCGACCTGTTCTGCGGAATCGTTCGGCGCTCGCCTATTCGATCGCGTACTGCGTGCACACGTGGGAGATGTCCGCTCTGCGCGGCTGGGTCGTCGCATTCCTCACTTTCGTCGCGGCGCACGGGTCCGGCGGGTGGACGCCACTGGCGCCGGCCACCGTCGCGAGCGTGATGGGTCTGCTTGGTGTGTTGGCAAGCGTGTGGGGCAACGAGCTCGCTATCCGCTTCGGTCGGCGGCGGTTCGTCCTCGGCACAATGCTAACTTCCGCCGCGCTCGCGGCGATGATCGGCTTCAGCGCGGCGCTGCCCTATATGGCCGTCGCAGCCCTCGTGTTGTTGTACGCGATGCTGATCTGGTCGGATTCGTCGTCATTGACTGCCGGCAGTGCCGGCAGCGCGGAGCCGGGCCGGCGCGGCGCAACGCTCGCCGTGCACTCCACGCTTGGCTACGCTGGTGGCTTCCTCGGGCCGCTGGTACTCGGCGCGATGCTGGATGCTTTCGGCGGAGCCAGCGTCTTGGGCTGGGGGGTGGCATTCGGTCATGTCACGGTCGCTCTTCTCCTCGGCGCGTTAGCGTTCGTGTGGCTTCGCCCCGCCGATCTTGCTGGCGATCGCCCGGCGGCTGCCGCTAGGACTGTGACTGCTCCACCTTTGAAACGGGCCTGACCCTATCCAGTAGTTCGGCATCAACCCTCCAAGGAGGTCCGTCCGCACGATAGCAACGGGTCCCAACGGTGGGGTTGACAAGGCTTCTATATTTCGATATACTTCGAAATGTGGAGACGACAGCTTGCTTGTCGCTAACGCGGTTGTATGAAGATGAGACGCATGTCGAAGTAAATCCCGGGGCCGACATGCTCCGACAAGCGGGGCTCGTTGAAGGAACAGCGGCACATCTACTATTCGGTGCAGCGGGACAGAGTCGGCAGTTCGGTTTCTCTGCTCACTGCCTGCTGCTGAAAGGGAGAGCCATGAGCGCAAAGGTCCACTTCCACATGCACGTGTCAGACCTCAGCAAGAGCCGAGAGTTCTACGAGAAGTTCCTCGGCGGGGACCCCGTCAAAGTCAAGCCGGGCTACGTCAAGTTCCTGCCCGAATGGGCACCGGTCAACCTCGCTCTCTCCACGGGCGGGCATGTCGGCGCCGGCACGATCGACCACGTCGGCGTACAGGTCGATTCTGTTGACGCCGTGATGGCTCAGTTGAGCCGCATCAAGGCCGCTGGACTTCCTGTGATGGAAGAGATGGGCGTCAACTGCTGCCACGCCAACCAGGACAAGTTCTGGGTGAAGGACCCGGACGGCGTCGAATGGGAGGTGTACCACCTCAACTACGACCTCGAGGGCGACGAGGAGGAGAGAAATCGGCGGCCTAATCGGCTCGCGACGCTCGGGGCGACATCATCCACGTGCTGCGGCGGCTCTAGCTCCGCGTAAAAACTTGGTGGCGGTGCTGCGACCGGGTGAGATTTGCCAGGCGCCGGAATCGCTCTTCTCCGTGCAGGTCGAGCAACTTCGGAGGGGAGCTGGTTCCGGCGCGTACACCGCCCGATCCCGCTAATTGCTCAGCAGCGCGAGCGTGGCCGCGTAGCTGTATCCAGCTATCATCGCGCCAGTGATCGCGAACCCAAGGTAAAGGACAAAAGCTCGGGGCTTCACCAATGCCCAGAGCGCCACCATCGCGGGGAAGCCGGTCGAACTGGTCGCCAACATGAAGGCGAGACCCGTGGCTGGAC